>DASTOJ010000044.1:0-33559 GCA_035762565.1 Candidatus Methylomirabilota bacterium | reverse complement strand
TCGTGGTTGTCACGCGGGACGGTGGCTCGGTGCAAAGGGGCAGCGCGGTCCGCACTGTCACGCGCGGACACGAGCTGGTTGCCTGGAGGAAGGCGGCATGAACTGCGTCTGCGGTCATCCGGAGAAGGATCACGCGCTCGGCAGCCGATGCCGCGTCCCCGATTGCCCGTGCGAGCTGTTCCGCCCAGGTGACACGCTCGGGACGACGCTGCGCCGCGCGAAGTGGGTCGGTCTCCTGGGGCGTGGCCGCCCCAGGTGGGGAGGCCCATCCGCAGCGGCGCTGCTCACGTTGATCGCGCTGCTGATCGCCGTGTCCGGTCTTGTCGGCGCCGCTGAAGACCCCCCACCCCCTGCATCGCTCGCCCGGGTCGCGGCGGCGGCCCGCGCGGCGTCCATCGTCATCCGCATGCCCGGGGCCGTCGGCGGCGATGCCGCGACGGACGAGTGGCCCGACCTGACCCCGCTGGACGAGGAGCCCGAGCTCTTCGATCTCCTGACGACCCGCGAAGAGCACGTCCTCGCCCCCGGCGTCATCGTGGATCCCCGAGGGTTCGCGCTGACGAGCGCCCGGGCCGTGCGGGCGGCCCCGGCGTTCGAAGTCGTCCTGCTCGACGGTACCCCCGTGAAAGCGGAGTTGCTGGCGCTCGATCGCCGCACCGACGTGGCGGTCCTCAAGCTGGAGCCCGACGGTGCGTCGCTGCCGTACCTGCCGCTCGGCGACTCGAACCGGGTCAACGTCGGCGAGTGGGTCATCGCCGTCGGGGCGCCGATGGGCCTGGAAGGCACCGTGACGGCGGGCGTCGTCACCGCCACACCGGCGCACGCGGGACCGAGCCCGGGCACAGGATTCCTGCAGACGGACGCCGCGATGGGCACCGGCTACGCCGGCGGCCCCATCGTGAGCCTGGGCGGCGAGATCGTGGGGCTCGGCACGACGCTCAGCAGCGAGGGGATCGCCTATGCCCAGCCGTCGAGGTCGGTGCGGAAGATCTATCTCGAGCTGCTGGAGAAGGGCCGGGTGAGCCGCCCCTGGCTCGGCGTGACGGCCCAGACGCTCAGCCCCGAGCTCGCGCGCGCGCTCGGGGCCCCTGACGCCGCTGGCGTCGTCGTCGTCGATGCGCATCCGGGGAGCCCCGGCGGGCGCGCCGGTCTGCGCTCAGGCGACGTCGTCGTCACCGTCGACACCACGCCGATCTCCTCCCGCGCCCAGCTCGAGCGCGTCATCGGCACCCGGAGCCCCGGGCGCGTCGTCACGCTCGGTGTGCGCCGCGCGGTACGCGAGCTCACGGTGCGGGTCAAGCTCGGCGAGGAGCCCGACGATTGGGCGCTGCCGCCGGCCCTCGTCCGGGCCAGGCGCCTGCTCGGTTTCGACGCCCGTCCGATCGCTCCAACCCTCGGCGTCCGGGTGGCCTATGTGGAACCGGCGAGCCCGGCTGCACGCACAGGCATCGCCGCCGGCGACGTCATCCGCGAGATCGACCGGCATCCCATTCGAGCCATGGCCGACCTCCAGGCCGCGGTCCGGACTCTCGAGCCCCGGATGCCGGTGGCGATGCTGGTCCAGAGGGCTGACGTCGCGCTGTACGTGGTTGTGGTCCCCGGCCCGTAGTCGCCACGAGCTTCGGCGCCTTCCTCCCGGCACCCTTCCGCCCTCAGCCGGCGGCTCACCGCGATCCGTGGCGCGCGACGGAGGCCACGACATCGCTCTGCGTGAGGATCCCGACGAGGCGCCCGTCCTCGACGACGGGCAGCGCCCCGATGCGCCGGTCGGCCATCAAGCGCATCGCCTCGTCCAGCGACGCGCCCGGGCCGATCGACACCACCGGCGCGCTCATCACCGCCGCCACGTCCGCGCCGCGCGGCGGCCCCGACCGCCGGGTCCCCAGCACGTCGTCCGTGTCCACGATCCCGACGAGCGTGGTGCCATCGACGACGGGCAGATAGTGGATTCGCCTGGCCACCATCAGCTGCAGCGCCTCGGTGATCGGCGCCGCGGCAGCTACGGTCACCGCGGGTCGCGACATCCGATCGCGGACGCACGTCGTCTCGGTCCACGGTCCGCTCGTCTCGCCCGGGCCCTCGGCCGGATCGCCGCGCATGTGTCTCATCGCGTCACCACCTGTCTTCTCGCCCATGGCTCACACGGCCATCGCCGCAACGCGAGCAGCCCATTCCGGCCGGATGCCGAGCCCGGCCAGCGTGGAGAGCGCGCGCTCCGGACGACCCCAGTCACTCCACGCATGGCGCGAAATCGGAGTGCAATGAGGCGGCCATGCGCGTCGCCACCAAACAAGTGCCTTCCGGGGAGAAACCTCTCGCCGCTGGCCCTAGGTCGGAGGGCGACCCGAGGCGCCCCTGCCACGGTGGGGCGCGCAGACCCCATTACCCGAACCGCTGCCGGCGGGCGGCAGTATACGGCGGCGATGGTGGCGGTCCAGCTCATCCCTGCTCGGTCAACCGGCATTCGGCCGACCTCGTCGTCGGTGCTCCGGCTGATCTCGGCGCGCGTCGCGTCGCGCAGCCGCACGATCTCCCGCCAGTCCGGCCCGCGCGGTGAAATCGCGGTGCCGAGCGTCACGGTGATCGGGCTGCGGCGTGGCAGCCAAGCGCCCGCGGGCAGGATCGTGCGGGTGCCGCGGATCGTGACGGGGACGACCGGGCAGCCGGCCTCCACCGCCGCCTTGAAGGCGCCCAGTCGGAACGGCAGCAGGCGGGGACCCTCGAGGAACGTGCCCTCGGGGAAGAAGACGAGTGAAATCCCGCCGCGGATCGCCGCGCTCACGCGCTCGGCGTCCGCCACGCTGCGGGAAGGGTCGGCGCGCTCCACCGTGAGGTGCCCGACCCGCCGGATGACGGCGCCGACGAGCGGCCAGCCGCCCAGCTCGCGCTTGCCGACGAACCGGAAGTCGCGAGGGATGGCGGCGAGCAGGGCGACCGCGTCGAGATAGCTCGAGTGGTTCGCAGCGAAGACGACGGCGCCGGCGGCCGGCAGGTGTTCGACGCCTTCGACGCGCAGCCGGCAGCCCACGAGGCCGAGCACCGCACGGCACCAGCGGCGCACTGCGCGGTCCACCAGGCGCCGGGGCAGCAACCACACCAGCAGCCACAGCCCAGGCATGGTCCCCAGGAGGACCACGCCGACCCACGCGCCGAAGCCCAGCCGCGGCGCCCAGTCCAACCCTCGGGCCACGCGCGCGCCGAGGGCGCCGGCCGCCAGCCGGAGCCACTGCATGCGCGGCGAGATGCGCTGTCCGAGATCGCCCCGCTGCCACGCCTCGCGAGTCGCCGCGCGCCGGATCTTGCCGCTCGAGGTCTTCAGCACCGACCCGGGCGGCGCCAGGCGCACGGTGTCGGGCGGCAGACCGAGCGCGTCCACGACGCGCTCGCGCACTGCGGCCTCCAGCCGCGTTCGCGCCTCGGACGCGGCCAGCCGCGTCTCGGCGAGGACGATCAACCGCTCGGTGCCGGTGGCGGGGTCGCCGACGCCGAAGGCGGCCACGCAGCCCTTGCGCACGCCCGGCACGTCGCCGACCAGCTCTTCGACCTCCTGCGGATACAGGTTGCGCCCGGCCTTGATGATCACGTCCTTGCGCCGGCCCGAGACGTAGAGCTCGCCCGCGGCCCGATAGCCGAGGTCGCCGGAGTCCATCCAGCCGCCGTGCATCACGGCGGCGGTGGCGGCGGGATTGCGGAAGTAGCCGGCCGTCACCGAGGGCCCGCGAAACTCCACGCGTCCCTCGACGCGCTCGGGCAGGGGCCTGCCCGCCGCGTCGACGATGCGAACATCGTGGCCGGGCAGGGGGACGCCGCAGGAGACGACGGCCAGCGACGCCTCCCCCGGCGCGGCCGGCTCGGCGCGCCTCGCGCGCTCGAACGTCTGGCGCCGGATGCGATCGACCCGCGGGCCCTGGCCGGGCGGAGTCAGCGTGAGACCCACCGACGACTCCGCCAGGCCGTACACCGGACACATGGCCTCGGCCCGGAACCCGAGAGGCGCGAAGCGGCCGGTGAAGCGGGCGATCGTCTCGGGGCTCACCGCCTCCGAACCGTTCATCGCCAGGCGCCAGCTGCCGAGGTCCACGCCCTGCATGTCGGTGTCGGCGATGCGCTTGACGCAGAGGTCGAACGCGAAGTTCGGGGCGGCGGAGATCGTCGCACGGTGCGCGGAGATCGCGCGCAGCCAGCGGGCCGGCCGGGCGAGGAACGCCAGCGGCGGCAGGATGACCGCCGGCACCCCGTGGTACAGGGAGCCGAGCCAGAGGCCGATCAGCCCCATGTCGTGGTAGAGCGGCAGCCAGGAGACGCAGACGTCGTCGGGCCGGACGCCGAGGGCCTGGCCGAGCGCCCGGATGTTCGCGAGCAGGTTCGCGTGCGAGAGCAGCACGCCCTTGGGGTCGCCGGTGCTCCCCGACGTGTACTGGATCAGCGCCGGATCGTCGGGGCCGAGGCCGGGCGGTGGCGCCGCGGGCGCCGGGGCCAGACCCTCGAGCGTCGTCACGCCGGCCAGCGACCGGACGCGCGGGCGCAGCAGCCCGGCCACGCGCTGGACCTCCGGGAACGTGACGAGCAGCCGGGCCTGGGCGTTGTCGAGGATCCGCACCTGGCGCGCGGCGTATTCTTCGAGCCGGGCCGGCCGCGCCGGCGGGTAGATCGGCACGGGGACCGCGCCGGCCAGCAGCACGCCGAAGAACGCGCTGAAGAAGCCCGGCTCCGTGCGCAGCATGAGCGCGACCGCGTCGCCGCGCGCGATGCCGCGCGCACGGAGCGCGCCGGCCACGGCGCCCGCCCGCGCCCACAGCGCCCCGTACGTGATGGGCTGCTCGCTCTCGTCGTCGAGGCGCAGCACGACGTGCACGCCACCGGGATCGCGCTCGGCGTGCCATTTCAGAACTTCGACGAGCGTGCGCGCCGAGTCGGGGGCGGAGACGCCCTCGGCGAGCGGGAGGGCGGGTTCCACGGCGATGCGACCCGCCGGCGCGCCGCCCGCGAGGATCGCCGCCACCAGGTCGCGAACCGCGTCGGCCTCGTCGAGCACCGAGTCCGGGAGGCGCACGCCGAACGCGTCCTCCAGCCGGGTGAGCAGCTCGACCCGCTCGAGACTGCCGATGCCGAGGTCGCGGTCGAGCACGTCGTCCAGCGCCACGCGGCCGCGCACGGGCGTGCTGCCCAGCTCGGACACGAAGGCGTCGAGGAGCGCGAGGACGCGCTCGTCCACCGTCCGCCGATCGACCGCGTGGGCGACCGCCCCCACCTGCAGCACGAACCTCCCCGGGCGAAGCCCTGCCCACGGACGACAGCAAGAGCCAGGCCCCCGGAGCGAAGAGGCGAGAATCTCGACGCTTCAGCGCTCCCGATCCGCCGGCGCGCGGGGAGGAGCCGCCCCAGTTGGGGCAGCGAATGGCGGGATGGCGGGTCGCAACTGCCCGGAACTCCGGACCGGAGCCCTGGCACTCGGGATGCACTGGTGGGAACGGTCACATGGATTCCGTGACGGGCGTCGCTCCCAACCTTGCCGACTACGAGAGAGTGCGGGCCGCGTTCACCTGGGCTGCGGCGCGGGCCGAGCTCGACGGCCTGCCCGAGGGACGCGGGCTCAACATCGCCCACGAGGCCGTCGATCGCCACGCCGCCGGGCCGCGCGCCGACCGTGTCGCCATCCGCTGGCTCGGCAAGCGCGGCGAGGTCCGCGACTATACCTACCGGCAGCTCCGCGCGCTGACGAATCGCTTCGCCAACGTCCTCGTTCGGCTGGGGCTGCGGCGCGGCGACGGCGTCTTCGCCCTGGCCGGGCGGCTGCCCGAGCTCTACGTCGCGGCCCTGGGAACCCTCAAGCACGGCGGCGTCTTCTGCCCGCTGTTCTCGGCGTTCGGGCCCGAGCCGATCCGCGCGCGCGTGAGCATCGGCCGGGCGCGGGTGCTGGTGACGACGGAGGCGCTCTACCGGCGCAAGGTGGACGCGCTCCGCGAGCAGCTTCCGGACCTCGCGCACGTCGTGCTGATCGGCGAGGGCGGCGCGCCGACGGCGATCCCCGGCACGCTCGACTTCCACACACTGCTGGCCGCCGCGTCCGACGACTTCGTCATCCCGCCGACCGCGCCCGAGGACATGGCGCTCCTGCACTTCACGAGCGGGACGACCGGCAAGCCCAAGGGCGCCGTGCACGTCCACGAGGCGGTCGTTGCGCACCACATCACCGCCCGCTACGCCCTCGACCTGCATCCCGACGACGTCTTCTGGTGCACGGCCGACCCCGGCTGGGTCACCGGGACCTCGTACGGGATCATCGCGCCGCTGACGAACGGCGTGACCAGCATCGTGGACGAGGCCGAGTTCGACGCCGAGCGCTGGTACCGCACGCTGCAAGACCAGCGGGTCACCGTGTGGTACACGGCGCCGACGGCGATCCGCATGCTCATGAAGGCCGGGACCGAGCTCGCTCACACGTACGACACCAGCGCCCTGCGCTTCATGGCCAGCGTCGGCGAGCCGCTGAACCCCGAAGCCGTCGTGTGGGGCCGGGACGCCTTCGGCCGCCCCTTCCACGACAACTGGTGGCAGACCGAGACCGGCGGGATCATGATCGCCAACTTCGCGGCGATGGACGTCCGCCCGGGCTCCATGGGCAAGCCGCTGCCCGGCGTGGAGGCGGCGATCGTCCACAAGGTGGGTGACGATCGGATCGAGGTGATCGAGCAGCCGGACGTGCAGGGTGAGCTGGCGCTGAGGCCGGGTTGGCCTTCGATGTTCCGCCAGTACCTCGGCGAGCCTGCCCGCTATCGCAAGTGCTTCGCCGCCGGCTGGTACCTGACCGGCGACCTCGCCCGGCGTGACACCGACGGCTACTTCTGGTTCGTCGGCCGGGCCGATGACGTGATCAAGACCTGCGGCCACCTCGTCGGCCCGTTCGAGGTCGAGAGCGTGCTCATGGAGCATCCGGCCGTCGCCGAGGCGGGCGTGATCGGCAAGCCCGACCCGGTGGCCATGGAGATCGTCAAGGCGTTCGTCTCGCTCAAGACGGGGTTCACCGAGACGCCCGAGCTGCGGCGTGCCCTTCTGGCCCACGCCCGCGCCCGGCTCGGCGCGGTGGTGGCGCCCAGGGAGATCGAGGTCAAGCCCTCGCTGCCGAAGACGCGCAGCGGCAAGATCATGCGCCGGCTGCTCAAGGCACGCGAGCTCGGGCTGCCCGAGGGCGATACCTCGACGCTGGAGGAGGGATGAACGCGCTCGGCCTCCTCCGGCAGATGGTGCTGATCCGGCGCTTCGAGGAGAAGGCGGCCGAGCTCTACACCGTCGGCAAGATCCGGGGGTTCCTGCACCTCTACATCGGCGAGGAGGCGGTGGCGGTCGGCGCCATGCAGGCGCTCACGGCCGACGACAACGTCGTGGCGACGTACCGCGAGCACGGGCAAGCGCTCGCCCGCGGGCTGCCGGCCGGCGCGCTCATGGCCGAGATGTATGGCAAGGCCAACGGCTGCAGCCGGGGCCGCGGCGGCTCGATGCACCTGTTCGACGCGTCGCGCCGGTTCTACGGCGGGCACGCCATCGTCGGCGGCGGGCTGCCGGTCACCGTCGGACTCGCCCTCGCCGACGCGATGCGGGCGCGGCCGGCGGTGACCGCCTGCTTCTTCGGGGACGGGGCGGTGGCGGAGGGCGCGTTCGCCGAGTCCCTCAACCTCGCCGCGCTCTGGCGGCTGCCCGTCCTCTTCCTCTGCGAGAACAACCTCTACGCGATGGGCACGGCGCTCGAGCGCCACCAGGCGCAGACGGACGTCGTGCGCAAGGCGGAGGCGGCCGGCGTGCCCGGCGAGGCCGTGGACGGCATGGACGTGCTCGCCGTCGAGGCGGCCGCCCGGCGGGCGGCCGCGGCCGTCCGCGGCGGCCAGGGCCCGCGGCTGCTGGAGGCGCGCACCTACCGGTTCCGCGCCCACTCGATGTACGACCCCGACCTCTACCGCGGCCGGGACGAGATCGAGGCCTGGAAGACGCGCGACCCCATCGTCCTCTTCACCGCGGCGCTCCGCACGCAGGGTCTCCTCGGGGAGGCCGACCTCGCGGCGATCGAGACGTCGGTCAGCGCCGAGGTCGACGCCGCCGTCGCCGAGGCCGAGTCCGGCCCGTGGGAGCCGATCGAGGATCTGGAGAAGGACGTCTACACCGCGCCGGTGGCCCGATGAAGAAGCTGACCTACCGCGAGGCCGCGCGTAGCGCGCTGCGGCAGGCGCTGGCCGGCGATCCGCGTGTCTTTCTGATGGGCGAGGACGTGGGGCGGTATGGCGGCGCCTTCGCGGTGAGCCACGGCCTGCTGGCGGAGTTCGGCCCCGAGCGCGTGCGCGACACCCCGCTCAGCGAGAACACGTTCGTGGGCGCCGGCATCGGCGCCGCCCTCGGCGGCATGCGGCCCATCGTCGAGGTGATGACGGTGAATTTCAGCCTGCTGAGCCTCGACCAGGTCGTGAACAACGCGGCCACGCTGCGCCACATGTCGGGCGGGCAACTGTCCGTCCCGCTGGTCGTGCGCATGGCGACCGGCGCCGGGCGCCAGCTGGCCGCCCAGCACTCGCACAGTCTCGAGGGCTGGTACGCGCACGTCCCCGGGATCAAGGTGGTGGCGCCGGGGACGGCGGACGACGCCCGCGCCCTGCTGCTGGCCGCCCTGCGCGAGCCCGATCCGGTCTTCGTGTTCGAGCACGCGGCACTCTACCCGATGGAGGGCGAGGTGGACGAGACGGCCGGGCCGGGCGAGATCGGCCGGGCGCTGGTGCGCCGCGAGGGCACGGACCTCAGCGTCGTGACGTACGGCGGCTCCCTGCCGAAGGCGCTGGCGGCAGCGGACCTGCTCGCCGCCGAGGGCATCGCGGTCGAGGTGGTCGATCTTCGCTCGCTCCGGCCGCTCGACACCTCCACGATCCTGGCCTCGGTCGCGAAGACGCACCGGGCGCTCGTCGTCGACGAGGGATGGCGGACCGGCAGCCTCGCCGCCGAGGTGGGCGCCCGGATCATGGAGGGCGGCTTCTACGAGCTGGACGGCCCCGTGCAGCGGCTGTGCAGCGCCGAGGTGCCGATGCCGTACGCCCGGCACCTGGAGGAAGCGGCCCTGCCGCAACCGGCGACGATCGCGGCGGCGGTCCGGGCGATGCTCCGGCGCGATGGCTGAGTTCGTCATGCCGATCCTGGGCGCCGACATGGTGGCCGGCACCCTCGTCGCCTGGCGCAAGCAGCCGGGCGAGCGGGTGGCGCGCGGTGACATCATCGCCGAGGTCGAGACGGAGAAGGGCCTCATCGACGTCGAGGTGTTCGTGAGCGGCGTCCTCGAGCGGATCGTGGTCCAGCCGGGCGCCACGGTGCCGACGGGGACGGTGCTGGCGCTGATCCGCGAGGACGCGCCGGCGCCGGCGCGCGTCGCGCCCGCGCCGGGCGAGCGCAAGCGCGTCTCGCCGCTCGCCCGGAAGATCGCCGCCCCGCTCGGCGTCGATCCCGACACGGTCCGCGGCACCGGGCCCGGGGCGACGGTCACCCGCGAGGACGTCGAGCGCGCCGCCGCCGAGCGGCGCGCGGGGCCGGCCCCCGCGGCCGCCCCGACGCCGGCGCGGCCGCGCATGGACGTCGCCCGGCTGCGCCAGACCATCGCGGCCGCCATGGCCCGGTCCAAGCGCGAGATTCCCCACTACTACCTCGCGCACACGATCGATCTGTACCGCGCCCTGGCGTGGCTCGCCGAGGAGAACACGCGACGCCCGGTGACCGACCGGCTGCTGTACGGCGTCCTGCTGATCAAGGCGGTGGCGCTGGCGTTGCGCGAGGTGCCGGAGCTGAACGCGGTGTGGCGGGGCGAGCGCGCCGAGCCGAGCGCCGCCGTGCACGTGGGGGTGGCGATCTCGCTTCGCGCCGGCGGCCTCGTGGCCCCTGCGCTGCACGACGCCGACCGGCGGCCGCTCGGCGACCTCATGCGCGCCTTCCGCGACCTGGTGCAACGCGCGCGCAGCGGCGGGCTGCGCAGCTCGGAGCTGTCGGATCCGACGATCACGGTGACGAGCCTCGGCGAGCAGGGCGTCGAGCACGTGTTCGGCATCATCTATCCGCCCCAGGTCGCGATCGTCGGCTTCGGTCGGGTCGCCGAGCGGCCGTGGGTGGTCGACGGCGGCGTCGCCGCCCGGCCGCTGGTGACCGCGTCGTTGTCCGCCGACCACCGGGTGAGCGACGGGCACCGCGGCGGTCTGTTCCTGGCGGCGGTCGAGCGCCTGCTGCAATCGCCGGAGCGCCTGTGATGGCGGACGACCTGCGCGCGACGATCGTGCGGGTGCTCGGTGACATCGCGCCCGAGGCCGACCTCGCCGCGCTGAGACCCGACGTCGCCTTCCGCGAGCAGCTCGATCTGGACTCGATGGACGTCCTCAACTTCGTCGTCGGGCTGCACGGGGCGCTCGGCATCGAGATCCCCGAATCGGACTATCCGAGGCTCGCCACGCTCGACGCCTGCGTCGACTATCTGCAGGCCAGGAGGACATCATGAAGCCGTTGCCCCACCGGTACGCAGCCAGGATCGCGGGCGGTCCTGAGGGCTACGGAACGCTGTCGAGCGCCGGCGTACCCGATCTCCGGACGGCGGCGCCGCTCGACTTCGACGGGCCGGGCGATGCCTGGAGCCCCGAGCAGCTGCTGCTGGCCGCCGTCGAGGCGTGCTTTCTGCTGACTTTCCGCGCCGTCGCCCAGGCCTCGCGGCTGGAATTCGTGACGATGGCCGTCGAGGCCGAGGGGTTCGTGGATCGCGTCAACGGCGTCACCCGCTTCACCGAGATCGTCCTGCGCCCGCGGGTGGCCCTGCCGGCGGGCGTGGACCGGGTCCGGGTGCAGCGCGCGCTGGAGAAGGCCGAGCGCGCCTGTCTCGTCTCGGCGTCGCTCGACACGCGGATCCGCCTGGAGCCGGAGATCGCCGGGTGAACAGCCGGAGCGGCCCGGGGCGAGCCGAGGGCACCCTGGGCCCTGGGGCAGACCCACGACAGGGCTGCCGCGGGCGCGGGTCAAGTGGGTGGAATCACGAGGCTCGGTCGTGGCATCCCTGATGCACTCGGACATGACAGTCATGAGAGAGAGGTGCCCCATGATTCGTGTAGCGTTGCTTTCTCTCGCCCTCGCGCTGGGGGTGGCGCCGGCCGTCGACGCCGTGGGCCCCACGACGACCCACTCGGGAACGGTCGTCGCGATCGATCCGGAAGGCGGCGTGCTGATCTTCGAGGAGGTCGGCCCCTGGCGTGTCGAGCAGGGCGCCACGGTGGTGACCCGGCGGAGCGTCGTCTTCACGGCCGCCACGACGTTCAACACGTTCATCCGCGTGAACGTGCCGGGCGCCTTCGCCGGCGACTTCCTGGAGGTGGCGCTCGACGCGGACAGCGTCACGCCGGGCGACTTCGTGACGGCGGAGTGCGTCCGGGAGCGCGGCCGGCTCGTCGCCGTGCGCGTGACCCTCGCCGAGCTGAACTGACCGCGGGATGGGCAGGGCGCCCTCGCCGCTCGACGCCCTGCTGCCGCCCGAGATGGCCCGGCGCGCCGAGGAGATCGGCGCCGCCAAGGCCTCGATGGAGAGCGGGCGGCTGCTCGCGCTCGCCGTGCTCGCCGGGGCCTTCATCGCCCTGGGCGGCGTTCTTCGCGACCGTGGCGCTGGCCGGGGCCGGTGACGCGCCGTGGGGCGCGATCCGCGTGCTGGCCGGGTCGTCTTCAGCGTCGGCCTGGTCCTCGTCGTCGTGGGCGGCGCCGAGCTGTTCACCGGCAACAACCTCATCGTCATGGCGTGGGCGAGCGGCCGGATCGGCACGTCCGCGGTGCTCCGCAACTGGGCCATCGTCTACGCGGGCAACTTCGTGGGTGGGCTCGGCATCGCGCTGGCCGCCGGCGGCGCCAGGCTGCACGAGGCCGGCGACGGAGCCGTCGGGGCGGCGGCGCTCGGGATCGCGGCCCGCGGGGCGGGCCGCCGCCGAGAAGTCGGTGGCGTACAGGATGGCCCTCATGCGTGGCTGCCTTGCGCGACGGCTCGCATAGGATAATGGCGCGGGATCGAGGACCGTCCCGGCTTCGCCGGGGCGGTCCGAGCGTTTGGTGGCGTGGGGGCCATATCGGGGCCCCCACTCGAGTCCAATCCAGGGAGGGAGCTCATGAAGCGCTCGTCGAAAGCCCGCCGGCCGGACCGCACCGCCGCCAAGTCCCCCCAGGCCAAGCGCCGCCAGCGGAGCGCGAAGGTTGCCGTCCGGCGCGACACGATGCTGCTGCAATCCGACGTGGCCCGCCGCATCGACACGCGCCTGGCGCCGCCGAGGTACACCGAGCGCCGGCGCGCGAAGCCGGGCGCCGGCATCAAGCGCTCCCGGGCGAGCATGGCCCCCAAGCCCCGCTGAGGGGTGCTACCCGCGGGTGGCAACGTAGCGCCCGGCCGCTTCGCGGGGAAAGCAGATCGCCGCCGCCAGCAGCGCGATGCCGAAGACCTGGGCGTACACCGCGATGACGCGCACGATGAAGTCGGCGTCGGCGCGCCGAACGAGCAGGATCAGGCCCGCCAGGAACAGCGAGGAGAGGCCGGCCGTGGCCAGCAGCCAGTGGGCGGCGCCCTCGCGCGGCAGGTCGATGGCAGCCAGCAGCTCGAGCACTCCCGTCGCGAGCCCCCAACCGGCCAGGACGTAGACGAACTGCCCCGCCCGCAACGGCCACCCCAGCGCCAGGGCACCCAGCACGACGCTCACCACGCCCTCCAGCACGACCGGCCAGGCGTCGAAGAGCCGTGCCGACGCCCGGGCGCCGGCCGCGACGGTCCAGGCGCCGTCGATGACCGCGTAGACGCCGAAGAGCAGCACGACGACCGAGAGGGTGATGTTCGGCCACAGGAGGACCGAGAGGCCGAACAGGATCGCGAGGCCGCCGCGGACCGCCATCATCCACCAGTTGCGGACGAGGGCCGCGAGCTTCATGCCAGCGTCCCGGTCGCCTCGGCCATCCGCACCGTCAACACCGGGCACGAGGCCGTCGCCACCACCCGGGCGGCGACGCTGCCGAGGACCAGCCGGGCCACCCCGGTCCGCCCGTGCGTGCCGAGCACGAGCAGGTCGGCCTTGGTGCTCTCCGCGGCCCGGACGATCTCGTCGGCCGGGATGCCGCCGTCGACGATGGCGGTCGTCGCCCGGACGCCGGCATCGACCGCCTGCTTGACCAGGCGGTCCATCTCGTGGCCGGCGTGGGCGCGCATCCCGGCGTCGAGCTGGTCCCAGATCTCCTGGGGGACGTACCCGCTGTCGACGAACGGCGATGTCGGCGCCGGCAGCACGTGCAGGATCGTGAGCTCGGCGCCGGTCGCCTTCGTGAGACGCACCGCATGGGGAAAGGCCGCCAGCGAAGCCGTGGAGAAGTCCGTCGCGTAGGTGATGCGCTGGACGTCCGCCATCGCTCTGCCTCCTGGGCGTCCGCCGGTGCACCGCTGATGCCAGGCCGAGGTCCTCGGAATTCAAGACGATAGGGCCAGGCGGGTCTGAGCGGTGGGGCGCCGGCGCCACAGCCGGGGACGCTGGATCGGCAGGCGGCCGCGGCCTCAGCCGCGGATGTGGTGCTTGCTGATCAGACGGTGGAAGGTCTTGCGGTCGATGCCGGCTGCCTTGGCGGCGGCCGAGATGTTGCCCTGGTGGCGGTCGAGCAGCTCGCGCAGGTAGGAGGCCTCGAGCACCGCCATCCAGCGCTCCTTGGCCTGCTTGAGGCCGACGGTGGCGGTGCCGGCCACCTGGTCTTCGATCGAGACCGGAGCGGCGCCCGGCGCCGCCGCGCGACGGGCGCCCGCCCCCACGTGCTCGGGCAGGTCGCGCAGGGTGATCGTGTCGCCCTCGGCCAGCGCGCACGCCCGCTCGACCACGTTCTGCAGTTCGCGGACGTTCCCGGGCCACGCGTAGGCTTCGAGCGCGGCCATGGCCGCGTCGTCGTACGCGAGCGTCCGGCTCGGGCCGTAGCGCCGGAGGAAGGCGTGGGCGAGCAGGCGGACGTCGCCGGCGCGCTCGCGCAGCGGCGGCAGCCGGATCTCGATGACGTTGACGCGGTAGTAGAGCTCCTCGCGGAACTGCCCCCTGGTCACCGACTCGCGCAGGTCGCGGTTGGTGGCCGACACCACGCGCACGTCCACGTCGATGAGGCCGGTGCCGCCGACCCGGCGGATCTGCCGCTCCTGCAGCGCGCGCAGCAGCTTGACTTGCAAGCTCACGGGCAGGTCGCCGATCTCGTCGAGGAACAGCGTGCCGCCGCCCGCCACTTCCATGAGGCCGGGCTTGGTGCGCACGGCGCCGGTGAAGGCGCCCTTCTCGTGGCCGAACAGCTCCGACTCCAGCAGGTTCTCCGGGAGCGAGGCGCAGTCGACCGGCACGAAGGCCTGGCCGGCCCGCGGGCTGTTGGCGTGGACCGCGCGGGCGATCAGCTCCTTGCCAGTGCCCGACTCGCCGAGCACGAGGATGTTGGCCTCCGAGCGCGCGGCCTTCTTGACCAGCTCGAAGACCTGGGCCATGGCCGGGCTGCGGCCGACGACGTTCTCCAGCCCGAAGGTGGTCTGCAGCTGCTCGCGCAGGTTGCGGTTCTCCAGCGCCAGCCGCCGCTGGCGGAGCGCCCGCTCCACCACCAGGGTCAGCTGGTCGACCGAGAAGTTCTTGGGCAGGTAGTCGAACGCCCCGTCCTTGATCGCCGCCACCGCGGACTCGATCGTCGCGAACGCGGTGACGACGACCACCGGCAGCGCCGGGTCGAGCTCCCGGGCGCGGTGCAGCAGGGCCAGGCCGTCGATCTCCGGCATCTTGAGATCGGTGAGGAGCAGATCGGGGCGCTCGGACTCCAGCAACCCCAGCGCCCGATGGGGATCGGTGGCGGTCAGGCAGCGGTGTCCGGCGCGGCGCAGGATGCGCGCGCAGTTGTCCACCATGTCGGGCTCGTCGTCGACGATCAGGATGCGCGGCTCGGTCATCGGGTGATGCGGGGCGGCCCCCTCAGCGGGTGGCAGCGCGGGCCGCCCCCAGTACCGCTTCGTAGTCGGGCTCCGACGCGATCTCCGTCACGTACTGCGCGTGGGTGACCTTGCCGTCCTTGCCGACCACGAACACCGCCCGGGCGTTCACTCCGGCGATGGGGCCGTCCAGGATCCGCACGCCGTAGGCCTCGCCGAACGTCCGGTGGCGGAAGTCCGACAGGGTGCGCACGCGGTCGACGCCGGCCGCCCCGCACCAGCGTTTCTGCGCGAACGGCAGGTCCATGCTGATCGTCCACACTTCGACGCCGTCGCCGAGGCCGGCCGCCTCCTGGTTGAAGCGCCGCGTCTCGGTGTCGCACACCGGCGTGTCGAGCGAGGGCACGCTCGACAGCACGATGACCTTGCCCCGGCCGTCGGCCAGCCGAACCTCTTTCATGTCGGTGGCGACGGCGGTGAAGTCGGGCGCCGGCTGCCCGGCCTTGATCTCGGGCCCGGCCAGGGTCAGTGGGTTGCCTCGCAGCGTCGCGGCGGCCTTGCGCTCCTGCGCCATGGATCTTCCTCCCGCACGGTGTCGTGCCGCAGAGCCAGCACCGGCGGCATTGTACCCCGCACCCGGGCGGGGGCCCGGTTCGCGGCGGGCCGGCCGGCTGTGGCACAGTAGGGCGGCGTGAAGCCCCGGGTCAAAGTCTGGGTCGTGTTCGGCGACGACGTGAAGCTCGGCGACGGCCGCGCGCGCCTGCTCGAGTTGGTGGACGAGCTGGGCTCGCTGCGCCGCGCGCTGGCGCGGGTGGGGATGTCGTACCGCCACGGCTGGGGCTATTTCCGCGAGCTGGAGCGCGCCTCCGGCATCCGGTTCCTCGAGCCCGCCGGCGGCGGCCCCCGCGGCGGCATGCGCCTGAGCCGCGAGGGCCGCGAGTTCCTCGCGCGGTACCGCCGCTTCCGGGCCGGGCTCGACGAGGTCGTCGCCCGCCAGTTCCGCCGCGCGTTCCCCGCCCGCCGCCGCTGACCGGTTCGGTCAGAGCTTGCCTGTGCCGGCGAAAGCATATATGACTATGCCCCACCAGACATAGACGGCGGGGGCCGGCCGGGCCCCGCGCGAAGGAGGACCCATGCGGCGGCCGATCCTGAGCCTGCTCGCGCTGGCGCTCGCGCTGGCGGCGGTCGCCTCGGCGCAGGCGCCGGCCGCGCGTACGGTCATCCTGTCCACGACCACCAGCACCCAGGACTCCGGACTGCTCGACGTGCTGGTGCCCCTGTTCGAGACGCAGTCGGGCTACAGCGTCAAGACGATCTCGGTCGGCACCGGCCAGGCCCTGGCGCTGGCCGCGCGCGGCGAGGCCGACGTGACGCTGGCCCACGCGCCCAGGCTGGAGAACAAGTACGTGGGTGAGGGCAAAATGCACACCCGGCGGCTCGTCATGTACAACGACTTCCTGCTCATCGGCCCCGAGTCCGATCCCGCGCAGGTCAGGGGCGACAGGAGCGTGGTCGCCGCGCTGAAGAGGATCGCCGAGGGCAAGGCGCGGTTCGTCTCCCGCGGCGACAAGTCCGGCACCCACACGCTCGAGCTCGCCTTGTGGAAGGCGGCCGGCGTCACCCCGGCGGCGCCCTGGTACATCGAGTCGGGCCAGGGCATGGGCGCCACCCTCGGCATCGCCAGCGATCGCCAGGGTTACACGCTCACCGACCGTGCGACCATGCTGGCCTTCGCCCGGCGCGTCGAGCTCAAGCCGATGGTGGAGGGCGACAAGCTCCTGCTGAACATCTACTCGGTGATGGAGGTCAACCCGGCCAACGGCCCCAAGGTGAACGCCGCCGGCGGCAAGGCCTTCGCCGAGTTCATGGTCGCCCCCGGGGCGCAAGCGATCATCAAGACGTTCGGCGTGGACAAGTATGGCCAACCGCTGTTCGTGCCGATCGCCGGCAAGAAGGACGAGGACTTCTAATGACGAGGACTTCTGCCCCGGACTATTCACGAACGGCACGACGCGCGCGGCCGGGCGCCGCCGCCGACGCGCCCCGTCGCCAGCGCCGACACACGGTCGGCGGCGGTTCGTGAATAGCCCGCGCTGATGAGTCTCGTGGAACACGGTGACGCCTGGGGCTGGGCGTGGGGGCACGGGCGCGCCATCATGGCGAGCCGTCGTCGCCGTTCGAGCGCCGGGCACGGCGCGCGAGCCGCCAGCGATTGGACTGGCCCGCAGCCGAGCCCCCTTGGGGGGATGGGGGGCCGAGCGAGCCGTGCCCGGCGCGAGTTACGGCGACAGGCGAGCCATGCGGGCGCGCCCGTGCCCCCACGCCCAGCCCCAGGCGTCACCGTGTTCCACGAGAGTCATTAGCTGGTGGACGTTCTCGTCGAGGGCGTGCAGCGTGCGTTCGGCCTGCTGCTCGGCGCCGATCCCGAGATCCTCGCCGTCCTCCGGCTCTCGCTGCAGGTCTCGGGCACGGCGACCCTGATCGCCCTGCTCCTCGGCATCCCGACCGGCGCCGCCCTCGCGCTCGCGCGCTTCCCCGGCCGGACGCTGCTCGTCAGCGCCGTGAACACCGGCATGGGGCTGCCGCCCGTCGTGGTCGGGCTCTTCGTGACGATCCTGCTCTGGCGCAGCGGGCCCTTCGGCGACTGGGAGGTGCTCTACACGCCGGCCGCGATCGTGCTGGCGCAGGCGGTCATCGCCTCGCCGATCGTGACCGGCATCACGCTGGCCGCGGTCCAGAACGTGCCGGCGAAGTTCCGCCTGCAGCTCGTCGCTCTGGGGGCCTCGCGCGCACAGATGGTCTGGGTGGTGCTGCGCGAGGCCCGGCTGCCGATGCTGGCGGCGGTGATGGCCGGGTTCGGCGGCGTCATCTCCGAGATCGGCGCCTCCATGATGGTGGGCGGCAACATCAAGGGCCAGACGCGCACGCTGACGACGGCCATGGTGCTGGAGACCGGCAAGGGCAGCTTCGACGTCGCCATCGCGCTCTCGATCCTGCTGCTGGCGCTCGTGTTCGCCGTCAACTGGCTCCTCACGACGATTCAGCAGCGGCGAGCGTTGTGACGCTCGCGGGCGGCGCCTCACCACGGCCGCCACGAGCCGCGATCTCGGCTCGAGCCAGACCTTCGTGCGGGCCCCGACCCGTCACGATGCTCGGGATAACCGATTGATGCGCCGGCCGCGCGCGGCTACGCTGTCTCGGAGTGGAGGCCATCACTGTGAGGGAGGGAGCCTCGCATGCGCATCGTGAGTACTGTGCTCGCGTGCCTGGGATCCATCGTGGCGCTGGCGGCTCCGCCCCAGGGCGCGGGCGCGGCGCCGCCGACCTTGACGGTGTTCGCGGCAGCCGACCTCGCGTTCGCGTTTCGTGAGCTGGCGCCGAGGTTCGAGCACGCCACGAGCGCCAGGGTGACGCTGGTCCTGGGGTCGACGGGAAACCTGGCCAAGCAGATCGAGCACGGCGCGCCCGCCGACGTCTTCTTCGCCGCCGATCAGACGTTCGTCGACGACCTGCTGGCCAAGGGCGTGCTGATCGCCCAGACGCGGGCGCTCTACGCGCAGGGGCGCATCGTGCTGGCCACGGCGCGCGCGGCCGGGCCAAAGCTCATCGCCCTCTCGCAGCTCCTCGAGCCCCGGGTGCGGCGGGTGGCGATCGCCAATCCGGCCCATGCGCCGTACGGCCGGGCCGCCGAGGAGGCGCTGCGCGCGGCCGGCGTGTGGGACGCGGTGAAGCCGAAGCTCGTCTACGGGGAGAACATCCGGCACGCGCTCCAGTTCGTCGAGTCCGGCGCCGCCGAGGCGGGCATCGTCGCGCTGTCCGTGGCCAACGTCCCCGCAATCGACTACGTGCCGCTCGACCCGGCGCGTCACGCCCGGCTCGACCAGGCGGTGGCCGTGGTCCGGCGCAGCGCCCGGCCCGAGCTGGGCCTGGCCTTCATCCAGTTCGTGAACAGCCCCGAGGGCCGGCCCGTGATGAAAAAGTACGGGTTCCTGCTGCCCGGGGAGTTCTGAGGATGGAGCTGTTCCCGCTCTGGCTCTCCCTCGAGGTGTCCCTGGTGGCGACGGCGCTCACCCTGGGTCTCGGCGTCCCGGCGGCATGGCTGCTCGGACGGCGCACGTTCGTGGGACGGGACCTTCTCGCCGCGCTGGTCGTGACGCCCCTGGTGCTGCCCCCCACCGTGCTCGGGTACTACCTGCTCGTGCTGATCGGTACCCGGGGTCCGGTGGGACGCCTGCTCGACGCCGTCGGCGTCGAGGTGGCCTTCACGTGGAAGGGCGCCGTCCTGGCCGCCTGCGTGGGCTCGATCCCGCTCCTGATCCGGGCGGCCCAGGCCGGGTTCGAGGCGGTCGATCCGCGGCTGGAGGCCGCGGCGCGCACCCTCGGGCGCTCGGAGTGGTCGGTCTTCTGGAGCGTGACGCTGCCGCTGGCCTGGCGGGCGGTGCTTGCGGGCGCCGTGCTCGCCTTTTGCCGGGCCTTCGGTGACTTCGGGATCACGCTGATGGTCGCCGGCAGCATTCCCGGCAAGACGCAGACGCTGCCCCTGGCGATCTACGACCACGTCCAGGCCAACCAGATGCCGGAGGCCAACACGCTCGCGCTCCTCGCGGCCGGCATCGTGGTCGTGCTGCTGCTCGGGGTCGGACGCTTCGCGCGGTTGCGCTATTGACCGTGCTGTCCGTCTCGCTGACCAAGCGGCTGCCGGGCTTCACGCTCGACGTCACGTGGGACGCCGCCGACGCGGTGACCGGACTCTTCGGCCCTTCGGGGTCCGGCAAGACACTCACGCTCGACTGCCTGGCCGGGCTGGCACGACCCGACACGGGGCGGATCGTCGTGGGCGACCGGGTGCTCTTCGATACCGCGACGGGCGTCGACCTCCCGCCGCGCAGCCGCCGGCTCGGGTACGTCTTCCAGGGCTACGCGCTGTTCCCGCACCTGACTGCCGGCGACAATGTCGCGTACGGGCTGCGTGAGCTGCCGCGGGCCGAGCGCCGGGGGCGCGTCGCAGACGTCATCGCGCGCCTGGGGCTCTCCGGTCTGGAGCACCGCTACCCGAACCAGCTGTCCGGCGGCGAGCGCCAGCGGGTGGCGCTGGGCCGCGCGCTCGCACCGGAACCCGCGCTGCTCCTGCTCGACGAGCCGTTCTCGGCGCTCGATCTGCCGTTGCGGCGCGTGCTGCGGGACGATCTCGCGCGCGTGCTGCGCGAGTGGCGGACGGCGGCCGTCATGGTCACCCACGATTTCTCCGAGGCGTACCGCCTGGCCGACCGCATCGTGGTGTACGAGGCCGGGCGCGTCGTGCAGGCGGCGCCCCGGGCCGAGCTCTTGTGGCAGCCGGCCTCGGAGGCGGTGGCGCGCATCATGGGCATTCCGAACATCCTGCACGGCACGGTCATCAAGGCCACCCCCGACCGAATCCAGCTCCGCTGGCGCGGGCAGATCCTGGAAGCCGTGAACTCGCCCACGCACTCCTACCTGCCGCCGCCCGAGGCGCCCATCGCGTTCTTCATCCGGCCGGAATACGTGCGGCTGATCCGCAAGGACCGGGGGGCCGCCGACCCCGGCCACCACATGAATCTCATGACCGGTATCGTGGTGGCCGACGAGGACTTCGGCACGACGTGGACGCTGCGCATCCGGCTCGACGCGCCCGGTCCCCCCGCCCAGGGCGACCACGACCTGCAGGTCGAGGTGCCGCACCTCGTCTACGAGATCCTCGAGATCGACCGCGACCGGCGCTGGGAGTTCTCGATCCATCGCGGCTCCATCCACGTGTTGCCGGCGTGAACGGCATCCTCGCCCTTCGCGACGTCCGACTCGACTACGCGGCCGGATTCACCCTGGACGTGCCCGCGCTCGACGTCCTGGCCGGCGAGGTGCTGGTCGTCATCGGCCCCAATGGCAGCGGCAAGTCCACCCTGCTGCGCGTGCTCGGCCTGCTCGAGCGGCCCGCCCGGGGCCGCGTGCTGGTGGACGGCCGCCCGGCGGACGCGCGCCACGCGCTGGCGGAGCGGCGCCGCATGGCCACGGTGTTCCAGGAGCCGCTGCTCGCCGACACCAGCGTCGCCGCCAATGCGGCGCTCGGCTTGCGCTTCCGCGGCGTGCCGGCCGCCGACGCCGCGCGCCGGGCATCGCGGTGGCTGGAGCGCCTCGGCGTCGGCGGGCTGGCCGCGCGGCCGGCGCGGACGCTGTCGGGCGGCGAGGCGCAGCGGGTGGCATTGACCCGCGCCCTGGTGCTGGAGCCGAGTGTCCTCCTGCTGGACGAGCCGTTCGCGAGCCTCGATCAGCCGAGCCGCACGGCGCTGCTCGCCGACCTCGGTGCCGTGCTGCGCGAGGACCGGGTCACGACGGTGCTCGTCACTCACGATCGCGGCGAGGCGCTGGCGCTGGCCGACCGTGTGGCCGTGATCATGCGCGGCCGCATCCAGCAGGTGGCCGCGGCCGGCGACGTCTTCCAGGCGCCGGCGTCCGAGGAGGTCGCGCGCTTCGTGGGGGTGGAGACGATCGTCAGCGGCCGCGTCGTCGGCCGGGCCGAGGGAGTGACCCGCGTGGAGATCGGCGGTCGCACGGTGGAGGTGGCCGCCCCCGCCGAGCCCGGCCGCAGCGTGAGCCTGGCGATCCGGCCCGAGGACGTCACACTGGCGCTGCCGCCCGAGCGTGGAGGCGCCTCCAGCGCGCGCAACGTCCTGGCCGGCTCGATCGCGCACATCACCGTGACCGACGCCGGCGCCCGCGTCGTGGTGGACTGCGGCTTCCCCCTCGTCGCCACCGTCACGCCGCGCTCGCTCGCCCAGCTGAGGCTGGCCGAGGGCATGCCGATCACGGCGATGTTCGAGGCCAGCGCACCCCACCTCCTCCCCGCGGTGCTTGACACTCCGGCCGCTCCGGGGCTATAAGACAGACACCCGCAACCAGTGGCAATGGACGGGGGACGGTATCGACCCAGTGGCCCGCAAGCCAGCGTTCGGCGCACGACGCTGGCTTCGTTTGTTTTACGACGGCCCTTCCTCCGCTGCCGAATGGAGGCCACCGCGATGACCCAGGAGACCCTCATCGAGCGACTCATGGCCGAGAACGAGGAGTTCCGCCGCCTGCGCTCCGAGCACCAGGGGTACGAGCACGAGCTCGAAGCGATGAAGGGCAGCGCCTCGCTCTCGGCCGACCAGCACTGGCGGATGAGTGAGCTGAAGAAGCTGAAGTTGATGGCCAAGGACCGCATGGAGGCCATCATCCGGAGCACCCGCTCCGGCGTCACCGCCTGAGCTCCACCGACCGCCGCCGCCGGCGTCGTCCCGCGCGACGGCGCCCGCCGGCCGCGGGCGCCGTCGATGGTCTCCATGGTCTCACCCACCTCACGCCCGGAGGCGCCGCCCGCATGGTGGATGTCTCCGGCAAGCTCGAGACCGTGCGCGAGGCGGTCGCGCGCGCGGTGATCCGGATGCGGCCCGCCACGCTGCGCGCCGTCCAGCGCGGCAACGCGCCCAAGGGCGACGTGCTCGGTGTCGCCCGCACCGCCGGCATCCTGGCCGCCAAGCGCACGCCCGAGCTGATCCCGCTCTGCCATCCGCTGCGCCTCACGCGCGTCGAGGTCTCGTTCGACCCGCGCTCCCGGCGCGGGGAGCTGACGGTCGAGGCGCGGGTGCGGACGGTGGACAAGACCGGCGTGGAGATGGAGGCGCTCACGGCCGCCGGCGTGGCCGCGCTCACCGTCTACGACATGGTCAAGGCTCTCGAGAAAGGCGTGACGATCACCAACCTCCGTCTCGTGGCAAAATCGGGCGGAAAATCCGGCGACTGGAAACGATGAAGACCGCGCTGGTCCACAGCGAGGACTGGGACCGCTTCGACTACGGGCCGCAGCATCCCCTGCGCATGGAGCGCCTGGGACTCACCTGGCGCCTCATGCAGGCCTACGGCCTCACGCGCTTGCCGGACGCCGTCGTGCACACGCCGGTGCCGGCGGCCGAGCGCGACATCGCGGTCTTCCACGCCCCCGAGTACCTGGCGGCCCTCAAGGCGGCCAACGCGGGCGCCCAGCCGCCCGGTGGCAGCGCCTTCGGCCTCGGCGCGGGCGACAACCCCGTGTTCCGCGGGCTGTGGGAGGCCGCCCAGCTGGTCGCGGCCGGCTCGCTGCTGGCGGCCGACCTCGTCGCCCGCGGCGAGGCCGACCGCGCGTTCCACTTCGCCGGCGGCTTGCATCACGCGCTGCCCGACCGCGCCTCCGGCTTCTGCTACGTCAACGACGCCGTGCTGGCCATCCTGCGCCTGCGCGAGCGGGGGCTGCGCGTGGCCTACGTGGACATCGACGCCCACCACGGCGACGGCGTGCAGTACGCCTTCTACGGCGATCCCCGCGTTCTCACGATCTCCATCCACGAGCGCGGCGAGCGGCTGTTCCCCGGCACCGGCTTCGTGCACGAACTGGGGAAGGGGGACGCCGCGGGCTTCTCCGTGAACCTGCCACTGGAGGCCTACACCGGCACCGAGGTCTACCTGCCGGCGTTCGAGGCGGTGGTGCCGCCGCTGCTGGAGCGGTTCAAGCCCGACGTGATCGTGGCCCAGCTCGGCATCGACTCGCACCGCACCGATCCGCTGACCCACCTGGCACTCGACGTCCAGGGCTTCGCGCGGGCGCTGGCCCGGGTGGCGCCGCTGGCCCCCAAGCTCATCGCGCTGGGCGGCGGCGGCTACGACATCCGCAACGTGGCCCGCGCGTGGACGGTGGCGTGGGCGGTCCTCAACGGGGTGGAGCTGCCGCCGGAGCTGCCGGCCGCGTTCGAGGAGGACCGGCGGCGCCACGGGTTCGAGTCACGCCAACTCTGGGACGAACCGGCCACCGCCCTGCCCGAGCACCTCGACCGCGCCGTACGCGACTACGCCGACCGCCAGGTCGACGCCGTCCACCGCACGATCTTCCCCTACCACCGCCTCTGACCGGCCGGGGACTTCCCCCTTTTCCGGGTCGTCGCCCCCCCCGGCATCGGCAGCGTGATATTGCCGGCGACGGTAGCGCAGAGCAGGCCGGCGGGGAGGTCCCCCGCTGCGCCACTTGCTGGCGAGCCGTCGTCGCCGTTCGAGCGGAGGGGGCGGCGAGCGCGCCGCCACGGCATAGGCTCGTTGTCAGCCGAACCCCCTTCGGGGGATGGGGGGGCCGCGCGAGCCGCCCCCGGAGCGAGTTACGGCGACCGGCGAGCCAGCGTGGCGCAGCGGGGGACCTCCCCGCCGGCCTGCTCTGCGCAGCGCGTCCCCGCCCAACCAAATTGCGGAAGCTGGGCTAGAACGGGCTAGAACGGGAGGGTCACGGGCCGAGAAGGGCCTTGATCCGCGACTCGAAGGCGGCGTAGGGCTGGGCGCCGACGATGCGCACACCCTCGAGGCTGGGGCCCGCGCTCGTGCGGCCGAGCACGAAGGAGGGCGTGCCGGTGACACCGGCGCTCATGCCGTCCGCCATGTCGCGGTCGATCTCGGCGCGGTACTTCTCGGACGAGATGCAGGCCGAGAGCTTGTCGAGGTCCAGCTTGAGGTCGCGGGCGAGCGAGACGTACACGTCGGGCCCCAGCGCGCTGGCCTTCAGCGTGACCTGATGCCGCATCTCCCAGAACTTGCCCTGCTCGCCCGCGCAGCGCACGGCGAGGGCGGCCGGGCGGGCGTTGGGGTGGAAGTCGAGCGGGAAGTCGCGGCTCACGAAGCGCAGCTTGCCGGTGTCGATGTACTCGCGCTTGATCCGCTCGAAGGCGCCCACGTGGAACGTGCGGCAGAACGGGCACTCGAGGTCGGTGAACTCCACCAGCGTCAGCGGTGCATCGGTGCGGCCGAGCACGTGGACACCGGTGAGGTCCACGCGCACCTTCTCGTCCGGCGGCCGCTCGGCCGGACGGGCCGGGGCGCGGAGCCGGTCGATGGCCTGGCGCAGCTCGCGGATCTCCCTGATCAGCGTGTCGGCCTGCTCGCGGGTGATCGTGTCCTGGGCGCCGACGGTCGCGGGGCCGGCCAGCGCCAGCGCCAGGACGGCGGCGCCAGCGCTCGCCCGCAGCCGGCTGCGCGATCCGCTGTGCATGACGCCCGCTATTAAACCCGATCCGGGCGCAAACGCCAACCCTTCGCGCGTTGGCCGGCTTCGGGCGTGCTACAGTGGCATGATCGCGCTTGCGGAGGCCTGACGTGCGGGGAGTGCTCATCACGTTCGAGGGCGTCGAGGGCTCGGGCAAGACGACCCAGATGCGCCGCCTCGGACGCTGGCTGAAGCGGCAAGGCTACCAGGTGGAGCAGACGCGCGAGCCCGACGGCACCGCGCTCGGCGTGGCCGTGCGGCGGCTCTTCGAGCGCGCCCCCCAACCGCTGGCCGAGCTGTTCCTCTTCCTGGCCGCGCGTCACCAGCACGTCGCCGAGCGCGTCGCGCCCTGGCTCGCGCGCGGGCGCGTGGTGCTGTCCGACCGCTACACGGACGCGACCGTCGCCTACCAGGGTTACGGCCGGGGCCTCGACCCCGAGCTGATCCGCGAGCTGAACGTCCGCGCGACTGGCGGCGTGCTGCCCGAGCTGACGCTGCTGTTCGATCTCGATCCCGCCGTCGGGTTCCGGCGCATCGGCCGGCGCCGCCGTGACGCCTTCGAGCGCCAGGCGCTGGCGTTCCACCGGCGCGTGCGCCGGGGCTATCTCGATCTCCAGCGGACCGAGCCCAAGCGGGTGCGCCGCATCGACGCCGCCCGGCCGCCAGCGGCCGTCGCCGCCGACGTGCAGGCGATCGTGGGGGAGCTCCTGCGTGGTGCTTGAGACGATCCACGACCAGCCCCGGGCCGTGGCGCTGCTCCGGCACGCGCTGGCCGGCGGCCGGGTCGCCCACGCCTACGCGTTCGTCGGGCCGGCCGGGGCCGGGCGCATGACGGTGGCGCGGGCGTTCGCGCAGGCGCTGTTGTGCGAGCCGGGCGAAGGGTGCGGGCGATGTCGCGGGTGCCTGCTCGTCGCCGCCGGCCAGCATCCCGACCTGCACGTCGTCGTGCCTACCCCACCCGAGAAGAACCCCAAGGGGGCGGCGGCGATCCGCATCGATGCGGTCCGCGACCTCGAGCGCCAGGCCTCGTTGCGGCCGGCGCTGGGCGGCCGCCGCGTGTTGATCCTCGATGGGGCCGAGCGCATGACGGCCGACACGCCCCCGGTGTTCCTGAAGTTCCTCGAGGAGCCGCCGCCGGGGACGGTGGTGATCCTCGTGCTCTCCAGCGTGCGGGCGGTGCCGGCCACGGTCATCTCGCGCTGCCAGATCGTCCGCTTCCAGCCGCGCGACCCCGGCCGGGCGGCGGCCGCCGCCGGCGAGGCGCTCGCGCTGCTGGAGGCCGCCCGCGCCGACGGCGCGCCGGGCCTGTTCCGCCGCACCGACCGTCTCGACCGCGACCGGGCCGAGGCGCTCGTGGATGCCTGCTGGCTGCTCTGCCGCGACCTGCTGCTGGCGCGGGCGGGCGCTCCCGCCGCGCTGCTCGGCGCCGCCGGGCACGCGGAGGCGCTGGCGGCCGAGGCGGCGCACTGGAGCGACGCCGGGTTGCGTGCGGCGATCGAGACCTGCCGGCACGCCCGCGAGACGCTGCTCAACAACGTGACGCCGCGGCTCGCGGTGGAGGCGGTGATCGGCCGCCTGCTCGCCCGGGCCGCCTGAGGACGCGATGGACGACATCCGCGAGGAGTGGCTGATCGGCATCCGGCTGCGCGACGCCGAGCCGGCCGACGACTACAAGCTGGTCGATGACCTCCCGGTCGCGGTCGGTGACGTCGTGATGGTGGAGACGGCGACCGGCACCGCGCTGGGCGAGGTGCGCCGGCCGCGGCGTCCGCTGCCCGAGTTCAAGCGGGACCGCCTGTTCCGCCGGGTCGTGCGCCCGGCCGCCGACGCGGAGGCCCGCGAGTACCGCGACCGCCGGCAGCGCGAGGAGCGCGCGGTCGCCACGGCCCAGCGCCTGGCCCGCGCGCGCGGCATGGTCCTCAAGGTGGTGGACGTCGAGATGCACGGGCCCGACCGGCGGGTCACCGTGTACTTCAACGCCGAGGACCGCGTGGACTTCCGCGACCTGGTGCGCGATCTCGCGCGCGAGTTCCACGCGCGCGTCGAGATGCGCCAGATCGGCGCCCGCGATACCACCCGCGTGATGGACGGCATCGGCCCCTGCGGCCGCCAGCTCTGCTGTGCCTCGCACCTGCGCAAGTTCGAGCCGATCTCGGTGAAGATGGCCAAGACGCAGGACATGCCGCTCACCGACAGCCGCCTGCTCGGCAACTGCGGCCGGCTGAAGTGCTGCCTGCTCTACGAGTTCTCGACCTACCAGGAGCTGCGCAGCCGCCTGCCGCGCGTGAACACGCCCTGCCAGGCCGACTGCGGCGGCGGCGGCTGCATGACGGGCAAGGTGCGCTCGATCCGCGTGCTGGCGCAGTCGGTGGTGGTGGCCTTCCCCGATGGCAGCGAGGCGGAGGTGCCGCTCGACCAGGTGACGTGGGAGGGCCGTGCCCACATCGAGTCGCAGCTGAAGCCGTCGTGAGCGCCGCCCACGCCCGGTAGCTCAGCTTCCGCAGTTTGATCAGGCAGGGCCGCGCTGCCGTCGCCCGCGAGATCGAGGTCCGGAACGCTTGGCGCGCCCGCCGTGGGCGGACGCAGCGCGTCCGGTCCCATGCCCGAACTGCGGGAGTCAGGTTAGCTCGAGAGGACGACCCGGAACCGCTCGCACACCACGGGCATCCGAGCCGACCGCTGCCGGCCCAGCCGCTCGCAGACGCGCCCGAAGTACGCCCAGTGGGCCTTTCGCCAGGAGACCAATGACCGATCGCCCTCCCCTTCCGTGCGCGGGAATATTCACACTCACCCGCGCGCAGTCGCCCGCATGCGCAGGACGGCGAGCATCGGCCAGCCGACGTATTTCTCGGCGCGGGGGTATTGCGCCGCGAACCGCGCGTCCGGCGCGCGCTCGTCGATCCCCTCGAGGCGAAACCCCGCGCCCACCGCCGCCATGACGAAGGTTCCCAGCGAGTGTGGGAAGCTCCCCGGCTGCACGACCTGGCCCGAGGCGGGGTCGGTGAACCGGGCCTGGCTGGCGCGCAGGAACATGGCCGGGTGCATGGCGGACATCACCGCGCGCCCGTCCGGTCTCAGGACCCGCCGGGCCTCGCCGAAGAACGGCGCCAGCTCGCGCAGGTGCTCCAGGACCAACCCGCTGACGACGAGGTCGAACGTTTCGTCCGCGAACGGGAGCGGGTCGTGGAGGTCGTGGGCGAGGAACCGGACGGCCGCCGCGTTCGGTTTGCGGCACGCCTCGGCCAGCATGCCCTCGGAGAAATCGACGGCGGTGACGCTCGCGCCCGCGGCGGCCAGCCACAAGGCGTGGCGACCGGTGCCGCACCCGAGATCGAGCACGGCCAGGCCGCGGACGTCCGCGATCGCCTGGCGCACGAGGGGCTCTTCCAGGGCCGGCAGCGGATTGGCGTCGTGATCGTAGACCACGGCCCAGCGGTCGTAGCCGTCACGGATCGGCAGCGGGGCATCCACGGTGGGCATCATAGGGACGGGCCGCCGGCGTGAGCAAGGCGTTGCCACCGTGCTAGAGTGAGGCCGTGAGCGGGACGTTCTATCTCACGACGCCGATCTACTATGTCAACGACGCGCCGCACCTCGGCCACGCGTACACGACGATCCTGGCCGACGCCATGACGCGCTATCGCCGGCTGGCCGGCGACGAGGCGTACTTCCTCACCGGCACCGACGAGCACGGCGAGCGGATCGCTCAGGTGGCCGCCAAAGCCGGAATCACGCCGCAGGCGCTGGCCGACGGCAACTCGGCGGCGTTTCGGCACGCGTGGGACACCCTCGGCCTGCGCTACGACGACTACATCCGTACAACCGAGGAGCGGCACCAGCGAGTCGTGCAGGCGATCCTCCAGAAGCTGTGGGACGCCGGTGAGATCTACCTCGGCAAGTACGGCGGCCACTACTGCTTCGGCTGCGAGCGCTTCTACACCGACAAGGAGATCGTCGACGGCAAGTGCCCCGATCACCTCACGGCGCTCACCTGGATCGAGGAGGAGAACTACTTCTTCAGGATGTCGAAGTACCAGGGCTGGCTGATCGAGACGATCCAGGGCCAGCCCGATCTCGTCCGGCCCGAGCGCTACCGCAACGAGGTGCTGGGCTTCCTGCGCGATCCGCTGCTGGACCTCTCCATCAGCCGGCCGCGCACGCGCCTGGAGTGGGGCGTCCCGCTGCCCTTCGACGACCGGTTCGTCACCTACGTCTGGTTCGACGCGCTGCTCAACTACGTCTCGGCGCTGGGCGGACCCGGCGATCCCCGCTTCGCGAAGCTCTGGCCGCACGCCCAGCACCTGATCGCCAAGGACATCCTCAAGCCGCACGCGATCTACTGGCCTTGCATGCTGAAGGCGGCCGGCATCGACCTCTACCGGCACCTCAACGTCCACGGCTACTGGACGATCGAGGGGCAGAAGATGTCGAAGTCGCTCGGCAACGTCTTTCCGGCGGTGGCCCCGGCCGAGAAGTACGGCATCGACGCCTACCGCTACTTCGTGCTGCGCGAGATGACGTTCGGCCTCGACGCCGACTTCTCGGAGGCGGCGTTCGTCACCCGGCTCAACGCCGACCTCGCCAACGACCTCGGCAACCTGGTGGCGCGGGCGACCACGCTGATCGGCAACTACGCGCGCGAGGCGGGCCCCCCGGGGCCGATGACCGGCGACGAGCAGACTGTCCGCGAGGCGGCCGCCCGGGCGCGGCGCCTGCTGGACGAGTCGATGGCCGAGTTCGCGTTCCAGCGGGCCCTGGCCGCGATCTGGGAGTTCATCGGGACCGTCAACCGCTACGTCGACACGACACAGCCGTGGGCGCTGGCCAAGCAGGCAGCCGGGCGCGCGCGACTCGACCGCGTGCTGCTCACGCTGGCCGACGCGATGGCCTATCTCGGCATCGTCCTGGAGCCGTTCGTGCCCGACGCGGCGTCGAAGGTCCGGGCCGCGCTCGGCCTGACCGGCCCCCCGCGGCTCGCGGACGCGACGGTCGGACGTCTCGACCGGCTGCCCGCGGTGCGGAAGCTCTCCGGCCTGTTCCCGCGCATCGACGCGGACAGGCCGGCGGCCGCCCTTGCCGCGAAGCCCCGGGGGGATGGCGCCGGCGCGGCGGGCCCGCTGACGATCGCCGACTTCGGCAAGGTCGAGCTGCGGGTGGCCGAGGTGCTCGCCGCCGAGCCGGTGCCCAAGTCCAGGAAGCTGCTGAAGCTGACCGTCTCGCTCGGCAGCGAGCAGCGCACGGTGGTCGCGGGCATCGCCGAGCACTACGCGCCGGGCGACCTCGTCGGCAAGAAGGTCGTGGTCGTGGCGAACCTCGAGCCCGCCAAGCTGATGGGCATCCAGTCGCAGGGCATGGTGCTGGCCGGCTCCACCGAGGGCGACGGCGCCCTGGCCGTGCTCACGCTCGACCGCGACCTGCCGCCGGGAGCCCGGGTGCGGTGATCGCGGCCTCGTACGTCGACGCCATCATCCAGGCCGCCGAGCGCGACGCCTCCATCGCGCGCGTGCTGCGCGAGATCTGCGCGCTGGACGGCGCCGTCCGCGCGGGTGCGCTCGAGCTGGTCGGCGCCCACCTGCGCACGCAGGCCGCCGCCGGGGACGTGCTGGAGTGCGTGCAGGCCCTGCGCGATGACGCGGTGGCGCGCCGGATCGCCGAGCGACTCGGCCCGCCGGGGTGAGGTCGCTCGCGGCCTGGCTGCGAGGGTGGGGGATCTCGATCGCCTCGCTCGTCGGCGGCCTGCTCACGCTGTTCGTGTTCCGCCGGGGGCTTCCGCACGTCGCGTGGATCGTCGGTTACCTGCTCCTCCTGTGGCTGCTGGTGGCGATGCTGGTGCAGGTGCGCGGCACGCTCGAGGCCTCCGACCAGCGCCGGCACCGTCTGGTGCTCACGGCGACGGAGTACACGATCCAGACGCTCTACCACGGCCTGCTGCTCTTCCTGCTGCCGGCCTACTGGGCGGCCACGACGCTGACCTCGATCAACGCCGGCTTCTTCGTGCTGCTCGTGCTCCTGGCGGTGCTGGCGACGTTCGATCCGTGGTACCGCGCGCTGGTGCGGCCGTGGCCGTGGTTCGGTTACGTCTTCTTCGTGGTGTCGACGTTCGGCGCGCTGAACCTCGCGCTGCCGCTCGTCGGCGTGCCGCCGTTCGCCGCGCTGCTGGTGGCGGCCTGGGTGGCCGTGGTGGCGCTCACGCCGGCGGTGAGCCGGGCGCGCGGGTGGGGGTGGACGGCCGTCCTCGCCGCCACCGCGCCGGCCGGACTGGCCGTGGCCGCCGCGGCCGGCCTTTGGTGCGCCGCGATCCCGCCGGCTCCGCTGTTCCTGGCCCGGGCCGAGCTGGGCTGGGCGGTCGGGGCGGTGGAGTCGCTGGAGCCGATCGTGGGCGCCATCCGGGCGGGTGAGCTGCACGAGCGCGGGCTCGTCGCCCACACCGCCATCTACGCGCCGGCCGGTCTGCGCCAGCCGGTCGCGCACGTCTGGCGGCACGCGGGCCAGGCCGTCGACGTCGTGCGGCTCACGCCGGTCGAGGGCGGGCGGCGCGAGGGCTTCCGGACGGTCTCGCGCAAGAGCGCATTTCCGGCCGACGCGCCCGGCCGCTGGAGCGTGGACGTCGTCACCGCCTCCGGCCAGCTCATCGGCCGGCTGCGCTTCCGGGTGGTCCCGTGAGCCGGCCCGAGCTGTTCGACACCCACGCGCACCTGCATTTCCCCGAGTTCGCGGAGGACCTTCCGGCGGTGCTCGAGCGCGGGCGAGCCGCCGGCGTCCGGCGGTTCGTCACGATCGGGACCGACGTGGAGACGACGGCGGCGGCGGTCGCACTGGCGCAGCGCGAGCCCGGCGTGTGGGCGTCGGCCGGTATCCATCCCCACGACGCGGCGGCAGCCGACGAGGCCGCCTTCGCCGAGATCGAGCGCCTGGCCGCCGCGCCGCGCGTGGTCGCGATCGGCGAGATCGGCCTGGACTTCTTCCGCAACCTCTCGCCGCCCGACGCGCAGGCGCGGACGTTCCGCCGCCTGCTCGACCTGGCCCGCCGGCTCGGCAAGCCCGCGCTCGTGCACTGCCGCGACGCCCACGCCGAGACACTGGCCATTCTCGGCGAGGCCGCGGTGGGCGAGGTCGGCGGCATCATGCACTGCTTCTCGGGCGACGTGGCGATCGCCCGCCGCTGCCTGGACCTCGGCCTCACGATCTCGCTGGCGGGGCCGGTGACCTATCCAAACGCCCGGGCGCTGCCCGAGGTCGCCCGCTTCGTTCCGGCCGATCGTCTGGTGGTCGAGACGGACTGTCCCTACCTGCCACCGCAGGGCCACCGCGGCCGGCGCAACGAGCCGGCCTTCCTGGTGCTGACCGCCGCCCGGGTCGCCGAGCTGCGCGGCGAGCCGCTCGCCACGCTGGGGCCGCGGCTCGGCGACAATGCGCGGCGGCTGTTCCGCGTGGACTGAACGCGGTGGACTGGCGCGACGTGGGCTTCTACGCGCGAGCCCGCCTGAGCCGCGGCGTCGGCCGCTGGACCCACCGCGGTGTCCCGCCGCCGCCGGCGCCCCCCCCGCTCGCGGAGGTGCTGGGCGGCGCCCGCACGCCGCTCGAGCTGACGCGCCTGCTGGAGGGGCGCACCAACCCGGAGCGGGAGGCGGCGGTGGCGGGCTGGCTCCGTGCCCGCGGAGTGCCGTTCACGCGCGAGCGCTTCGCGACGTTCGAGGGCAGCGGCGAGAACTTCGCGGTGGACGTCGGGCGGGGCGACCGGGCGCTGGTGCTGATCGCCCACCACGACGCCGTACCCGGCAGTCCCGGCGCCAATGACAACGCCGCGTCCGTGGCCGTGCTCCTGACGCTGCTGGAGCGCTGGGCCGCGCGCGAGCCGCCCGCGCGCGTGCGGCTGCTGTTCCCCGCCTGCGAGGAGCTGGGCTACCTCGGCAGCAGGATCTGGGTGCGCGCCCATGGCGTGGGCGACGTCCACGGCGTGCTCAGCCTCGAGCTGCCCGGCGTCGGGGACAGCCTCGCGGTGTGGGACGCCGGCGTCGACACGCCGTTCCTCGCAGCAGTACGCGGCGCCTTCGAGGGGCTCGGCCTGCGCCCCGACGAGTCGTACCACGTCATCGGGCGCATCCCCGTCTTCGGCAGCGACCACCGCGCGTTCGCCGCGGCCGGGGTGCCCGCCTACGGGCTCAGCACGGTGCCGGCGGCCGAGGCCGCCGCGCTGCGCCGGTTCGTCTTTCGCCCGATGCGGTCGCTGCTCCGGGCCGGGGCCCGCCGGCCGCCGCCCTTCGACACCTACCACACGGCGGGCGACACCAGCGCCACGCTGCAGGCGGCGGCGCTCGACCGGATGATCGTCGCGCTCGAGGCCGTCGTGTCGGAGATCGCCCGGCGGCGCGCCTAGATCAACGCTCCGGCTCAGCGGCGCGCGGAGCGCGTCCGCTGAAGCCGGGAGTTAGACCCCCGCGGTTCAGCGTACGGCGCGAGTTCTTCTCGAACGACCTGACGGACCGCGTCGAGAGTCGACCGGCGGTGGATGTGTTCAAGCAACGCGTCGTTGATCAGCGTTTGGTAGTTTCCGCCAC
>DASTOJ010000043.1:0-39014 GCA_035762565.1 Candidatus Methylomirabilota bacterium | reverse complement strand
CATGAGCGGGCTCGACCTCCTGCGGGAGATCCGTAAGCAGGACGAGTCCATCGAGGTCGTCATGATGACCGGGTATCCGACGATCGCCTCCGCCGTGCAGGCGCTGAAGGAGGGAGCGTACGACTATCTGTCCAAGCCCCTGATCCTCGACGAGCTCCGCCACCTGATGGCGCGCATGATGGAGCGCCGCTTCCTCCGCGGCGAGATCCATACACTGCGAGCGCGGTTGGGCGAGGAGCTGGCGGTCAGCGAGCTGGTCGGCGCCTCCGGCCCGATGCAGAAGGTCAAGGACGTCATCGGCAAGGTGGCCGTGACCGACTCGCCGGTGCTCATCGAGGGAGAGAGCGGAACCGGCAAGGAACTGGTGGCAGCGGCCATCCACCGGTTGTCGTCGCGGGCCAAACGGCCCTTCATCCCGGTGAACTGCAGCGCGATCCCGCCCGACCTGCTGGAGTCGGAGTTCTTCGGCCACGTCCGCGGAGCCTTCTCGGGCGCGGTCGCGGATGCTCTGGGGCTGTTTCGCGGTGCGGACGAGGGCACAATCTTCCTGGACGAGATCGCCGAGCTTTCCCCGGCCCTCCAGGTGAAGCTTCTCCGGGTCCTGCAGGAGATGCAGGTCCGTCCGGTCGGCTCCACCAAGGCCTTTCCCGTCGACGTCCGGGTCATCGCCGCCACCAACAGGGACCTCGAGCGCGCCATGACCGAGGGCGCATTCCGGCAGGATCTCTTCTATCGGCTCAACGTCGTGCGCATCACGCTGCCGCCCCTGCGCGACCGGCGCGACGACGTTCCGGGGCTGGTGACCCATTTCCTGCGCCGCTTCAACCGGCGGTTCCATCGCGACGTCCGGGGCGTGGCGCCCGACGCGCTGGCCGCGCTGAGCGCCTATAGCTTCCCCGGCAACGTCCGCGAGTTGGAGAACCTCATCGAGCGCGCGTACGCGATGGGCGCCCGCGAGCAGATCACGCTGGCAGACCTTCCATCGCTCACCCGGGCTCCGATCGTGGCCACGGCAGTCACCGCCGGTCCGCAGGCCATTCCGACGCTGGCCGACGTGGAACGCGAGTTGATCCTCAAGGCGCTGGCCGTCCTCAACGACGACAAGGAGGCCGCGGCACACGCGCTCGGAATCTCGCGGCGGACGATCTACCGACGGCTCAAGGAGTACGGCCTCCTCTGACTCGGAGGGGGGCTGTGCCCCCTTTCGACCCTCGTCGCGCGCCTGAAAGCGTGCTCCTCGGGTCTTCCCCCAGACAGGATTGCGAGGGCGAAGCCCTGCTCGAAAGCGACACCCTTTAGGGGGACTGCCGAAGGGCGTCAGTCAAGTGCCTTGGAGGCACGCTGAACGGCTTGAGTGGCCGCGGGGAAGGCAGGTTTTCGGGGATTTGGGGTTGGCATGGGTGACGCAACAGCGTCGGCCCATGCTGGATACAGAGGTCCCTCAGTCAGAGCTGAGTTCCAAGCTGGAAGTGTCGATCGGAGTCAGCGTCGACTCGGATCCGGATGTTGCGATCGGCGAGGCGGCGGGCAGGGCCGGCCGGCGGCTGGGCAGCGCCATCGCCGATTTTGCGGTGGTGGTCACCGCCGGTATACCGGCGCGCAACCCGGTAGGCTCGCTGCGTGAAATCCTTGGACAGGTTTCGGTGGCGGGAGGTGCTGCCACCGCTCTTCTCACAGATCACGGCCTCTTGAAGGAAGGGGCGCTCGTCGTCTGCGTCACCAACGCCGACGGCGCCGCCAGCGGGGTGGCCGCCACTGCCGGTCGCGATGTGCGCGATGCCGGGCAGGCGGCGGCCCGGCTCGTCCTGGCGGGCTGGCCGTTCCGCGCACGGTACCCGCGCGGCATGGCCTTCGCCTTCGCGCGTCCGGACGGTGGCGACGCCGCCCAGACGTTCCTTGCCTCCTGGCGGGACTTCATGGGGCCTAAGATGCGGACCGTCTGCACCGTCCTCGGCGGCGAGGCCGTGTATGGCAGGGCAGCAACGCCGCCTCTGGCCAGTGTCGCCTGTGTCGAGGCGCCCTACGCCTCGGGCATCGGCTACACGGATGCCCTGCCCACCGATGGTGTGGCTCCCACGGTGGATACACTCGTCCACGGCGCTGCCGACGCCATGCTCACCGCGGTGAAGCGGCTCGAGGGCCGGCCGCCGCGGCTTGTGCTGGCCATCGAGAGCGACGAGCGGCAGCGCTTGCTCGGACCCGCGTTTGCCCGGGAGTGGGCGGCGATGCGCAGCCAGCTCGATGACCGCACGCCATGCGTCGGCTGGGTCGGCAGCCACGTGGCCGCCTTCGGCCGCGGGGTCCAGCCGACCGCCGCCCCCGGCGCGCTGGTGGTCGTGACTCTCGCTGACGCAAAGTAAGCTCGGCGGGGCTTCGGCCCCAGCCCAACCGTCGTCGCGCGCCTGACGGCGCGCTCCCGCCTGCCATCCCCGGAACACCAGTCAGCTGATGATATAGCCTTCCAGGAGGTCGCGAGCAACCAGGTCGGGGTCGCGGTCGGTCGAGGGGCCATAGCCGCCGCCGCCCGGGAGGCGGATCTCGACGAGGGTGTCGGGGGAGACGATCTGTTCCGCTTTGGGGTTCGGGGGCCGGAGGCCGTCGATCAGGACCTCGCCGCGGGCACCGGTACGGCCGCCGCGGAACCCGGAGGCGGGGTGGGCCGTGCGGTCCCCCAGGATGGAGCAGACGAACGGCTCGCGAGTCCGAACACGGAAAGCGATCGTCTGGCCCAGGCCGCCACGGTATTTGCCCGCACCCCCGGAGTCGTCGCGCAGGGCCTTGCGCTCGACGATCAGCGGCGAGAGGTTCTCGATGACCTCGACAGGGGTGCCCAGCACGCCCGAGGGGAATGCGGTGGCCGACAGCCCGTCCTTCACCGCCCGGGCGCCGGTGCCGCCCGACGCGAAGAAGATGTGCGTGAAAGGGCGCCCCTCGAGATCCTTGCCCGCGACCTGCACGCCCCAGATGTTGGCCGAGCCCTCCGCCATCACCCGATCCGGCAGGGCTTGGCCCAGCGCGCCGGCGATGACATGCGGCAGGAAGTGGCCGATGATGTGGCGGGCAGCCACAGGGGCGGGACGGGCAACGTTGAGGATCGAGCCCGGCGGCGCGCTGATGCGGATCGGGCGAAACGCCCCCTCGTTGTTCGGCACGTCCGGGCTGATGATGACCTTCACGCCGTAGGTCGTGTAGGCCTCGGTGTAGTTCATGACCACGTTGACGCCTCGCCGGCTGGCCGGTGACGAGCCGGCGTAGTCGATCAGCAGGTCGTCCCCCCGGATCTCACAGCGCACCCTGATCGTGATCGGCTCCTCGAAACCGTCCGAGGTGATCGCGTACTCGTAGGCGCCGGGCGGCAGCGCGCGAACGGCCTCCCGCATGGCGCGCTCGGTGCGGCCGATGATCTCGTCGGCCAGCGGCTCCAGGCGCTCGAGCCCGAATTCGTCCAGGAACTCCAGCAATCGCTCGCCCCCCACGGCGCCCCCGGCCATCTGGGCGTGGAAATCGCCAAGCACCATTTCCGGCAGCCGGGTGTTCTCGCGGATCATGGCGATCAACGTCTCGTTGGGGCGCCCGGCCTCGTACAGCTTGAGGATCGGGATCTGCAGCCCCTCCTCGTAGACTTCGCGGGCCTCGGCGGACAGCACGTGGCCGCCGATGTCGGCGGTGTGGCAGGTCGAGGCGAAGAACGCGATGCACCGGTCACCCCGGAAGACGGGCGAGCAAATGGTGACGTCGTTGAGGTGGCCGGAGGTCTTCCAGGGATCGTTGGTGATGAGCACGTCACCCGGCCCCAGGCAGTCGAGCGGGTAGGCGGCCAGGAAATGCTTCATGGCCAGCGCCATCGAGTTGATGTGGCCGGGTGTGCCGGTGACGGCCTGGGCCACCATGTTGCCGCGGGAGTCGAAGACGCCGGCGGAGAGGTCGCCGGCCTCGCGCACGATCGACGTGAACGAGGTGCGCTGCAGCGCCGCCGCCTGCTCGTTGACGACGCCGATGAGCCGGTTCCAGCAGATCTCGAGCGTCACGGGATCGCGCAGGGGGTTCACGGCATGCTCACCGTGACGGTCAGGCCCTGGTCCACGCGGCACCGGGCACCGGGGCCGACCACCGCGGTCGATTCGCGCTCCTCGACGATCGCGGGGCCGTCGAACGTGGCGCCCGGCCGGAGCGCGTAGCGATCGTAGACCGGCGTGTCCACCCAGCCCGCCGCTTCGGCGAACCACGCGCGGCGGGAGGCCTTCACCGGGGCCGGCGCCGCTCCCGTGCCGCCGCCGCCGAACGCCAGGGCCGGCGGCGGAGCCGACACGGTCACGCGCCAGTTGAGGGCCTCGATCGGGACTCCCTGGGGCAGGCGATGATACAGCGCCCGGTAGGATGCCTCGAAGGCGCGCGTGATGTCCGGCAGGCTCGCGGCCGTCAGGCGTCCGGTCGGCACCAGCGCCTCGACCTCGTGACCCTGGCCGACGTAGCGCATCTCGGCGAGGCGCGACACGCGCACGGTGTCGAGCGCGACACCGGCGCGCGCGAGCAGCGCGCCGCCCTCGTCCTCCATCTCCGCGAACAGGCGATTCAGCGCCTCCCAGTCGGCGTGGTCGAGCCGAGCGCGCGCCGTGCGGACGAAATCGAACGCCAGCGGCGCGGCCAGCAGCCCCCAGGCCGACATCGCGCCGGCGCCGAACGGCAGCAGGATGCGGGGTACCTTGAGGATCTTCGCCACCTGCCAGCAGTGCACCGGGCCGGCCCCGCCGAAGGCGAACAGGGGGTAGGCGCGCAGGTCGCGGCCGCGCTCGATGCCGTGGATGCGGGCGGCGGCCGCCATGTTCTCGTTGACGACCCGATGGATGCCCCAGGCGGCGGCGGTGGCGTCGAGCCCGAGCGGCCCCGCGACGTGCTCGCTGACCGCGCGCTCGGCCGCCGCGCGATCCAGGCGCATGCGGCCGCCGAGGAAGAACTCGGCGTCCAGGTAGCCGAGGAGCAGGTCGGCGTCCGTCACCGTGGGCTGGCGACCGCCCAGGTTGTAGCAGGCGGGTCCGGGATCGGCGCCCGCGCTGTCGGGGCCGACCTTGAGGAGCCCCAGGCGGTCGACCCGCGCGATCGACCCGCCGCCGGCCCCGATCTCGATCATCTCGATGACCGGGACGCGGACGGGCAGCCCCGAGCCCTTCTTGAAGCGGTCGGCGCGCGCCACCTCGAACTCGCGGGCCACGAGCGGCGCGCCACCGTCGATCACGCATGCCTTGGCGGTCGTGCCCCCCATGTCGAACGACAACAGGCGCGCCTCGCCCCGCTCGCGGGCGGCCTGGGCCGCAGCCAGCGCGCCGGCGGCCGGCCCCGACTCGACCAGGCGGATCGGCAGGCGCCGGGCCAGCGGCGGCAGGGCGATCCCGCCCGACGACTGCATGACGTAGAGCTGCCCGGGGACGCCGAGGCTTTGCAGGCGACTCTCGAGATCCTCGAGGTAGCGGCCCATGAGCGGGGCGACGTACACGTTGGCCGCAGTCGTGGACGTGCGCTCGTACTCGCGGATCTCCGGCACCACCTCGGACGAGCACGACACGGCCAGATGCGGCGCGGCCTCGCGGACCAGGGCGGCCAGCCGCTGCTCGTGCGCGGGATTCACGTAGGCGTGGAGCAGGCAGATCGCCAGCGCCTCCACCCCCCCGTCCACGAGCTCGGCGATCACCCGTCGGGCCTCCGCCTCGTCGAGTGGCCGCAGCACCGTGCCGTCCGGCAGCAAACGCTCGGGCACCTCGCGCCGGAGGTGGCGCGGGACGAGCGGCGGCGGTCCGTCGATGAGCAGGTCGTACATGTCGTGCCGGCCCTCGTGCCGGATCTCCAGCGCATCGCGGAACCCCTCGGTGGTCAGCAGCGCGGTGCGCGCCCCCTTGCGCTCGATGAGCGCATTGGTGGCCAGCGTGGTTCCGTGCACGACCGCGCGCACGGCGGCGTGATCGACGCGCGCCTCGTCGAGCAGCGACTGCACGCCCTGCTCGACGCCGTGGGCCGGGTCCTTGGAGGTCGTGAGCACCTTCCCCACGCCGATGGCGCCGGTACGCTCGTCGACGACCACGAGGTCGGTGAAGGTCCCGCCGATGTCTACACCCAGGCGCGCCGACATGGGCGAGAGTTTACACCGTCGCGGGCGTGGGCCCCGTCAGGGAGTGAGATCTCCTGGCGGCCGCCCGCGACGCCGCCGCCGGGGTAGGGACGGCGACCATCGTGGTCGGCACGATCTCGCGCGACTGACGAAGGCAACTCTCAGCGCCGGGCGACGATCACAGTCTGAGGACAGCGGGCGGGGTCGTCGATGTAGTCGAGGACGCTGAAGTACTTCGTCCAGTGTCGGAGGACGTACGTTTTCGGGATGCACGTCTCTCCCCATCCCACCATTCCCGGGAGGGGCTCATAGCAGTATCGACCCTCGTCGTAGGCGGCCAGCCAGCGGTGCGTGTCACGGAACATGCCCGCGATCGCCTCCGGGTGGCGAGACAAGGGCCGGCGAATTCGGTCGAGCAAGGATTGCTCGATGAAATCGCGTGGGCGCGTCGTGGCAATGAACAGTCCGCCCGGCCGCAGGATCCGTTGGATCTCCTCGAGCCAGCGGACATGCATCTCCTCGGAGAAATGCGAGAACACGGAGAAGCTGTACACGAGGTCGAACGTTCCGTCCGCAAATGGCGTGGGCCCCGACGGTGTGACCACCTCGAATCGGCTCCAGCGATCGTTGCGCCGGCAGATCTCGATGATTTCCGGATTGGCATCGACACCCCACAGCCGATTGGCGTCGATGTCCTTCAGAAAGAACCGGATGATTCGCCCCCATCCACACCCGAAGTCGAGGACCGCCTGACTCGCGGGCACGGCGCGGCCGTGGTCAGCGGCGAGCGCCCGAAACAGGCGGTACGCCCGAAACGCGTGCCAGAGGGCGACCTCACCCGAGGCCCCCGTGAACCGCACCTGAACGGCATCATCGGGGAAGCCGGGCAGGACGTCTACGAATCGCGTGCGCTGGAAGTAGCTCTCCCGGACCAGCCAGTACCAGAAGTCATCGTCGACACCCGCGAACAGCCGGTCAGGCGGCACGTCCAGCCGCGGCGCCCGATCACGAAGCCGGGCTAGCTCCCTCGAATAGGTTCCGCGTCGAAGCCGCAGACGAACGGCTTGAATGTAGCACCGCACGCGTGCATCGAGGATCCAGGCGAACCGTCGCGCCAGGGTCCGGCTGATCAGCGCCCGGATGGTTGTCACGATCGCGGATCGACCATCTCAGCGACACGCGGCGAGCGCCGTCCCGCGTCGCGCCTCACTCACTGCGTGTGCTGCCCTGGCGTGCGCAGGTCGGATGCCCACGCGAGCCGCTCGCTCGGTGCGCGCGAAAGAGCGTCAGGGGTCGCGTAGCCGTCGGCCAAGCGCAGGATGAGGTCCCGGCAGGTCGGATCACGGCCCCCAAGGGGGCGTGTGGGAAGCTCGTCAACGACCCCTCGGAACGGATGGGTAGCCCAGCCGGCGCCGGACCGGGGCCGGACTTCGCGTCACCCATTGGGTGGTTCCCTCCGATCGAGCAAGGAGCCCCGAGGAGCGCGTCTCTTGCGGGTGTCGAGCGCGATTATGGCCCAACCCGCTCGGCCCCCGAGTCGAAAATGTGGGTCGTCGAGGAGGCGTTTTGCTTGGAGGGTTCCCCGGCGCCCGCTTAGAATCGTTCCCGGACGACCTCATGGTCAGCGATACCGCCCAGCGGTCCCCCGCGTGGCTGCGCTGGCTGGCCCCGGCGATCCCGGTGACGGCGGCGTTCGTTCTGGCGCTGACCCGCATCGAGGACCCCGACGCCTTCACACATCTGGCCCTCGGCCGCGACCTCATCCAGCAGCGCTGGTTCCCCACGCACGAGCCGTTCTCGTTCGCGAGCCCCGGCAGCCCGTACTACAACACCGAGTGGCTCTTCGACGTGGTGATGTATCTGACCTTCCTCGCCGGTGGTACCGCCGGGGTCATCGTACTCAAGGCCGCCATCGTCGCGCTGGCAATGGGCATCCTCTGGCTTGACTCGCGGGCGCCGGGCGAGGCCGCCGCGATGCGCCCGGCCGGACTGCTGATCCGCGCCGCGGTCGTCACGACCATCGCGGTGATGATGCGCCACCGATTCGTCGAGCGGCCCGACATTGCCCTCATGGTGTTCCTGGCGTTCACGATTTACGCGCTGAACGCCTATCTGGGCGCCGGCCGGCGCTGGATCTTCATGCTGCCGGCGCTCCAAGTCATCTGGGCCAACATGCACCCGAGCCTCGTCGTCGGGCTGGTGCCCTTCGTGGCCGTGCTGGGGGGTGGCGTTGCGCTGCGCGCGGGCGGATTCCTGGCCCAGCGATGGTGGCCGGCTCCGCCGCCCGTGACCCCTGCCTGGCGGCAGCTGGGCACAGTCGCGGCCGTGCTCGTCGGCGTGGTGATCGCCTCGGCCATCAATCCGTACCGCTTCGACGCACTCACGCTGCCGTTCACGCTGGCCGAACATCCGTGGTTCAGGCAGGAGATCAGCGAGCTGCAACCGCTGCGACCGTCCACATGGCCGGGGCCGTACGTGCTGGCGGCGTGTCTGCTGCTCGGCCTCGTGGCCACGCTCAGGCGTCTGCCGCTCGTCCCGACGCTTCTGGCGCTACCCTTCCTCCATCTGGGGTTCTCGGCCGCCCGGTTCGTCTTCCTGTTCGAGCTGGTCGCGGCACCCATTCTGGCGCGTCACCTGGTCTTGGTGGCGGCGAGTGCCCGCAGCGGGCTCAGCCGCCGCCTCGTGCTCGCCGGCGCGGCCGCGGCGCTCGCATTCGCCGTGACCACGGTGGCGGTAACGGCGGGGGGACGGGGCCCGTTCCACGATGCGCAGAAGGCGCGCGGGCTTGGCGTCAACGAGCGCTGGGTTCCCGAGGGGGCACTCCGCTACCTCGATACCCACGGCGTCGAGGGGCGCCTGTTCAACGCGTTCCACTTCGGCGGTTACATCACATGGCGCGACTTCCCGCGGCGAGTGCCGATGGTCGACGGCCGGGGCTTCGTGGCGCCGAGCCTTCTCGAGGAGATCCACTTTGCTCGCGTTTACCCGCGCCACCTCGAGCGGCTTCAGGCGCACTACGGCCTCGAGGCGGCGGTGATGGACTACCCGTCGTACGCCGGCGACGCGGTCGAGGAGGTCATCGGCCCCGACGCCGATACGGCGCTGGCTTCGCCCGCCTGGGCGCTCGTGTACTGGGACGACGTCGCGCTGGTCTATGTGCGCCGCACCGGGAAGTACGCGGCGGTCGTCGCGCGCGACGAGTACCGGTACGTCAAACCGGCCAAAGGGGTCCCCGGGATCGCGCGTGTGATGGCCGATCCCAACCGGGCCGAGGCCGTCCGGGCCGAGCTGCACCGCAACGTAGCCGAGACTGGCTCTTCGCTCGGCCTGCTCCTGTTGGGCCACGCCACCGCCGACCTCGATCAGGCGATCACGACGTTCGCGCGGGTGCGGGATCCCGCGCGGCGCTTCGAAGCCGACCAGGCGACGGCCCTTGCCTTCCGGCGCAAGAAGGATTTCGCCCGAGCCACCGAGTACTACGAGCGCGCCCTCGCCCGCGAGGCCAACGCGCTGGTGCTCTACAACGCCGGGCTGGCGCGGGCCGAGGCCGGCGACGATCGCGGAGCCGTGCGTTATCTCACCCGTGCCCAGCGCACGGACCCGCACCTGGCCCGTGTGTACCCGGCGTTGATCGACGCCTACCGGCGGCTGGGGAACGAGGCGTCGGCGCGCGATCTGGGCCCCGCTTTCTTGGAGGCCGCCACCCGCGCGCGCGTAGACCAGCACGTGCGCGCCGCCCGACAACGTCTGGCCGAGGGCCGGACGGCCGAGGCGAGCGAGGAGCTCTCCGCCGCGCTGAAACTCGACTCCCAGAACGCCACCGCGCTGAGCACGTTGGGCTCCGTGCGGATGGTCCAGCAGCGGTTCGACGAAGCCGTGCGCGCTCAAGAGCAGGCGCTGGCCGCCGACCCCCGCCACGCCAACGCCTACTGGACCCTCGCTCAGGTCGCGCGCGCCCGCGGCGACGAGGCGACCGCGCGGCGCCATCTGGAGACATTCGCCCGCCTGCTGCCGCGGAGCTATGAAGCGTGGCAGGTGCGGGAGGCCCTTGCGGGTCGCCCCGCCGCGAACTAGATCGACGTAGTGTAGTAAGTCGCCGACGGACGGCTACCCCGTCGCGAGCTGTTGCCCGCCCTGCTTCCGAAGCCGTGTGAAAGCTGGCTCGACCCTCGTGCGCTCGCCATTGAGCGATTCCGCCTCGGATCCCACATCTCATGCGGGGCCTGATGCCCCAGGCCTGGCTGTGCCGCAGTCGTCCCGGCTGACACGCTGACGTCTGTGGCGTGATGAGGCGAGTCCGATTGCACAGGGCGCAGGTGGGGCCGCTACTTGTGGCGTGCCGGACTTCACCTGGCCTGGCGAAACGGCGGCGGCGACGAGATCAATCAGGCGGTACGCGATCCGTTCGTTGGCCAACGGCACAGTCCAGGACGAAGTCCGGGCCATGTGCACCGACTGAATTCAGCTCTGACGCTCCTCCAACCGTGCCGCGACCAAGGCCAGTTCCTGAGCGAGGTTCTTCACCTGGGTGGTGAGGCGGGAGACGATGACCGAGTAGTGGACAGCGATGGCGAAGAGGAAGAGGACGGCGAAAAGGAGCAGCGTGTTGAGCGGGGTGACGGCGCCGACCAGGTGCGTGACGACCACCAGCAGCCGGAACCACACGACCAGCAGGATCATCGCGCCAGCCGTCAGCAGCCACAACCACGAGTACTCCTCGCGCAGGCGGCGGCGGCGGACCAGCTCGAGGATGAACAGGAAGGTCAGCAGGGAGGTCACGAGCGCGAAGACCGTCTGATGGGGGGTCAGCGCCACGGCCATATCAGTTCCCTTTCCGCCCGGCGGGCTGGCCCCGAAGCGGCGCCAGCGACACCGACAGGAGCATCTTGAAGACGTAGTAGAGCGGGCGCAGCCCGGCGTGCATCGAGCGCCCCCCGGCCCGCGGGTACATTCGTACGGGGGTCTCTTTCAAACGGAACCCGGCCCGGCGCAGCGTGATGATCACATCCGCGTCGGCATAGTCGGTCGGGTACCACTCGGCGGCGACGAAGGCGACGACCTCGCGACTGAACGCCCGGAAACCCGACGTCACGTCGGTGAACCGCGCGCCCGTCAGCATCCAGGTGAGCCAGCGGAAGAGTCCCATCCCGGCCCGGCGCAGCACGCTCGGCTGGTACGCCGTGCCGCCCAGGAAGCGCGAGCCGATGGCGACGTCGGCCTCCCCCCGCTCGAGGAGGGCCAGTAGCACGGGGATGTCAGCGGGCTCATGCTGGCCATCGCCGTCGAGATGGACCACGCAGTCGAAGCCCTCGCGGATGGCGAGCTTGTAGCCGGTCTGGGCGGCGACGCCGGCCCCGAGGTTGAACGCCAGGCGCACGACACGCGCGCCGGCGGCGCGGGCGACGGCGGCGGTGTCGTCGCTCGAGCCGTCGTCCACGACGAGTACGGTGGCGTCGGGCACGGCAGCCCGGATGCCGGTCAGCACGCGGCCGATGCGGGCCGCCTCGTTGAACGCCGGGACCAGGACGAGCGGCTTCATCGAGCGCTCTCCTTGGCGGCCCCGCGCCGGGCTACCATGTCCCGCCACGGGACCGTGCGTGCGTTCACGTGGGCCGACGCCTGGGGGCCTGTGTTGGCCAGCACGTCGAGCGCCGTCACGTGGGGCTCGAAGGCGCCGTGCAGCTGAGGGTAGGGAGAGACGTCGTAGTCCAGGTATTCGACCGCGATCCCGGCAGACTCGAACGCCTCGTGGTCGAGGTAGGCGAGGGCGCCGTGGCCCGTCACGTAACGCGTGGCGCCGAGCGCCCGGCACACAGCGAGCACGCGCGGTGATCCCGTGCCGGCGATGCCCAGCGCCGAGGAGCGCAGCGTGTCGCGACGGATGCCGAGCAGCCCAGCCATCAGCCGCGTGGTCGCGATGGTCAGCTCGGCCAGACGCTCCCAGGCTCCTCCACCCAGCGCGGCCACGACGGGCTCGATGGCGGCCGAGAACGGCGCTCCCGCCAGCGCCTCGCGAATGACGGCGCCGTGGCGGGCCGGCCAGCGGCCGTCATCGGCGATGGCGACCTCGTCGATCCGCTGGCCGAAGCGCCCGCTCTTGCGGACCGGTACCGACAGCCAGCGGCGGCCGCCGGCCGTCTTGAGCTGCACGCGGGCGAAGAAACTGCGCGACGTGTTCGAGGTGAACTGCACGTCGTCGTAGAAGACGAACACGTCGGCCGTCTTCATGAGCGCGAAGTGACCGCGCCAGGGAAGGTAGCAGGGCTGGTTGATGGCGACGACCATCACGCCTCGAGGAACACCGCCATGATCAGGACGTCCACGAAACCCTCCGCTCGGGGCAGCTGGCACCGCAGCACGCCTTCGGTCTCGAAGCCGGCCCGGCGGTAGAGCGAGATCGCCCGCGGATTGTCGCCGGCGACCTCCAGCAAGACTTTGCGCAGCCCCAGCCGGGCGCCGCGCCTCAGCATCAGCATGAGCGTTTCGCGGGCCACACCCTTGCCCCAGCAGTCCTTCTCGCCGATCAACACGCCGAAGTAGGCGGTGCCGGCGCGGCGATCGACCCGTGTGAAATTGGTGAGGCCGACCAGGCGGGCCGACTCCCGCAGCTCGACGGCCAGCGTCAGGCGGCTGGGATCGGCGCCGTCGGAGACCGTGCGCAGCCAGCGCTGGGCCTCGCGGCGCCCAAACGGCGCATCGCTCCACAAGGCGCCGCGCCGCAGCTCGCTGTCGCGCCGCCAGGCGATGACCTGCGGCAGATCACTGCGACGGAAGGGACGCAGCCGCACCCGCTCACTGGCCGCCACCCCCCTCCCCTGAGCGCTCACGGGAAGAAGAACCGCAGCCGGGGCCGGCCGAGCAGCCCGGCCTGGGCCAGGATGTCCCGCGCACGATCCGGATTCACCCCCACGAGCACGTCAGTGACCTCGGCCGGGATCCGACGCGGGTGCACGACGGGCCGGCCCAGGTGCGTCGTGCCCACCTTGAACGGGTTCTGGTCGAGGAAGCAGGCGATGGCCTCCCGTCCGGCCCCGGCCCGAGCGCCAGGTAGCTGCCGAAGACCCCGGCGCCGTAGACCGCCAGGGCGCCGCGCGTGGCCGGACGCGCGCGCAGGAACGCGTCGAGTAGGGCGCCGCACTCGACCCAGCGTGTGACCGCGGCACGGATGGCGTGGGTGTAAGGGGCCACGGTGTCGCCACCGGGCAGGGCCGGCGTGCGGACGGCGAAGGCCGGCTCCGGCGCGGCCATCAACGTGATCTGACCGAGCTGGTGATGCTCGGAGACGACGACCGGGCGAAGCCCACAGCGTTGCAGTAGCACCGTCAGGCTCGGCGTCGAAAAGTGGGACAGGTGATCGGCCAGGAATGCGTCGATCGAGTTGACCAGCACGTTGGGGACCGTCAGGTAGAGAAAGCCGGTCGGCGCCAGCAACGACGCCAGCCGGCCGAGTGTCACGGCGGGATCGGCCAGGTGCTCGGCGACGAAGAACATCGTGACGAGCTCGAACGGGCCGTCCGGCGTCTCCACCAGCTCGAGCGGGGTGACCCGGAACCCGCCGGGGCCCGTGATGGGATCGACGAACGGCCGGTAGCGGTCCGAGACGTCGCAGCCGGCGAGCTCCCAGCCCGGATATTGGCGCTGGAAGCGGGCCAGGAACGTGCCCTTGCCGCAGCCGAAGTCGAGCAGCCGGCCTTTGGACGGCAGGTTCGCGAGCCGTCTCAGGTTGTCGAGCTGAACCTGCGAGCGATAGACCGGCTCGCCGTTGGTGTCGAGATCGTAGAGGTCGTCGGCCTCGACGGACCCCAGCAGCGAGTCGTATTCCCGCCCGTAGTAGTCCGCCACGTCGGCCAGTCCACCCTCGGCGCTCATGACGTGGGCGCAGCCGGGGCACAGGTAGATCTTCAGGCGCCCACGCCGCAGCTTTGCCTCCGAGGTGAGGGTCTCCGCGAGCGTGGAGGAGTGCAGCAGCTCGGGATCGGGACGCGCACAGGCGCGGCAGGCGTCGAGCACGGCGCTCAGCCAGCGGACGATCCGGCGACCAGCTCCGGATGATAACGCCGGAAGTCGACCCCCTCGTTCATGCCTCCGACCCAGTCGCGGTGGATTGCGGTGGGATTCAGGAAATCGAAGTAGCGAGCCTGCAGGGTCCAGCGCGTGGCCCCCGTGCGATTGGGCTGGGAGCGGTGGAGCAGGTACGTGTGGAACACCAGCGCGTCACCGGCCGCCGCCGGCACCGACACCGCAGCGTGGCGCGCGAGCACGGCCTCGACACCGTCGATCTCCAGCGTTTCGTTGGCGTTGCGCCGCTCGTTGAGCGCATCCCGCACGCGCACCGGCAGGGCGCCCAGACGCTGCGACCCAGGCACCAGGAGCAGGCAGCCGTTGGACTCGTCGACGTCGACCAACGGCAGCCACAGCGTGACGGCGTTGTCGCTGGTGAGGTTGTAGGGATACTCCTGGTGCCACGGCGACAGATACGTGTCCTCGCCGGGATGATCCATCCGCACGCCGGTACCACCGGGATAGATCCCGGGCAGGCGCGTGCCCATGATCTGGCGCATGACCGCCCACACGCGCGGCACGGTGATCAGCCCGTAGACGCTCGGCAGCTTGCGCATGGCCAGGTACAGGCGGCCCACGCGCGCTCGGTCGGCCGCCAGCAGCAGGTCGAGGCCGCGGTCGAACCGGGCGATCGTCGAGGCCGCCCCGGTCAGACCCAGCTCGTCCAGGACGAGGCCGATCAGCGTGGCGGCTTCCTCGCGGAAGCGGCCGAGAAGACCGGGCGGGGCGAAGCCGCGTAACCGCAGGCAGCCGTGGCTCGCGTAGGCGGCCAGAGCAGCCTCCGACAGCGGGTGCTCGGCGTCCCAGTCGGCGCTGACCGTGAGGGGGGCGATCGCCGGCTCGGGGTCCATCAACGCCGGCCGAGGTGCTCGCGGATGGCGCCGGCGACGCGCTCGACGGTAGACGCGGGCATGTGCGTGTGCAGCGGCAGCGTGAGGATCTCGCGGGTCACCCGCTCGGTCACGCTGAGGTCGCCGCGGCGGCAGCCCTTGAGGTAGGTGAAATCCTGCGCCGGCAGGAAGTGGATGCCGGTGGCGATTCCGCGGTCGCGGAGGTGCTCGATCAGCCCGTCGCGGTGGGCCGCCGGAACGCGGACGGTGTAGATGAACGGCGAGACGTCCTCGAAATTGGTCGCCGGGCAGCGCACGCCGGCGACGCCGGCTAGCAGCCGCGTGTAGAGCCGGCAGCTCGCCCGACGGTTGGCGATGAACTCGTCGACGCGCGCCAGCTGCGACAGTCCGACCGCGGCGTTGATGTTGGTGAGGTGATAGCGAAAGCCCTGGGAGACGACGTCGTACTGCCAGGCCCGGCTGTTCTTGTAGCGCTCGTGCGTCTCGCGGTCGATGCCGAGGAATCGGAGATGGCGCACCCGCTCCAGCTCGACGGCGTCGCCCACGATCACCGCGCCGCCGTCGATTGACGTGATGACCTTGACGGGATCGAAGCTGAAGCAGGTCACGTCGCCGAACGCCCCGATCGCCCGCCCGGCGACGCGGGTGCCGAAGGCGTGGGTAGCGTCTTCCACGACGCGCAGGCGGTGCCGCTCGGCCAGCGCGTACAGCTCCGTGACGTGCCCGGCAACCCCCCCGAAGTGCAGTGGGACGATCGCCCTCGTCCGGGGCCCGACCAGCGCCTCGACCTTGTCGAGGTCGAGGCCGAGCGTCGCCTCGTCCACGTCGCACAGGACCGGCGCGGCCCCGGCGGCGATGATCGCCTGGTGGTCGGCGACGAAGTTGAAAGCCGGCGTGATCACCTCGCTGCCGGGGCCGACGCCGGCTGCCAGCAGGCCCAGGTGGAGCGCGGAGGTCCCCGTGTTGGTGGCCACCACCCAGCGCCCGTCGAGACCGAGGTAGCGCGCGACGCCCTCTTCGAAGGCCTGGGTGACGGCGCCCATGCCGAGCCAGCCCGCGTGTAGCGCGTCGACGACCGCCTTGATCGTGTCCACGCCGATTGCCGGCTGAAAGACCGGGATCGGGAGCGCGGCCGTCTCAGTCACCGACGCACCGCAGGTAGCCGTCGGGGGCGCAGCTGAGCAGCAACTTGGCGGGGACCCGGGCGTCGATCTCGAAGCGGCCGGTCGTCGTCAGGAACTGCCGGACCGCCGTCTTCGGGTTGTTGCCCCTGCCCCAGCGCTGGCCGGCGAACAGCTCGTCCGGCAGGTCCTCGATCAGGGTGTCGAAGACGATCAGGTAGCTGCCCCGCGTGATCAGCGGGGCATACAGCTCCAGCTCGCGCAGGACGTGGGCATGGGTGTGATCGGAGTCGAGGATGGCCAGCACGGCGTGCCGCCCGCGCGCGTGCTCGCGCACGTCGGCGGCGACACGGGCGTCCGTTGACGACCCCTCGATCAGCCGGATCCGCTTCGACAGTGGATGCCCCTCGATCTCGCGGCGGTTGTGGGCGCGGATGTCCACGTCGACACCGACGACGAGACGATCGCCGCCGAGCAGCTCGAGGACGGAGGCGGAGTGGATGAGCGAGCCGCCGTGCGCGACGCCGGTCTCTACCACGAGATCCGGCTGCACCTGCCAGATGAGCTCCTGCACGGCGAGCAGATCTTGCGGGAGCTGGATGACCGGCCGTCCCAGCCAGGTGAAGTTGTACGTATAGCGAATGCGGGTGACCTCGGCGAGCCAGGCGTGCGACAAGGCCTGCAGCTTGTCGTCGGCCAGCAACCGGTCGATGTTGGCCTTCACCTCGTCGGAGAATCGCGCGACTTCGTCCATGGCATCCGGGACCGTCTCCACGTTATCCCAGCCGGGCATGGAAGCCCCCAACCATTTTTGCCAAGGATTCCGGCCGGTTCGGGCATCAGATCGAGCGCACAGAGGCGTTGACGGCGAGCAGGCGCGGCACCTGACGACCGTCAGTTGCAATGGGCCTCCACGCGCCGCATCAGGCGGTGGAAGACGCGGCCGCGGCGTGCTGCCTAGAAGAGCGTCGAGCCTCATCCGAGACGGGCAGCTGAGCGTCGGCGCTAGCACCGTCGAGGCCGGACCGCGAGCGTGGGCCAGGCCGGAGACGGGGCGCGGAATGTGCAGGACTTCGAGGGCGTGGTCGCCCCGTAGCGCCGGCGGCTGCCAGCTCGGGGGCTGGCGGCCGAGCCGTTGGCCGCTGGCACGACGGTGTCGGGGGCCAGGCGGATCGAGCGCAGTTCGCCGAGAGCTGTCACGTGGCCCGTCGTGGGCGCCGGGCGCGCCAGACCCTGGTGCCGAGGCGCTCGAGGCCGGCAACCAGCCGATGCGCCAGCCAGCCGTAGCGTGGATAGCGGTACCGGCAGTACATGACGTGGTGGATCAGGTTGAGGCGCAGCAGGGCGTAGAGCACCCGTGGATGCGGCGCCACGCGCAGGCGGCCGAGCAGCGCAACCGTGAACCGCCCCAGCGGCAGCAGGCGGTCGAGCGGGCTCGCGGCGACCGCGTCGATCATCCGCATGTACTTGAGGGGGTCGTTGGCCTCCCGTACGAGCAGCACGTCGTCCAGCTCCACGTGCTTGCCCTCGAGCAACGTGCCGCCCGTCACCACCCAGTCGAACCCGTAATACGCGCCGCGCGGAAAGAACCGTCGGATCGCCCCGCGCCGGTAGAGGCCGTAGAAGCGCGAGTTGTCCGCCGGGTCGGCGAGAAAGCGGCACAGGTTGTCGCGGACGTCGCCGAGCAGCGGAAAACTTCCGGCCGCGGCCCGGCGCGAGCCGTCCGCCCCCAGGAACTCGGCGCGGGGCGTCGCGCAGACGACGTCGAGCCGCGCGTCCAGCACGGCGACCGCCTGCTCGAGCAGGCGCGGCAACACGTAGTCGTCGGCCGGCAGCCACATGAAGTACGGGGCGGTGGCCGCCTCGAGCACGAAGCGGAAGTTGTCGTAGCCGCTGATCGGCGCCGGGTGACGGGTGTAGCGGATGCGTTCGTCGCGCGCCGCGTAGCCCCGGCAGATCGCCTCGGTACCGTCCCTGGAGGCGTTGTCGGAGACGAGCAGCTCGAAGTCGCCGAACGTCTGGGCCAGGACGGACTCGATGGCGCGCCCGACCGTGGCTTCCAGGTTGAAGACCGGCATCCCGATCGAGGCGCGGGGCACGATGGCCGGCACGCGCTCAGGCCAGACGGGCGGCGGCCACGATGCGACGCCGCACGGCGGTGGCGGCGGCCACGGCCGCGGCGGCGGCCACGGCGCCCGTCGCGGCCAGCCACGCGAGCCTCGTCAGCACGCCGAGCGCCTCCGGCATCGCAGACCGGGCGCCGGCGCCGACAACGGCGACGGCGAGGGTCGGCAACAGCAGGTGTACGTACCACCGCGGCAGCTCCCCGGGGAGCATGCGGCGGTGCATGCAACCCATGGCGAACAGGAGGACGCCGAGATTGAGGCCGATCCAGGCGAGGGCCGCGCCGGGGGCGCCCCACCGAAGGCTCAGCGCCACGGTGGCAGGCGCGACGACGAGGACCGCGACGGCGTTGATCCGGGCACCCAGCGTAGACCAGCCGAAGGCGAGTTGCACGACGTGCGGCACGTGCATGAGCGCGTTGAGCACCGTGCCGAGGGCCCGCAAGCTCAGCACCACCGCGGCGTGCCGCACGACCTCCGCGTCGCGCGTCCATAGCCAGAGCACCTCGGCGGGAAAGAAGATGAGCAGCGCGCCGAGCGGCAGCACGACGATCGCCACCAACTGCGAGAAGAAGTGGTAGTCCTCGGTGGCGCCCCGGGTGTCGCCGCGCTCGAACAGCTGGCTGAAGCGGGGATAGACTGCTGTCGTGACCGGGTATACGACGTGGCCGAGCGCCCCCGTCACCGCGACCGCCAGCGTGTAGTAGCCGAACTGGGCCAGCGGGAGGATCGCGCTGAGCACGACCTGGTCCATGGCCATCAGCGTCAGCCCGAGCAGCATGGTGCCGGCCACACCTGCGCTGAAGCGGAGCAGGGGCCGGACCGTCGCTGGGTGGATCCGTCCGTGGCGCGCGACGGCGGGCAAGCAGCGGTGCAGCGCAGCGGCGAGGACGGCCACCTCGACGTAGAACACGACGAGCTGGGTCGTGAAGAAGACCACGGGTGTCGGGCCCGCCAGGCGCAGCGCGGCGACCGTCACCGCGGCCCGGGTGAGCGTGCCGCCTAGCTGGACCAGGTTCGCAACGCCTTGTCGCTGGAGCCCGTTCAGGCCGGCCAGGTAGAAGCCGCGGGCCACGAGCGCCGGCAGGGCTCCGCCCATGAGCGCGAGCGCGCCGCGCACATCGGCCGGCGACAGCGCCGAGAAGCTCAGCCAGTGGGGCGCTACGGCCGGCGTGACGACCATGAACACCGCGCCGGCGGCGATACCCACCACCCAGCAGGCCGCCTGCAGTGTGGCGGCGACGTTGGCGAAGCCGTCCGCCGCGCCCGCCTGGGCGGTCGTCCGGGCGACCTCGCGGTTGAGCGTCGCGCCGAGCCCGAGGTCGAGAGCGGTGGCCGCCAGCATGACGGTCGCGAAGAGTCCGACGAGGCCGTACGCCTCGGGGCCGAGCAGACGCAGGTAGACGGGAACCACGGCGAGGAAAGCCAGCATCCCCAGCGTGGAGCCGGCGACATTGGCCAGAATGTTTCTCGCGACCGTCGTCATGTGGCCTTGCGGCCGACCACGACCGTGCCTGCGGCGATGGCATGAGCGGGGTCGTCGACGCGCTCCAGGCGCGCCTCGAAGCCGGCTCCGCGCAGGCGGTCGAGGATGTCGGGGCCGTAAGTGCGGAAGGCGAGTACGGCGCCGCGGCCCCGCAGCCGGTCGCCGTGGTACTCGGGCTCGACCAGGTGCACGATGGCGCCGCCCTCGATCCGGGCCCGCTCGAGCGTGGGTGTCGTGTCCATGAGGGGTACGGTGAAGACGAGAAAGCCGCCGGGGCGCAGCACGCGATGGACCTCGGCGAAGGCGCGGCCGTCGTCGGGCACGTGCTCGAACACCTCGGTGCTCGTCACCACGTCGAACGAGGCGCCGGCATAGGTGAGCCGCTGCACGTCCTGGCACTGGACGCCGCTGCGAACACCGCCGGGGGCGACGCCGTCGAACAGCTCGGACACCGTCACGCGCGCGAAGGTCCGCTGCAGGTAGCGACAGAGAGCGCCGCGCGACGACAGCTCGTAGACGTGCGCGCTGCGGTGCAGGCCGAGCCACCCGAGGACGACGCCGACGGCACGGTGGCGGAACGTCGAAAAGCACCGGAGGCAGCGCCGGCCGGCGTCGCCGCCGTGCAGGCGCAGGACGGGGAAGCTGCAGAGGTTACAGGTCGGAAACATCATCGGCGCCGATCAGCCGTGGTGCGGGTCCGGGAATCACGAACACGCCGCCCTTCCGGAGGTATTCCCCCTGCTGACCAAGGATCTCGTCCGTCAGGTTCCAGGGGAGCAGCAGCGTGAAGTCCGGCATCTCGCGCAGGAGATCCTCGACCGGCCGGATGGGCAGCCGGACGCCGGGCACCAGGCGGCCATGCTTGTGAGGGCTGCGGTCCACGGTGAAGTCGAGCAGGTCGGTGCCGATGCCGCACACGTTCAACAGGATCGTGCCCTTGGCCGGCGCGCCGTAGGCGGCCAGGCGCCGCCCCTCGCTGCGCAGGCGCCCCAGCAGGCTCACGAGGCGGGCGCGCAGGCGGGCGACCTCGTCGCCGAACCCCGCGTAGCGCGCCGCGCGCGTGAGCCCGGCCGCGTCCTCCTGGATGCGCAGCCGATCGACGGCGGGCGACACGGGCCGCGCCCCCGCGTGCTGAAGGAACACTCGGAGCGAGCCGCCGTGGACCGGCTGCGGCTCGACGTCGAAGATCTCGAGCCGGGCCCGTGCGGCCAGGCTGGTGACGCTCGCCAGCGAGTAGTAGAAGACGTGCTCGTGATAGATCGTGTCGAAGGCCGTTCGGGCGAGCAACTCGCCGAGATAGGGAAACTCGAAGACGGCCGCGCCGGCGGTGGCCAGGCAGGCGCCGACGGCCCCGAGGAGAGCGTTGATGTCCGGCACGTGGGCGAGGACATTGTTGCCGACCAGCACGTCGGCGCGCCCGAACGTCCGCACGATCTCGTCCACTGTCTCGGGACCGAAGAAGCGGTTGAGGGTAGGGATGCCGCGCGCTGCCGCCGCGGCCGCCACGTTGCGAGCCGGTTCGACGCCGAGGACGGGGATGCCGCGCGCCTGGAAGAACTGCAGGAGATAACCGTCGTTGCTGGCGATCTCGAGCACGCGGCGACGGGGGCCCAGCCCGAAGCGCTCGGTCAGCGCGGCGGCCATCGCCCGCGCGTGGTCGAGGAAGTGGTCGGAGTAGGACGTGAAGTACAGGTACTCACCGAACAGGGCCGCGGGCGGCGCCGTGGCGGTCAGCTGCACGAGGTGGCAGCGCGCGCAATAGGCGACGGCGAGCGGAAAGCGCGGTTCCGGATGGACTGCGTCCTCGACGTTCACGAAGGCGTTGGCCAGCGGCTGCGCGCCGAGATCGAGGAACGCGTCGCCGAGGGCCGAGGCGCAGCCGAGGCAGGCGCGCCGGCTCACGGCTCCTGCGCGGTCTGCCATCGTTGCTCGTAGTGCTGGATCTGCTGGACGCTGAGGTCGTACATCGCGCGCGAGGGACCGGAGCCGGCGGCGGCGCGATACCACGCCACCGTCAGCTCCACTGCCTCCTCGAGCGTGAGGCCTGGACGCCAGCCGAGGCGCTCCCGGGCCTTGCTCCAGTCCAGACGCAGCAGGCCGGCCTCGTGCGGCCCGTCACCCTCGGGCCTGGATTCCCACCGCGCGCCTTCCCACCGGCCGACGATCAGATCGACGAGCGCGGCCACCGGCACCGCGTCGGAGTCGCGCGGCCCGAAGTTCCACGCGCCGGCGAACGCATCGCTGCCCGCCAGTCGCTCGGCCAGTCGCAGGTACCCTCCGAGCGGCTCCAGGACGTGTTCCCAGGGCCGGACCGCCGCCGCATTGCGCACGTGGATCGGCTGGCCCGCCACCAGCGCGCGCATCGCGTCGGGCACCAGGCGGTCGGCGGCCCAGTCGCCCCCGCCGATGACGTTACCGGCGCGCACCGTGGCCACCCCCGGGCCGCCGGCGGCGAAGAACGAGCGACGGTAGGCGGCGGCGATCAGCTCGGCGGCCGCCTTGCTGGCGCTGTAGGGATCGTGGCCGCCGAGCGGATCGTCCTCGCGATAGCCCTCGGGGCGTTCCAGGTTCTCGTAGCACTTGTCGCTGGTGACGACCACGACGGCCTCGACCGAGGGCGTGTGGCGGACCGCTTCCAGAAGGCCGGCGGTCCCCAGGACGTTGACGCCGATCGTCTCCAGGGGCGCCCGGTAGGAGAGGCGGACGATCGGCTGGGCCGCCAGATGGAAGACAACGCTCGGCCGGGCCGCCGCCAGCGCCGCTCCCAGCGCGGCGGCGTCGCGAACGTCGGCGAAATGAGTGGTGACGCGCTCGGCGAGCCCGCACCGCGCGAAGTACGAGGGCGTGGTGTGCGGGGTCAGGCCATAGCCGGTGACGCGGGCCCCGAGGTCGAGCAGCCACGTGGCGAGCCACCCGCCCTTGAATCCGGTGTGGCCGGTGACGAAGACGGGCCGGTCACGCCAGAACTCACGTGTGACCATGGGTCATCGCCACACGGCCCAGGCGGCCTTGTCCTGCCGCCACAAGTCGTTGAGCAGGTCCATCTCGCGCGGCGTGTCCATGCACTGCCAGAAGCCGTTGTGCTGGTAGACCGCCAGCTGCCGCATCCCCGTGAGCTTGATGAGGAGCGACTGCTCCAGGCTCTCCTCGTCGCCGGCGATGAGGTCGAGCGCGGCGCGCTCGAACACGAAGAACCCGCCGTTGATCCAGCCGCCCTGCACCTGGGGTTTCTCCTGAAACACCTGGACCAGGTCGCTGTCGATGACGACCTCGCCGAACCGCGACGACGGCCGGACGGCGGTGAGGGTTGCCAGCTTGCCGTGGGCGCGGTGGAAGGCGAGCAGGCGGCCCAGGTCGATGTCAGCGACGCCATCGCCGTAGGTCACCATGAACCGCTCGCCATCGAGATAGCGCGCCACCCGGCCCAGCCGGCCGCCGGTGCGAGTCGTCTCGCCGGTGTCCGCCAGCGTCACCGCCCAGCCGGCCTCGGCGTGCGGGCCGTGCACCTGCACGTCGCGCGAGCCGAGGGTGACGGTGACGTCGCGGTGCCGGACCTCGTAATTCAGGAAGTAGTCGCGGATTGCGTCGCCCTTGTAGCCGAGGCAGATCACGAACTCGCGGTGACCCCAGTGCGCGTAGGTCTTCATGATGTGCCAGAGGATTGGCTGGCCGCCGATCGTGACCATGGGCTTGGGGCGGAACTCCGTTTCCTCCCGAAGCCGAGTGCCCAGTCCACCGGCGAGAAGCACGACCTTCATGGTATTCCCTCGATTATAGTAAGGGCGGCCCGCGACCTTGAAGATTCTCTGGGTCAGCCCGTTCCTGCCGAGGTCGGATGCCCCGCATGCGGGTGGTCGCGCCCTCGCACAGTGGGTCCGGTGGACCGCCGAGCGACACGATGTCACCCTCCTGTGTCGGATTGAGCCAGCCGAGCGGCCCGCGGCCGAGGCCTGGCGCACCCGACTGGCCGGGTTGCACCTGCAGGAGTTCCGTCGGCCCCGCGGCCCGGCGACCGCGGCGCGCATCGCCGCCTCGTACGCGCGGCTCGGCCGCGAGGCCAACCGCCTGCTCGGCGCCGGCGTCTTCGACCTGCTGCACGCGGAGTACCTCGAGACAGGACTCGCCATCGACGGCGCTCTGCCCGTACCAAAGCTGGCGGTCGCCATCGACGAGCTGGCCCGCCCGGCGCGCCACCGCCTGGCGCTGGCGCGCGGCCCGGGCGCGCGCCTGGGCGCCTGGCTCTACTGGCGTGGCGTCGACCGCCTGCAGCGGCGCATCTGCCGCAAGTTCGACCGCGTCCTGGCGCTGTCCGAGCACGATCGTCGCACGCTGGCGGCGATCGATCCGGGCCTGTCCGTGGGCGTGTTGCCCTTTCCGACCGGCGTCGATCCCGTCGCGACCGCCGCGGTCTCCCGGGACGACGCCGGTCTGCTGTTCGTGGGCGCCATGCATCGCGACGCCAACGTGGACGCCGTGCGCCACTTCTGCGCGGACATCCTGCCGCGCATCAAGGCCGAGGTGCCGGCGACGACCCTGACGATCGCCGGCGGCGATCCCACGACCGTGGTGAACCGGCTGGCGACCATGCCGGGCGTCCGCGTGACCGGCTTCGTCGAGGCGCTCGAGCCGTTCTACGGGGGCGCCACGGTCTTCGTGGCGCCGCTGCGCATCGCCGGCGGCATCGCGGGCAAGACGCTCGACGCGCTGGCCTCCGGATGTCCGGTGGTGACGACGACGATCGGCAACGAGGGCCTGGACGCCACGCCCGGCGTCCATCTCCTCGTGGCCGACGCGCCGGGCGACTTCGCGGCCTCGGTAGTGCGCCTGCTGCGCGACCCGGCGCTGCGGCGCCGGCTCGGTGAGGCGGGGCGCCGGTTCGCGGGGGAGCGCCATGGTCCCGCCGTCAGCGCGGCCGCGCTCGAGCGCGAGCACCAGGCTCTGGTCAGGGGGCCTGCGCTCACCAGGCGATCAGGCGCCTGACCAGCCACCAGTAGGCCGCGAAGATCGGGTCGAGGACGAGCCGCACGGCCGGCGTGGCGACCGGGCCGAAGGAAAAGCGCGAGGACAGCAGCGGCACCAGTTCGCGGTCCCGCCGCCGCCGCAGCGCGTGGACGGCCCGGCGCTTGGCCGCCAGGTAGCGCCAAGAGGACGGCCGGAGGAAGAAGCCGTAAACGGCAAGGCGCTGAACGAGCCACCGGCTCTTCGCCGCGTAGAGGAGCCCCACCGGCTCGAACGCCAGCAGCGCGGGCAACAGCAGAGCGAGCGTCGCTGGCCGGTAGTGTGTGAGCACGTTGATCCAGCGATTGCGCTCGACGTAATAGAACTTTCGCGGCCACCCGGCCCGGGCGAAGTCGTAGTCGTGGTGCACCACGGCGGCCGGAGCCAGCAGCGCCTCCCAGCCGGCCAGGCGCAGGCGCCAGCCGAGATCGGAGTCCTCGTGATACATGAACAGCGCGGGGTCGAACCCGCCGGCCTCGCGCAGCGCGTCGGTGCGGTAGAGCACGGCCGCCCCGCTCGCGTAGGCGATCGGCCGCACGTCCAGCGGGCGGTCGGGCTCGCCATCGCCGCCCACGAAGCCGACCCCGAGGTAGTGCAGCTCGTTGCCTCGGGAGTGCAAGACGGCGTGGCCGTCGGCCCGGTGCCGCAGCAGCTTGGGCTGCACGGCGCCGGCGGACGGCTGTGCCTCGGCGACCTCCACGAGCGCTGGCATCGCATCGGGCTCGAGGCGCGTGTCCTGGGTCACGACGAAGACGTAGTCGGCGCCGGCCGCCAGCGCCTCCTGCATGCCGAGCGCGTTGCCGCCGGCGTAGCCGAGGTTGTGACCGGAGACGAGTACGCGGATCCCGGGTGCGTGCTCGCCGAACCAGCGCGCCGCGCCCCGGTCCGGCCCGTTGTCGATGACGGTCAGCCACCACCGATCGGCGGGATAGCGCTGCGCCAAGAGGCTCGACCACAAGCGCTCGAGGTACCTGGTGCCGTCGTACGTGGTGAGCACGACGGCGACCGCCGGCGCGATCACGCTGGCAGAGCGGTCGTCGTGCCCGAGGCGCTGCCGCCTCCGGCAGGGACGACGACGCGGTGGTGGTTCACGGCGTGGCGGCGCCGACCTCGGCCGCTTCGAGTTCGCTCAGGAGGCGGACGGTGTCGCCGGGCCGAAGCCGCCCCTCGCCGAGCACGCACGCGTAGACGCGGCCCCAGCCGGGATGGCGTTTCTGGGAGACACGGCTGACGTCGCGACCCTGGAACAGGGGCGCGATGCCGAGGCAGGGGCTCGAGCACCGCGTCACCGGCACCAGCACGCAGTCGCGGGGCAGCAGGTGGGGTCCGGGGTCGACGCGGCTCAAGTCCAGAGGTTCGGCGCCGCCGGGCGAGACGCTCAGCCGCACGATGGGGCCGCTGCGGCTCATCCGCCGGCATCTTTTCGACGGATCATGCGCAGGATGGTCGCCTCCAGCACGACCTCGTCCCGCTGGTTCAGCACGCGATGGCGATAGGTCACGATCCCACGGTCGGGCTTCTTCGTCTCGCGCTTGTCCGCCACCTCGACCTCGACGCGGATGGTGTCCCCCTCGAGCACCGGCGCCACCACGCTCAGCTCGCCACCCAGCCACGCCATGCCGGTGCCGTGGATCAGGCCGGTTTGCATCACGAGACCCTCGCTGAGCGAGAAGGTGAGGGCCCCCGGCGCCGCCCGGCGGCCGAACACCGACTCGCGCTTGACGTACTCCATGTCCAGGAACAGCGGCTCGGTGAAGCCGCACTGGTTGACGAAATTCACGATATCCGTCTCCGACACCGTCCGGGCCAGCGTGCGGTAGACGTCGCCGACCCTGTGCTCCTCGAAGGTGACTCCACGCGCCTGCATTTGTTCCCCTCCCTCCGCTATTCGCCCAGGTAGGCGCGGCGGACCTCGGGGTTCTCGCCGAGCGCGGCGGCGGTGCCGGCCAGCACCACGCTGCCGGTCTCCAGCACGTAGCCGCGGTGGGCGATGCTCAGCGCCATCGCGGCGTTCTGCTCGACCAGCAGGATCGTCGTGCCCTGGCGGTTGACCTCGCCGATGGTCTCGAAGATCTGCTCGACCAGTACGGGGGCCAGGCCCATCGACGGCTCGTCGAGCAGGAGCAGTCGCGGGCGGGCCATGAGGGCGCGGCCGATGGCCAGCATCTGCTGCTCGCCACCCGACAGCGTGCCGGCCACCTGCGTGATCCTCTCCTTGAGCCGTGGGAACAGCATGAACACCCGCTGCAGGTCGGCATCGATGCCGCCGTCGCTCCGGAGGAAGGCGCCCATGAGGAGGTTCTCGCGCACCGTCAGGCGGTTGAAGATGCGCCGGCCCTCAGGCACGTGGCCGATGCCGAGACCGACGACGTCGTGGGGCGGGACGCCGACCAGCGGCCTGCCGTCCAGCTCGATGGTCCCGTGCCGCGGCGCCAGCAGGCCCGAGATGGTCTTCAGCGTGGTCGTCTTGCCCGCGCCGTTGTTGCCGAGCAAGGTCACGATCTCGCCCCGCTCGACCCGCAGCGACACGCCCTTCAGCGCCTGGATCTCACCGTAGTACACCCGCAGGCCGTCAAGGCGCAGCACGGGGACCTCGGGGCGCGGCGCGCCGGCCCAGATAGGCCTCGATCACCCGCGGATCGCCCTGGACCTCGCGGGGCTGCCCCTCGGCGATCTTCTCGCCGTGATCCAGCACCGTGACACGGTCGGACACCTCCATCACGACGCGCATGTTGTGCTCGATCAACAGGATGGTGAGGCCCAGGTCCGCGACCAGGCGGCGCAGCAGGGTCATGAGGTGCCCGGCCTCGCCCTGGGTCATGCCGGCCGTGGGCTCGTCGAGCAGCAGCAACGACGGCTCCGAGGCCAGGGCACGGGCGAGCTCCAAGCGCCGCTGGTCGCCGTACGGCAGGTTGCGTGCGACCTCGTTGGCGTTGTGGGCGAGCCCCACGCGCTCCAGCAACTCGTCGCCCCGGCGCCAGAGCCCGCGTTCGACGTCGCGGAAGCGCGGGCGATGAGTGAGGGCGTCCCAGAGGCCGAGCGGGACGCGGGCGTGCATGCCCACGAGAACGTTCTCGATGGCCGTCATGTTGGCGAACAGGCGGATGTTCTGAAAGGTCCGGCAGATTCCGAGCGCGGTGATCTGATCGGGTCGCAGACCGACCAGCGGATGCCCCCGGAAGGTGACCTGTCCCTCGTCGGGCCTGTAGAGGCCGGTGAAGACGTTGAAGAGGGTGGTCTTGCCGGCGCCGTTGGGGCCGATGATCGACGAGATCCCGTGTTCGAGCACGTAGTCCACCCGGTGCACGGCCAGCAAGCCGCCGAAGCGCTTGGTGATCCCGCGCGCCTCGAACAGGGCCGTCACCGCTCGAGCCCAGTCGCCGCCCCGTCCGGGGCCCGGGCCAGCTCACGCTGGCGCCGGCGGGCCGGGAAGATACCCTGGGGGCGGAAGATCATCATGAGGACCAGGATGATCCCGAACACCATGCGCTCGTACTTCGCCGGCTCGAGCTGGGTGGGGAGGTCGGCGAGGCTGAAGCCGAGCACGGTCACGCCGGCGTTCTTCAGCTCGTTGAGCCAGAGCGACAGCCCCTTGAGCACCTGGAGATTCAGCACGGTGACGACGGTGGCGCCCAGCACTGCGCCGGGGATCGAGCCCATCCCGCCCAAGATCACCATGGCCAGCACTCCGATGGACTCGAGGAACGTGAACGACTCGGGGTTGATGAACACCTGCTTGGCCGAGAACACCACACCCATCACGCCGGCGAACGAGGCCCCGCAGGCGAAGGCCAGCAGCTTCGCGCGCACCAGCGGCACGCCCATGGCCTGGGCGGCCACCTCGTCCTCGCGGACCGCCTCCCACGCCCGGCCGATGTGCGAGTCCTCGAGCCGGCGGTTGACCAGGATGACGACCACGACGATCAGCAGGACCAGGAAATAGAACGCCTCCGCGTACGGCAGGCCCGGCGGCACCGGCGGCCGTCCGATCGGGGTGATCCCCTTGGGGCCATTCGTCAGGTTGATCGGCTTGTCGAGGTTGTTGGCGAGCACGCGGATGACCTCGCCGAAGCCCAGCGTGACGATCGCGAGGTAGTCGCCCCGCAGGCGCAGGACCGGCAGGCCCAGCAGCACGCCGGTGCCGGCCGCCACCGTGAGGCCCACCAGCAGGAACGGATAGAACCACACCGGGTCCAGCGGGAAGCCCGCGCCGAAGATCTCGTTGGCTTGCGGCGAGCCGAAGATCGCCCACGAGTAGGCGCCGACGGCGAAGAATGCGACGTAGCCGAGGTCGAGCAGGCCGGCCAGACCGACCACGATGTTCAGCCCGAGCGCCAGGGCGACGAAGATCCCGACCTGGGTGGCGATCTCGAGATAGTAGCCGTTGTAGAAGCCGATGATCGGCATCAGCACCAGCAGGGCCGTGCCCAGGAGGCCCGCCCGCAGCCAGGCCGGGACGCGGGCGACGTAGACGAACAGCAGCGACGCCTGGAAGACCAGAAAGGCCAGGAAGGAACGCGGGAAGACGGCGACCAGCACGGCCGACAGCGCGACGGCCGCGACCGACGCCAGACCCTGGATCACGCGCGTTCCCGAACCACTTCGCCGAGCAGTCCTTTCGGACGGAAGATCAGGATCAGGATGAGGATCGAGAACGCGAAGATGTCCTTGTACTCGGCACCGAAGGCCCCGCCGGTGAGCAGCGACAGGTAGGAGGCGGCTAGCGCCTCCAGCAGTCCCAGGACGAGCCCGCCCATCATCGCGCCGGGAATGTTGCCGATGCCCCCCAGCACCGCCGCCGTGAACGCCTTCAGGCCGGGGATGAACCCTGTGTAGGGATTGACCAAGCCGTACTGCACGCCGAACAGGACGCCGGCCGCGCCACCCATCGCCCCGCCGATGAGAAAGGTGAGGGAGATGATGCGGTTGACGTTGATGCCCATGAGGCTGGCGGCCGCCTGGTCTTCGGCCACCGCCCGGATGGCGGTGCCGATCTTGGTGCGGTTCACCAGGCCGTGCAAGCCCCACAGGACGAGCAGCGCCGCGGTGATGACGACCAGCGACTTGACCGAGACGTCCATGGAGGCGGTCAGCTCGAAGCGCTCGTTGAGCGCATCCATCGTCGGGTAGACGAGATTGAAGGCATTGCGCCAGATCGACTCGATGAGCCGCACGGCGTCCTGCAGGAAGAACGAGACGCCGATGGCCGAGATGAGGGGGATCAGGCGGGGGGCCGCCCGCAGCGGACGGTAGGCCACCCGCTCGATGGTGACGGCGAGCAGCCCGCTGACGACCATGCCGGCCAGCAGGATGGCGAGCAGCACCAGCACCCACGGCACCCGGTCGAGCAGGCCGGCCGTCTGCAGCGACAACAGGATCTCGACCCCGACGAAGGCGCCCACCACGAAGATCTCGGAGTGGGCGAAGTTGATGAACTCGAGCACCCCGTACACCATCGTGTAGCCGAGGGCGATGAGCGCGTACATGAAGCCGAGGATGAGGCCGTCGAGCAATACCTGAGGGAAGATGCCGATGAGGAGCTCGACGTCCATCGCCGCGACGGTGTGGTGAGGGTGGCCCGCCCCGGCCGGACGGGGCGGCACGGCCACCCCGTCCGGCGGGTCCGAGCGCTACTTCTTGGCCGGCGCGGCGATGGTCAGCCGCTTGACCTCTTTGTTGTCGCCCCACTTCTCGGGGTTGTCGCTGACCACCTGGAGCACGAAGTAGAGCGCCTTTTTCGGGTCGCCCTTGGCGTCGAACTCCACGCTGCCGGTGATGCCGCTGTGCTTCACGTCGCGGATGGCGGCGGTGACGGCGTCGCGGGTGGGCGCCTTGCCGCCCTTGCCCGCCGCCTCGATGGCCTTGAGCAGGATGGCGGTGGAGTCGTAGGCCTGGGCGGCGAACGGCTCGGGGTTCTTGCCGAACTTCTTCTTGTACTCCTCGGCGAACTGCTTGGCCTGCGGGTAGACCGACACCGGGCCGGCGACGGAGGTGTAGTGCATGCCGACCACGGTCTTGCCGGCGATCTTCGTCAGATCCGAGGAGTCCATGCCGTCGGGCCCCAGGAACTTGGCCTTGACGCCCTTCTCCCGGGCGGCCTTGAAGAACGGCGCCGCCTGCTCGTAGATGCCGCCGAAGTAGATGAGGTCGGGGTTCCTGGCCCGGATGGGCGTGATGATCGGATCGAAGTTCGACTTCTCCTCGGTGCCTTCGAATCCGATGATCTTGATGCCCTTCTTCTCCGCGTCCGCCTTGAAGAACTCCGCCACGCCCTGGCCGTAGGTCGTCTTGTCGTGGATGACGTACGCGGTCTTGGCCTTCAGCGTGCCGTGGGCGAACTCGGAGCCGACGACCCCCTGCACGTCGTCCCGCCCGCACACGCGGTAGATGTTCGGATAGCCGCGGTCGGTCACGGTCGGATTGGTGTTGGCGGGCGAGACCATCGCGAGGTTGACTTCCTTGTAGACCTCCGAGGATGGGATGGCCACGCCCGAGTTCAGGTGCCCGATCACGCCGATGATGTCCTTGTCGGCGATGATGTTCCGGGCGTTGGCGACGCCGACGTCGGGCTTGGCCTGGTCGTCGAAGGGCACCAGCTCGACCTTCCAGCCGGCCTTCTCCAGATTGCCCTTGAACTTCTCCAGGGCCAGCTGCGCGCCCAGCTTGATGCCCTCGCCCAGGGCCGCCTGGCCGCCGGAGAGCGGGCTCTGGGTCGCGATCTTCACCGTGCCCTTGCCCTGCGCGTCCACGGGGGAGGCCGCCGGGACGAACGCGACGGCGAGCGCCAGGCCGAGGACCAGGACGCCGCGGATGGAACAGAACCTCATGACGTGCCTCCTTCTTGGTCGTCGAATCAGGGATTTAGCGCGCCGCCATTATAGCGGCGTGCTGGGGGCGGTCAAGCCCCGCGCCGCGCGGATGAGCGCCACGAAGCGCTCGCAGGCCGCCCGGGGATCGTCGGCGGCGCTCACCGCCGAGATGACCGCGACGCCGTCGGCACCGGCGCGGATGACCTCCGCCACGTTGTGGTGGGTGATCCCGCCGATCCCTATGAGAGGAACGGAGATCTCCGCTCGAAGTTTCCGGATCAGCTCAGGACCCACGAGCTGAAAGTCCGGCTTCGTCGTGGTCGGGAACATCGAGCCCACCGCAACGTAGTCGGCACCGGCCGCCTGGGCCGCGCGCGCTTGTTCCGCGCTGTGGGTCGAGACGCCCAGGATCATGCCGGGACGCAGGAGTGGCCGGGCCACGCGGGCGGGCAGATCGTCCTGGCCGAGGTGCACGCCGTCGGCGCCGAGGGCGAGCGCCAGGTCCACGCGGTCGTTGACGATGAACGTGACACCCCGATTCGCACAGCGTGCGCGCAACGACTCGGCCAGGGGCAGCAGGCGGCCCGACGGCCACTCCTTCTCGCGCAGCTGAACCATCCGGGAGCCGCCGGCAACCGCGGCCTCCAGCAGATCGAGGAGGTTCCGCCCGCGGGCGGCGCCCCGGTCGAGGATCACGTAGAGCGAGGGGTCCATCAGCTCGTCGTGAGTCGGACACCGTCGACGCTGGTGAACCCTCCCTCGATGAAGGCCGGATCGGCCAGCGCCTTGAGATGGAAGGGGATCGTCGTCTTCACGCCCTCGACCACGGTCTCGGCCAGCGCGCGCCGCATCCGTTCGATGGCCTCGCGGCGGTCGGCGCCCTGGACGACGATCTTGGCCAGCAGCGAGTCGTAGAACGGCGGCACCGCGTACGGTGCCATGAGGTGGCTGTCCACGCGGACGCCGAAGCCGCCGGGCGGGATCCAGGCCGTCACCCGACCCGCGCTGGGCGCGAACGTGACGGGATCCTCGGCATTCACCCGGCACTCGATCGCGTGGCCAGCGGAGCGGACGGCGTCCTGCCGGTAGCCGAGCGACTCGCCGGCGGCGATGCGGATCTGCTCGCGGATCAGGTCGATCCCGGTGACCACCTCGGTCACCGGGTGCTCGACCTGGATGCGCGTGTTCATCTCGATGAAGTAGAAGCGACCGCTGTGGGCGTCGAGCAGGAACTCGACGGTGCCGGCGCTCACGTAGTTCACGGCCGCCGCGGTGGCGAGGGCCGCCTTGTGCAGGGCGGCCCGTGTCTCCGCCGGCAGGGCCGGCGCCGGCGACTCCTCGATCAGTTTCTGGTGTCGCCGCTGCATCGAGCAATCGCGCTCGCCCAGGTGCACGCGCATGCCGTTCCGGTCGCCGAGCACCTGCACCTCGACGTGGCGCGCAGCCTCGATGAACTTCTCGCAGTAGATTTCCGAGGAGCCGAAGGCGGCGCCCGCTTCCGCCTGACAGGCGGCGAACGCCGGCCCTGCCTCGGCCCGGTTCCGCACGATGCGCATGCCGCGCCCGCCGCCGCCGGCCGCCGCTTTGAGGATGACGGGGAAGCCGGCCGCTTCCGCCACCTCCACCGCCTCGCCTTCGTCCTTGAGCGGCAGTTCGCTACCGGGGACGACCGGCACGCCGGCCTGCTTGGCGATGACGCGCGCCTGCGCCTTGTCGCCCATGAGCCGGATCGCCTCCGGCGAGGGCCCGATGAAGGTCAGGCCGCAGGCGCGGCAGATGTCGGCGAACGCCGGATTCTCGGCCAGGAAGCCGTAACCGGGATGGATCGCGTCGCTGTCGGTGACCACGGCGGCCGAGATGATCGAGGCGCTGTTGAGGTAGCTGCTCCGGGCGTCGTCGGGCCCCACGCAGATCGACTCGTCGGCCAGGCGCACCGGCAGCGAGTGGGCGTCGGCGGTGGAGTGGGCGATCACCGTGCGGATGCCCATCTCACGACAGGTGCGGATGATCCGCAGGGCGATCTCTCCGCGGTTGGCGATGAGGATCTTGTGGAACACCGGCGTCAGTTCCTGTTCAGCCGCCGAGGAGGCGGCGCCACTGGCGCTCGAGCTCCGCCAGCGACAGGCCGTACACCGAGGACACCGCGGTTGCGATCGGCTCACCCCGCCCCAGCCGCGCCATCAGTTCGCGCATGGCCGGTGCGCCGCCGCGGTCCAGCAGGTCCTGGACGACCCACAGGGCGACATCGTAGCCCGTGCGGGCCCGGGCGGGGTCCGAGTCAGCCAACAGAGCCTCCAGGCCGGCAAGCGCCGGCCGCCCGGGGATCCGCAGCATCGGATCGGGAGTGGCGCCCTCGAGCGCCTGGGCCAGACCCTCGTGCAGCCATCGGGGAGCCCGTCCACGCGACAGGTCGTGGATCGTGGCATGCGCGTACTCGTGAGCGAGAATCCGCTCCAGCTCATGCCGGCGCGGAAGCGCGCCCGCCGCCGGAAGCCGGATCTTGCCATCGAACAGGCCGGTGACCCAGCCGTGCACCCGGGCCACGTCCTGGAACTGGGCGGCCTCGTAAAGGATGACGGTCACGCGCCCGCGCGGCGCTTGGCCGAGCTGCGTCACCACGCGCTCGCGAGCGGCCGCGAGCCCGGCCAGCAGCGCACGGCGGGCCTCGGCGTCGCTGGCCGCGCGCCATTTCACGACGAAGTGCGGCGTGACCTCACGCTGGAACCCGGCCTCGGCGCGCGCCTCCCGCTCCACCTTCTCGAGGAGCCGCCGGGCTGCCCCATGGCCCGGATCGCTGCTCAACACCCCCCGCAGGTGCTCCAGCGCGCGGACGGCATCGTCGCGGCGGTCGTAGAGATGCGCCAGCAACACGCGTACCTCGGCGTCGGCGTCGGTCCGCGCGGCCGCCTCCAGCGGCGCCAGGGCCTCGTCGGCGCGCCCGGCGTGCACCGCCGCCAGCCCCAGTCCGCGCAGCAGCGCCGGGCCGTCCGGACTCTGGCGCAGTCCCCGCCGGAACAGCAGCATCGCCTCCTCGGGGCGGCCCTGACGCAGCGTGTCCCATCCCCAACCCTCGAAGCAGCGCGCCAGGTCCTCGCGCCGGGCCGTACTGGCCGGATCGTCCTCCCGTGCGCGATTGAACCGCTCGCAGGCTCGGGGGAACTGCCCGGCGGCGTAGAAACGGATCGCCTCGTCGGTGAGGGCCGTGAGCTGCGCGGCGGGCGTGGCGACGAGCCTCGGCGTCTCGATCGCGGACCGGGAGCGAGGCGCGCGCGCCCCCCACCAGCCGCCGGCCGCGACGGCGACCACGAGCGCGAGGGGGACGACCAGGACGGACGGACGGCGCGACGGGATCATCCGGCGCGGGTTCAGGCTCGAGGGTCGATGAGGAACAGGGCCTGGCCGTACTCCACCGCCTGTCCGTTCTCGACCAAAATGCGGGCCACGCGCCCGGCCACCTTGGACTCGATCTCGTTCATCAGCTTCATCGCCTCGATGATGCAGAGGACCTGCCCCTCCTTCACCATGTCACCCTCGTGGACGTAGGGGTCGGCGGTGGGCGAGGAAGCACGGTAGAAGGTGCCGACCATCGGCGCCTCCATGCTCACGAGCGCGGCGGAGACGACATCGGCAACCAGCGGGCGCTCCACCGGGAGGATGGCCGTAGCCGGCGCGGCGGCGTTCGCGGGCTGGGCAACCGGGACGGTCGCGGAGCGTTGCACGCGGACGCGCACCTCGGCCGACTCGACCTCGACCTCGGCGAGGTCCAGCTCGGTCAACAGCGCGGCCAGGCGGCGCGTCAGCTCGACCGCGCGCTCGTCGCCGGGGGCGGCACCGCCGGACGTTCGCGGGCGGCGGGCCTTGGCCATCAGCCGGCCGTCGCCACCCGTCCGAGATACTCGCCCGTTCGCGTGTCGACCTTCACGACGTCGCCCTCGTTCAGGAACAGCGGTACCTGGACGACGACGCCGGTCTCGAGCGTAGCCGGCTTCGTCCCGCCCTGGGCAGTGTCGCCACGCACGCCGGGGTCGGTCCGGCTGACGGCCAGCTCCACGAAGTTGGGGACCTCCACCGCCGATGGCGAGCCGTCGATGTAGAGCACGTCGACCTCGACGTTCTCCTTGAGGTAGTCGCGGGCCTCACCGACCTCGTCGGCCGAGAGAGAGACCTGCTCGTAGCTCTCGGTATCCATGAAGTGGTAGCGCTCGTCCCTGTACAGGAACTGCATGTGCTTCTCGTCGTACTCGACGAGCTCCACCTTCTCGCCCGAGCGGAAGGTGTTGTCGATGACCTTGCCCAAGCGCATGTGCTTGAGCTTGGTTCGTACGAATGCACCGCCCTTGCCCGGCTTGACGTGCTGGAAGTCGACGATGGCGTACGGCTGCCCGTCGAAGACGATGCGCAGCCCCTTCTTGAACTCCGCGGTCGACACCTGCATGAGCGTTCTACCCTCTCCGTCGTGTACGGGCGCGCAACGCCGCTTCCAGCCGTGCGCGTGCCTCCGCGTTGTCGGGCGACCGGCGCACGATCCGGGTCAGCACGAGCGCCGCCTCGTCGGCCAGCCCCTGCTCCAGGCACAGCGTCCCGAAGGAGAACGTGGCGAACGTGTCGTCACCCAGGACCCGGGCCAGTCCGGCCGCGTCCCCGGGCGGGGCCGCGTCGGCCCGCAGCACTGCCAGCAGCGCGCTCGACTCGCGGTCGCCGGGATCGAGGCCGACGGCCTTCTCGAGGTGCCCCACGGCGGCGTCGAGACGGCCGGCGCGGCGATGGACCTCTGCGGCCAAGCGATGACATTGTACGTCCTTCGGGCTGGTCTGGAGAATGGACGCGAGCTCGGCCAGCGCGGCGTCGTGCTGGCCCTCCGCCAGCAGGGTTTTGGCGAGGATCAGCCGCGCCGTCGTGTAGTGAGGCCAGCGTCGCAGTCCCCCTCGGCAGAGCCCGATGGCATCGCCCGTGCGGCCGGCCTTGCGGTACAGGTCGGCGAGCTGGGCGAAGGCCAGCGATTCGGGATCGCGGGCCAGCCGCTCCTCGTGCCGCCGGATCGCTTCTCCGAGGACGCCGTCCTCGGTCACCGGCTCTCCCCGCCGACGGTCCGCATGGCCGCGGTCGCCCGTTCTCCTGCCCCGGGGACCGGACGCATGGCCGGACTATAGGAAAGTCGCGCGTTCGTTGTCAACGCGGCCGGGTCGACTCGAGCCTCAAGCGGCAAGCTCGGCGATCGCCGCCCGCACATCCGCGGCGGGCACGTCGTAGACCACGCGGAACTCCCCGAGCCGAGGCGTGAGCACGAACGGAACCCGGCCGTCCCGCGCCTTCTTGTCGCGCGTGATCGCGGCGAGGACGGCCTCGACGTCCACGGCCGCGGCCCGGACCGGGAGCCCGACCGCCGCCAGCAACGCCTCCGGCCGCGAGGCCGTGGCGACGTCGGCAACGCCGAGCCGACGCGCCAGCCGACCCTCGGCGACCATGCCGAGAGAGACCGCCTCACCGTGCGTCCAGCGGCCGTAACCGGTGGCGGCCTCCAGGGCGTGGCCGATGGTATGGCCGTAGTTGAGCGCAAAGCGCAACTCGCTCTTCTCCTCCGGATCGCGCTCGATGACCGAGGCTTTCAGCCGGCACGAGCCGCTGATGATGCGCTCGAGGACGTCGAGCCGGCGGTCGAGGAGAGGCCCGACGTTCCGCTCCACCTGCTCGAAATAGGCCGTCTCCAGCACGATCCCGTGCTTGACGATCTCGGCCAGACCGGAGCGGAACTCGCGATCGGGCAGCGTGCGAACGACACCGGGATCGACGACGACGAGCCGTGGCTGATGGAAGGCTCCGATCAGGTTCTTGGCCTTGGGGTGGTCGATGGCTGTCTTCCCGCCAATGGAGGCGTCGACCTGGGCCAGCACGGTCGTCGGCAGCGTCACGAAGTTCATGCCGCGCATGTAGGTGGCGGCCACGAAGCCGGCGAGGTCGCCGACGGCTCCGCCGCCGAGGCCGAGCACGGTGGAGGTCCGATCGAGCCCGCCCGCCAGCAGCCGGTCCCAGCAGTGCTCGGCCACCGTCAGCGTCTTGGCGGCCTCGCCCTCGGGCACTTCCACCACGGTCACCGCGAGTCCGGCCTTCTCGAGACTGGCGGCGACGGCGCCTCCGTACAGGCGCATGATCGAGGGATCCGTGACCAGCGCGGCCCGCCGGCCGACGCCGAGCGCCTGCAACCGCTCGCCGACGGTGTCCAGCGCCCCCACCTCGACCACGATCGCATAGGCGTCGGCGCCGAGGTTGACGGCGACGATCATCGAGGCAAGGTGGCCCGCGCCGCGTCCCCGGGGACCAGGGCCCCCGGGACGCGGCGGCAGGTGCGGCTCATTTCCCGGGCGCGACCGTGCTCGGAACCGAGGCGGTGGTGGCGTCCCGGCGGATGATCGAGGGGGTGATGAAGACGACCAGCTCGGTCGAGGTGTTGCGGTCACCGCGCTGCTTGAAGAGCCAGCCCAGGAGCGGGATGTCGCCGAAGAGCGGGACCCGGCGGATGTTTTCCTCCGTCTCGGAGTTGGTCACGCCGCCAATGACGAGTCGCTCCCCCTCCTTGATGAGCACCTGCGTCTCCGCCTTGCGCTTGTTGATGGCGGGCGGCTGGGAGCCGCCCGATCCGATGACGACCTGGCCGCGCGAGTTGTTCTCGACGAGCACCGTCATCTTGATGCGGTTGACATCGCCCTCGCGCACGACGGTCGGCGTCACCTCCAGCTTGAGCACGGCCTCCTTGAACTGCACCTGCGTGCCGGCCGAGCTGACGGTCTCGTACGGAATCTCCTCACCCAGGGCGACCGTGGCCTTGTTGTTCTCGACCGTGACGATCTCGGGACGGGCCAGCGTGCGCGTCTTGCCTTCGCTCTTCAAGGCCTCCAGGGCCAGGTTCAGGTTCAGGCGGCTCCCCACGATGCCGAATGCGATGCCGGCGGTACCGGCCGAAACGATCCCGGGTAGAACGGAGCTGATCGGCAGGTTGATGAGGTTGCCGCCCTGAGGCAATCCCGTCGTGGCGCTGACCGGAAGGATCTCCCCGGTGCCCGGGGTGCCGATGGTGAGAGCCGTGTTGGGGTTAGCGGTGGCACCGGTCGCAGCGATTCCGCCACTGGCGAGTGTATTACCGGGGGAACTGGTGAAACCGCGGCCGACGAGCGTGGCCTGGCTGCCGGTCGCCGCGCCGCCACCACCCCACTGGATGCCCAGGGCGAAGAGGTCGTTGCGTGCCAGGATTTCCATCCGTGCCTCGATCTTGACCTGAGGCAAGGCGATGTCGAGCTTCTCGCGGATGAGCGTCTTGATCCGCTCGAGGTCCGCCGCGTAGTGGCGGATGAAGATCGAGTTCGTCGGCTTGTGGGCCTTGATGGTGATGCCCTTGGCCAGCACGTCGGCCGACGGCGAGGGCGGGAGTGCGGGAACCGGCTGACCGGGCCCGAAGAGCTGCGAGAACGGT
>DASTOJ010000042.1:0-17415 GCA_035762565.1 Candidatus Methylomirabilota bacterium | reverse complement strand
TCCATAAGCACTTCGATGCCGACTCCGCGAAAGGCGCTACAGTGCGAGCGACATGAAGGCGTCTTCAACATGACTCTGCCGCACGGCACAGACCGGCTGGAGTCGGCTCGCCTCGTGCTGCGGCGGATCGCGCCGGACGATCTGCCGTTCTTCACTCGCATCCACGCACTCCCCGAAGTCGCCCAGCATCTCTATCCCGGAGGCCGGCCGCGCTCGCCCGAAGAGACGGCCGCATGGTTGCAGTACACTCTGGCGAGCTATGAGCAGCTCGCGCTCGGCTATCTCGCGGTCCGGCGCAAGGAAGACGGAGCGCTGATCGGGCGCTGCGGCTTGATGGACCTCGCTGTCGAATCTGCGGCACCCGAGCACGGGATTCACAGAGGATGGTTCGGGCGCGAGCAGGCGCCCGCTGGCGTCGCGCTGACATTCGAGTGTGAGCTCGGCTACACGTTCGACCCCGCCGTCTGGGGCCAGGGTTTCGCGACCGAAGCGACGCGTTGCGTTCGCGACTACGCGCGCGACGTTCTGCGGCTGTCGTACGCGATCTCGGCCATTCTTCCGCAGAACGCCCGCTCGCGGCGTGTCGCCGAGCGGTCGGGCGCGCGAGCCGCCGGCCAAATGGAAGTGGTCGGTCTCACGTGGGATCGCTACGTGTGGCCGCTCGTGACAGGCGGCGCGGCTCCGCTCCGGCCGGCATCCACGAAATAGGCGGGGCCCGTGCAGGCGCGCGCGGTGGCGCTGGAGGCTCAGCTGCGTGCAGGGCGTCGGCTAGCTACGAACGAACGAGTTGGGGCGTACCGGTTCCGTCACAGGAAAGGACAATCCACCATGAACGCAACAAAAGGCTTCGTCGTACCCGCGGGCGGTGGAAAGCATCTCGACATGAGCGCGCCCGGCCGCTTCGCCGCCTTGAAGCTCCTCGGCCACGAGACCAACGAGAGCATCATGCTGTTCGAGGAAACCGTGCCCGTCGGCACCAAGAGCCTTTTCCATCGACACCGCGACAGCGACGAGGTCGCCTGGGTGCTCGCCGGTGAGATCACGTTCAAGATCGGCGACGAGGTGAGCGTCGGCGGGCCCGGCACGTGTGCGTTCTTCCCGCGCAACGTCCCGCATGCCTGGAAGAGCACGGGTCGCAAAACCGGGCGCGTCCTGTTTCTCTACACCCCGGCCGCCGCCGGCGGCTACGTCGAAGAGCTCTCGAGGCGCCCGGCCGGGTCGATCGACGACGACGAACGCAACAAACTCCGCGAGCGCTACCGCTGGGAAGTCGTCGGTCCGAACCCGCTCTGAGGGGTGGGCTTTGCTTTGAGCGTTCTCGATCGACACCAAGCTCAAGCGTCAGTAGGGAAGCGGATCTGCCGCGGTACTCCCGCGCTACGTTCAGGAGCGATGCGCCGCTGGAGACGGTCCGGTTCGGCTGAGCCTGCTCTCCTTCTGCTCCCGTTGGACGCCCAGAAAAAGCCAGGACATGACTCCGGCGAAGATCGGGATCGAGCGCGCGTCGTGCGCCTACGCTCGAACGCCCGAGGCGTTTTGCCCGCTCAAGATGCCCTTACTTGCTCAACCGCACCCTGCTCGATCTCGCTCGGCGTGACGATGATCTCGTCGGAATTCCTCCGCTGGGACGATCCGGATCACCCGCCCTAGGCCGTCAAGGATGGTCACGGGCGCCGCGTCCTCCTCATGGACAGGAAATTTCACGCCTGCTGGTTTCATCGACACTCCTCCTCTCCGGTGCCCTTGCTGGTTTCGATGCGTCCATGAGGGGCACGGATCCTCGCCACCGCGACGTCACAGCGCTCTGACGCGGGAGGAACCAATGCGTCGTGGCGGTCACCCATCGCGCAGAATCAGGTCGCGGGCGCGATGTTGCGGTTCATCCGGAACAGGTTGCCTGGATCGTAGGCCGCCTTGACGCGACGGAGGCGGTCGTAGTTCCTCGCGTAGGCGGCGGCGGTGCGGGCGGGTCCGTCCTCGGCCAGCTGGAAGTTGACATAGTTCCCCCCGGTCCCGAACGCCCGGAGCCGGCCCCACGCCTGGTTGACCTCCTGCCGGAACGCATCGGCGCCGCTCTCGCCCGGCGCCCACATTCCCAGCACACCGCACACGTAACGGACGTCACGGTTCCCGACGGCCCCGTCGGCGCTGTCGCGCTGGTTGAGCGCCCCGCCCACGTGAAGGATCCCGAGCTCCGCGGCCGGGTTGGCGAACCCCGCGAACGCCTCACTGCACGCCGACAGGAGTTCGTCGGTAAGCTCCGCGAGGTACTCGGTCCTCCAGTAGTAGTGCCGGCCTTTCGGCTCGGTCCCGTCCAGATAGGACTGCAGCTCGACGTACGGCTGTTCATGAAGGAGGTCCACAACGGGATCGCCCAGCGCGCGGAGCGGGGCGAGCGTCTGTTGGACGCCGCTCCGGTCGCCACTGTAGCAGACCGACATGGCGCAGATCCGCCGGCCGTGCCACTCGTCGGGGACGAAGGGGGCTGCGGGAGCCCGGAGGAGCATCATCCACACCGCCAACTCGATCGGGGCTTCCGTCGTGAGCGCCCGGTACGCCTCGAGAACCTCGCCGGCTCGCTCGAAGGGCCACGCGATGAGGCCGCCGTATACCGTCGGGCCGACGTCGTGCAGGCGGAAGGTGAAGCCAGTCACCACGCCGAAGTTGCCGCCGCCACCCCGCACGGCCCAGAATAGCTCAGCTTCCTCAGCGCGGCTGGCGACGCGGATGCGCCCGTCCGCGGTGACGATCTCGACCTCCTCGAGGTTGTCGACCGTCCATCCGAAGCGCCGCGTGAGATAGCCGAAGCCGCCACCGAGCGCGAGGCCGGCGACGCCGACCTCGGACACGAAGCCCAGCACGGTGGCGAGCCCGTGCTCCTGGGTCGCCCGATCGACATCCGCGAGCCGGCATCCCGGCCCGACCCGGGCCAGCCGCGCGGCGGGGTCGACCGTGACGTCGCGCATGCGGGACATGTCGAGAGTCAGCCCGTACGGGGCCATGGCGGTTCCGCCGATGTTGTGGCCCCCGCCCTTGATGCCGACCAGCAGGCGATGGGCGGCCGCGAACTCCACCGCCGCGGCGACGTCCAGGGCCGAGATCGGCTGGACGACGAGCGCAGGGGCCCGGGCGGCGATGCCGTTCCAGACCAGTATCGCCTCCTCCCAGCCCGGGTCGCCGGGGCGCAGCAGGGGACCATCGATCCGCGACGTCATTGGGTCGAGCTGCTCCCTCGTCAGGCGGACGAAGCCTCCGTCCAGGCTGGCGATCTCGATGGGGCCCGAGGCGACGAGTCCGGAGCGCAGGGCGTGCAGGAAGGCCTGGGGTTGCTCGATGGGCGGGTCGTCGGCGCAGTCCTCGATCACGCGTAGCGCCCATCCGTAGCGGGCCCGCGCAGCCTCGGCGACCCCGAGGGGCGTCGCGAGGTCGTGCCGACCCCAGATGAGGGTGGTCGGAGCGCCGATCCGCGCCAGATCGGCCGGCGGGATGGGCGCCCCGATCTGCTCCATGAGGATGGTGAGCGCGGCGCGCACGCTCTCCGTGCTGGCGCGGTCGATGTTGTAGGCCTTGAACGGCTCCCAGCGCTCACCCATGTGCCGGCGCAGCCGACCCAGGTCTGCCGCGCACTGTCGCCAGAGCAGATCGTGGGTCCGCTCCGACGGCTCGGCGAGGAAATCGCGCAGGGCGAGCCCGAAGCCGGGCGCAGGCTCGAAGGGCACGAGGCCGAGGGCGTCGACGAGCACGAGGCGGCGCACCCGGTCCCCTCGCAGGCCGGCAAAGCGGGCCGCGAGGGCGCCGCCGAGAGCGTACCCGACCAGCGCGGGTGGCGACGGGCAAGTCCGGTCGATCAGCTCGCCGAGCCACGCGATCACCCGATCGGCGTCCAGCCGGTCGGCGGGCACCGCCGAAGCGCCCTGGCCGGGCAAGTCGGGCGCAACCACGTGGTAGCTCGCGACGAGGTCCGGCAGCACGCGCATCCAGTGCGTCGCGTTTCCGCCCGGGCCGTGCAGCAGGACGAGCGACGGACCCGTACCGCCCTCCAGCACCGCGGTCGAGATCCCGGCGAGCTCCAGCCGTCGCTCCTCGACCGCAACATCCGCGAGCAGGCGCCGTCTGACGTCGTCGCCCGCCGGGCACTCGTCCCGCTCCTTCACGTCACGTCGCATGGCCATGGCCACCTCCTGGACACGGAAGGCTCGTGCGTCCTGCCCACAACTCTAGGGGTGGCCCGGCGCGCTCGCATCGCCCGGGCGGGCCATTTTTCGCGGCCGACCGGATGGCCCGATCGAGCCATGGCCCGTCCGTCATGCCGGGAGTATGCTTCCAGCAATGGACGCCGAGGAGGCTCGTGCCCTCCTGGCGAGCGCGCAGGAGCGGCTCGCCCACGGTGAGTGGCAGCGCGCGCGAGAGGCCTTCGAGACACTGCGAGGCCTGGCCGAAGGGGCCGAGGCTCTCGAGGGACTCGGGATCGCGGCGTGGTGGCTCGACGACGCCGAGGCGGTGTTCGAGGCCCGCGCCCGCGCCTATCAGCTCTACCGGCGGCGTGGCGACCGGCGCGGCGCCGCCCGCGTCGCGATGACGATTGCCATGGATTCGTTCCACTTCCGTGGGCAGACAGCGGTCGCCAGGGGATGGCACCGGCGCGCCGCCGGCCTGCTCGAGGGACTCCCGGCGGTTCCCGAGCACGCCTGGCTCAGGGTGTGGGACTGCGAGCTCTCACTCGCGACCGGACAGGATGCCGCTCGGGCGCGCGAGGAAGCGGCGGCGGCGGTCGCGATCGCCCGCGCCGTCGGCGATCCCGATGCCGAGATGATGGCCCTCTCCCTGGAGGGGCTCGCCCTGGTCACCCAGGGCGCAGTCGAGGACGGCATGCGCCGGCTCGACGAGGCGACCACCGCGGCGCTCTCGGGAGAGATGACCAACCCCCTCGCCATCGGCTTCTCCTGCTGCCACCTCGTGACCGCGTGCGAGATCGTCCGGGACTTCGGCCGGGCCGCAGAGTGGTGCGAGCGCGTGAGAGAGTTCTCGGCACGGGTCACCTGGAGCGTCCTCGCGTCGGTGTGCCGGACCCAGCACGCCGCGGTCTTGATGTGGGGTGGAGCGTGGTCCGACGCGGAAGCCGAGCTCGAGCAGGCCATCCGACACCTGGCCGGGGCGCGGCCGTCCATGCAAGAGGAGCCGCTGGTCCGGCTGGCCGAGCTACGTCGACGCCAGGGCCGACTCGAGGCGGCCGAGGCGTTGCTCGAGCGCGTCGAGTGGCATCCCCAGGGGCCGCTGGTGCGGGCCGCGATCGCGCTCGATCGGGGCAAGGCGGAGTCGGCCGCGCATCACGCCTGCCGGTTCCTGGAGCAGGCGTCGCCGGCCAACAAGATCGATCGGGCGCTCGCCAGCGAGCTCCTGCTGCGGGCCGAGCTCGCCCTCCGCAGGACTCCCGACGCCCACGCGCTCGAGGACATCCAGGAGCTGGCCGCCGGCATCGGGACGGATCCGCTCCGGGCCAGCGCCCACATCGCCGAGGGGCTGATCGCGGCGGCCAGCGGCCAGCACGAGCGTGCTCGAGCCGCATTCGAGGACGCGATCGGCCTCCTCGCTCGCGCCGGGGCCCGCTACGAGACGGCCCGCGCCCGCGTCGATCTCGCGCGCGCGCTGTTTTCCCTGCAGCGGGCCGAGGCCGCGCGCGCCGAGCTCGAAAGGGCCGGCCGCACGTTCGAGGAGCTCGGCGCAGCCCGGGATGCCCGAGGCGTGTGCGCCCTCATCGACGAGCTGCTCGGGGAGTCGAAGCCCGCCGCCGAACGAGCAAAGCCTGGAGGGCTCAGCGCGCGCGAGATGGAAGTGCTCCGCCTGATGGCCGAAGGGCTCAGCAATCCGCAGATCGCGAAGCGCCTCGTGGTGAGCGAGTTCACCGTGAAGCGGCACGCCGCCAACATCCTCGCCAAGCTCGACCTGCCCACGCGCGCCGCGGCCGCAGCGTACGCGGCGCGTCTGGGCTGGGCGTAGCTACGCCTCATCGGCCAGCGGGCGATGGTGCGCCTTGAAGATGCGCTTGCCCGCCAGGCGGAGCACCTGACACTGATTCACCGCTGCAGGCCACCGGCAGCGTGGGTCCAGACGGAGATCATCCGAGGGGGGCCGTGAAGCAGACCATCGCGGCGAGCTCGCGGGGGCGCCGTATCAGCCCGGGAGCCCCCGGCACGCTTCCGGTCCCGTCGACGCCGCTCATCGGTCGCTCCCACGAGGTCCGAAAGATCGTGCGGGCGCTGCAGCGGTCCGAGACCCGCCTGCTGACGCTCACCGGCCCCCCGGGAGTGGGCAAGACACGACTGGCTCTGGCCGCCGCCGCCGCCGTCGAGGAGGGCTTCCAGTCGGGCGTCGTCTTCGTCAGCCTGGCCCCGCTCCGTGATTCGGGGCTGTTCGAGCACACGCTCATCCAGCTGCTCTCGTTGAGGAGATTCCCGGCCCGACCGCCGCTCGAGCGGTTGACGCGGCACCTGGCGGACCGGCATGTCCTGCTGGTGCTGGACAACTTCGAACAGGTCATCGCGGCGCGCCCGAGCGTGGCGACCCTGATCAATCTGTGTCCCCGGCTGCACGTCCTGGTGACCAGCCGGGAGGCCCTGGACCTCGCGGGCGAGCAGGAGTTGCCGATCAATCCGCTGGCGGTGCCGGACCTCCACGATGCGTCCAATCCGGCCATCGTGGCGCGGGCGACCTCCGTGGCGTTGTTTGTGGCTCGCGCCCAGTCCGTTCAACCGCGGTTCGCGCTCAGCCGGGCCAATGCCCGCATCCTCGCCGACATCTGCCGGCGCCTCGATGGGCTGCCGCTGGCGATCGAGCTCGCCGCCGCCCGCGTGAAGGTGCTGTCGCCAGAGGTCATCCTCACACGCCTGTCTCACCGCCTGCCCCTGCTGGTGACGCGGGCCGCCGATCGGCCCGGACGGCATCAGACCCTCCGGGCCGCGATCGCCTGGAGCGAGGATCTGCTCGAGCGGGACGAGCGCACGGTCTTCCGGCGCCTCGCCGTCTTCAGCGGCGGCTTCACACTCGACGCGGCGCAGGCGGTGGCGCCCACGCACGGTTCGGACGACGCGCTCGGCGTGATCACGGGTCTGGTGAACAAGAGCCTGCTGCGACATGAGCCGGCCCGGACCGGCGAGCCACGCTTCGGGATGCTGGAGACCGTCCGCGAATACGCGTGGGGGCAGCTCACCGCGCCCGGCGAGGCCGACGCGACTCGCGACCGGCATCTCGTGTACTTCGTCGGCCTGGCCGAGCGGGCGTCGGCACTGTTCAACAGCCAGCAGGCGCACCAGTGGTTCGCGGCCATGGAAGAGGAATACGAGAACTTCAGGGCGGCGCTGGGCTGGGCTGCCGACAAGGCGGATACCGACGCCGACCTGCGGCTGGCCAGCGCGATGTGCCGCTTCTGGTTCTTCCGCGGCAACGTCGGCGAGGGTTACAAGTGGGTGGACGCTGCGCTGGCCAGACGCCGGGATGCGTCCCCTGCCCTGCGCGCGCGGCTGCTCCACGGCGCGGCGGCGATGAACAAGTGGGACGAAGAGCGGGCGGTGGCCCTCGACCACGAGAGCCTCGCCCTCGCCCGCAGCATGGGAGAGCGCGAGACCATTGCCCGCTGTCTGCTGAATCTCGGCGTCGGTCAGCTCGACAAGGACCCCCAGCGCGCGGGGGCGCTCCTGGCCGAGAGCCTGGGCGTCTCTCGGGGTATCGACATCGACGACAAGCTGCGCGTCATCGGCCAGACTCTTCACGCCCTCGCCGTGGTGGCGCAGGCGCAAGGGGATCTCGTCCGGGCGGCCCGGCTCTACGGATGCGCCGAAGCCACCCTCGAGCCGTTCGGAATTCCTTACTACCAATACGCCATCGCGGACGAGACGGTCCTGGGCCGATCGATCGTCGCGGTTCTGAGGGGTCTCGGGGCCCAGGCGTTCGCCGCCGCCTGGGCCGAGGGGCGGCGAACGCCGGTCGAGCTGATGATCGACTACGCACTCGGCCGCGTCGCCGTTCCCTGCCCGCCGTCGTCGTCGAGTGGACCGGACGCGGAGACCGGCATCGGTCCGCTCACGCGTCGCGAATGGGAGGTCGCCCGGCTCATCACCCAGGGCCTCTCGAACAGGGAGGTCGGCAAGGCGCTGGCGATCAGCGAGCGGACAGTGGACGCACACGTCCAGCACATCCTGAACAAGCTCGGATTCGGCTCCCGGACGCAGGTCGCGGCGTGGGTGGCGGTGTCGCGCAGCCCGGCGACCATCCGCCCGGCCGTTCACTAGACTTTCTTCCCGCGCTCCGGTCGGCCTCAATAAGTACGCCATAGGCCTTTCTACCGATGTGCGGTCCCATGGCGAGGATTACGGTGTCCGCCACCTGCTCATTTTTCGGTCACAGACATGGAGGTTGGCCATGCGATGGATCCGCCTCGCCCCGATCGTGCTCATGGTCGCCGTCCTCCCCGTCCAGGCGCAGCAGCTGGACCGGCACACGGTGCTCATGCCGGACACCCTGAAATGGGTGGAGCCCGCCGTGCTGCCCGGCGCCAGGCTCGCCGTGCTCCAGGGCGATCCGGCCAAGGCGGGCCTGTTCGTGTACCGCTTCAAGTTCCCGGCGAAGTTCAAGGTACCGCCGCACTTCCACAAGGCCGGCGAGAACGTCACGGTGCTGGCGGGAACGTTCTTCGTCGGTCTCGGTGAGAAGTTCGATCAGGGTTCGGGCAAGGAACTGCCTGTGGGCGGCTTCATCGCGATTCCCCCGCGGCACCCCCACTTCGCGTGGGCGGGCCCGCAGGAGACGATCGTGCAGGTTCACGGCATCGGGCCCACGGACATCACGTTCGTGAACCCGGCCGACGACCCGCGTAAGAAATAGCACGGGTCCAAGGGCCGGGTCGGCAAACAGGCTGAGGCCCACTCGAGCCATGCGGGCAACGCAGTAGAGGGCTGCTCTGACAGCAAGGAGGCGACTCATGAAGCCCGAGATAATCACGGCAACCCAGCGTCTGTGGCAGGCGGAACCAGACAAGGCCAAGGGCCGGCCGGTGGTCGAGGCTCGCTCGGATGGCGCGCAGGCGGTGCTCGAGTCCGGATCGTTCAGCTGGCGGGCCGACCTGCCGCCGGCACTCGGCGGGACGAATCAGGCCCCGAGTCCGACGGCGCTCCTCCTCAGCGCGCTCGCTGGATGCGCCGTGGTCTTCATCCGCGACACCCTCGCTCCGCAGCTCGGTGTTGAGGTGGAGAGCGTCGAAGCGACGGCCCGGTGTGAGAGCGACGCGCGCGGCCTGCTCGGCATGAGCGGCACCGCGCCGGATCTGCAGAACATCGAGCTCGCGATCCAGGTGACGTCGGCCGCCGGCGAAGTGGATGCCCGCCGGCTGTACGATGCCTGGCAGGAGCGCTGCCCGATCTACCTGGCGCTCGTGAAACCGACATCGGTGAAGACCACCCTGCAGGTCAAGCAAGGTTGAAGAGTACGATCGGGAGGTGAAGGCCAGCACAGGATGGAACCACAGAAGCGAAATCTTGTGCTGAGCAGCATGGTCAGAGGATTCCTGGCCACCCCTCCGAGGGCGCGCTCGCTCGTTCACGGTGGTGCAATGTCGGACGGTAGATCTGGAGAGGGACCGCGCGCAGGAATTCCTCGAAGAGCGGGGCGGCTTCGGGGAGCTTGGCGGTCAGGTTCCGTCGGACCTCTGCCACGGCGGCCTCGGGGAGCACCAAACGAAGGAGGCCGAGCTCGCCAAGAACCAGGATCGCGTGACGCCGTACGGCGTGAAGCGGCGTGGTTCGGGATGGTTTGGTAGCACGGCGGTAGCAGGCCAACCCCGTCGAATTACGGGGCTGTTCAGCGTGGCACGAGCTTGATTGTTCATTGCTCGCGCTTTGAAGACGACCGTGGGTTGATCCAGCGTGCGCCATGACGGCGGTACTTGAGGTGATCGACTACGTGCGGCAGCTCTGGCACGCGGGCCGTGTCGACGGCGGGTTGTTCGAGCGGCTCTCGGCGCGTCTGGGCGTGTCGGGACTCGACGAGCTCACGCGCCTCCCGGTCACTACGGGATCGTCGCCGGGATCCGCAGCGCCTTCGCGGTCGCCCCCGCGCCCGACGCCGAGCTGCGCCCGCTCGCTTAGCTGACGCGCCCCGACATCAGCACGCCCGGCAGCGTCTCGGAAGACGGGGCGAAGCCCGGGAACACGTTGGCCTGATTCGGCACGCCGAGGTGATGCCACGCCACCTCCGTGAAGAGCTGGCGGAAGTCGGTCGTGACCTCGAGATCGCGCCCCTCGAAAAGCTGCTCGGGAGCGAGCCCCGGCCACCGCCCGTAGACGCGGCCGCCGCGGACCGGTCCGCCCAGCACGAGCATGGCCGTGGCGCGGCCGTGGTCGGTCCCGAGGTTGCCGTTCTCGCGGACCGTGCGGCCGAATTCCGACATGCTGAGCACGACCACGTCCTCCATCCGATCGCCGAGATCCAGGGCCAGGGCCCGGAGCCCCCGCGCGAAGTCGGCCAGCCGGTTCGCAAGCTGGCCGCGTTCGTTGCCCTGCCCGGCGTGGGTGTCCCAGCCTTCGATGTCGACGAAGGCGACCTCGAGGCCGACGTCGGCCTTGATGAGCTGGGCCACCTGACGCAGCTTCTCGCCGAAGTCGGTCCGCGGGTACCGTGCGCCGTGGGCCGGCTCGAAGCGCTGGGGGTCGGCAGCCTTCAACATCTTCACGGCCGCGAACGTCTCCCGTCCGGTTCCGTGGATCACGTCCTGTCCCCTGGACGCGTAGAGCGCCTCGAAGGCGCGGCGGGCGTCCATTCCGGAGCCCGTCCCCGACCCGTCCACGCCCAGGTCGAAGTCGCGCAGGGTCTGCATCGCGAGCGCTCCCGCGTCCCCGCGGAGCGCGCGCGGCAGCTGCGGACCCACGGCGACGGCTCGGAACGGCGAAGCCGCGGTCGCCGCGCGTGCGAGGAGTCCGCGCGCGAGCCAGCCGTCACGGGTCGTCTTTACCCCTGGGGTCCCTGTCTCCATGTAGTCCTGGGCGTCGAAGTGGGAGCGCGTCGGATGGGGTGAGCCGCACGCGTGGACGATCGCGAGCTGGCGCGCGTCCCACAGGGGCTTGAGGGGCTCCAGCGCGGGATGAAGCGCGAAGAAGCCGTCGAGGTCGAGGGCAGTCTCCGGAGTTCCGGCCGCCGGGGGGCGGATCGCGATGCTCGGCCGCGCCGCGTAGTAGGCAGCATCGCCGTGGGGCGGGATCATGCCAAGCCCGTCCACCGCTCCCCGCTGAAAGACGGCGACAAGCACCTTCGGCCGCCGGCGCGTCGGCCCGGCGTAGGCCGATCGGACGAGGAAGCGCGGAATCCCGGTCCCGGTGGCGAGACCGCAGAGCGCGAGCGCGCCACCCTTGACGAAGCTCCGCCGCACGTACCCGCTCATGGCTTCACCTCCGCTGAAAGTCGGGCGAGCCCAGGACGAGCGCGGCCAGGTTCCCGACGTCCGTGTCCGCCGCGCCCTGGCCGCCGGCTGTCCGGCGGACGCCCGCCGCATCATGAAGCTGAGCGATCAGGGTCTCGCGCGTCCGCGCACTGACCTGGCCGTGGAGCGTCACCGCGAGCAGGCGGTCGAGCACCGCCTCGGGCCGCCGGCGATCGGCGTCGCCGAGGAGACCCTCAAGATCGACGCGCACGCCGGGCAGGCGGTTGTGGGCGAGCGCCACTGCGAAGTTCAGGCGCGCCAGCAGGGTGCCGGTGTTCATCCACGCCTCGGCCGTGTCCGGGTGGCCCGTCGGCGGCTGCGCGTAGAAAAGCGGCTCGCCGAGACGGCTCGTCGCCCGCGCCAGGTGGAAGCCCGCTGATCGGCGACCGATCTCCGAGCCCGGCCGCGCGTCGAGCGCGCGGGCCGCGCTCGCCACCAGCTCGAGCGGCTTCTTGAGCTTGGCGTTCCAGGCCGCTTCGGACCAGAACTCGGGCGCGGTGACGAGGGCCCGCATCATCGCCCGGACGTGTCCGTCCGTGTCGCGGTAGGCCCGGGCGACCCGATCGACGACGGCGAGCGGCGGCTGGTCGCTCACGAAGCGCCGGGCGAGCTTGGTCGCGATCGTGCGGGCCGTCGCGGGATGGCGCGTGACGATGTCGATCACGGCCAGACCGTCGCCTTCCCCGCCGCCGGCGGGAAGCGCGTGACCGAGCACGCGCTTCTCCCCGTCGTCGTGCGCGCCCGGGCGGTAGAGGAACTGCCGCGTACCCTGGTAGTCGATGCTCCAGCCCGTGAACGCCCGGGCCGTCTCGACGATGTCGGCCTGGGTGTAACCACCGTCGACGCCGAGCGTATGAAGCTCGAGCAGCTCGCGGGCGTAGTTCTCGTTGAGCCCCCGGCGTTGGCCCTGGTTGGGCCCGGAGGGCACGATCAGGCCGTCCCGCACCGACATCCAGTTGTCGAGGTAGAACAGCATCGCCGGGTGCCGGGCCGTGGCCAGCACCAGGTCTCGGAACCGGCCCAACGCGTGGGGCCGGATCGCCTCGCGCTCGTAGGCCGACACCATCCAGCGCACGGCGTCCTTGCCCGCGAAGACGTTGAAGTGGTTGAACCAGAAGTCGACCAGCACTTCTTCGAGCTGCCGCTCGCTCCAGACCGCCCGCTCGAGGCGGGCCGCGGCCAGCTCGGTGGCGATCCTCGGGGGCCCGCCGAGCCCCGCCTCGCCCGCCATCGCGTCCCGCATCGGCGCCTCGCCGCTGAGCATCGCCTCCCGCCGCCGCGTGCTCGCCGCGGGATCGGGCCGGGGAAACTCTTGGAAGAGCTCGGCCGTGGTCATGCGAAGGGTGGGATAGGCTCCGAGACGACGCTCGACCAGCTCGTCCGGGATGCGCTCGGGCTCGAGTTGGCGCTCGATCCAGGCGGCCAGGCCCATGGCCCGAACGCGCTCGACGTCGCCCGGGCGGGGACCGTAGGCGAGACGGCTGAGGACGTGGAGGACCTGCCGGTCGGGATCGAGGGTGGTGAGGGGCAGCGTGAGCCGGCTGCCGACGGGCAGCCCGACGGGCGTGTCGGGGACGACCGACCGGGCGCTCCGCTCGTGAGCGACGCCGCATCCGGCCAGCAGGAGCCCGACCGCAACGACTACCAAGCCGATTCGCCAGCGCCGCATGTCCCGTTCCCTCCTGAACGACGATAAGACGCGCCGTCGCATCGAACCGTTTACACCGGTCACACGCGCGCCGGCGCCGCGGGCCTTTCGAGGTCGATTATGCACGTCCCGAGCCCGATCGGCCGGGCGGCGGGGGGTGAGCGATGCGATCGCGGTCGCCGATTCGCCGTGACGCTGCTCGGGTCGACGATCCGCGCGCCGTCCAGTTCGTGCGATTCGCCGGGGACGCGGCGCGCGGCCGTTTCGGCGACTCGCTCTGTCACCGGGGATCCGCGATAAGGCTCGTGTTCGCCCGGATGCCGGACGACGCCCACTCTCGCAGGACTCGCCATGGCGTCGCGCGTTCGGTCACCGAACCTCAGGCATGCGAGGCGTGGCGCTCGTGTCTGCCTCTGGCTCGCTTCAGCCTTGGCAGGGCCTTTATCGTTCTTCCTGTTCGCTGTTCGGCGACGCGAAGGTCGTAGAGCATCTGGAGATTCAGCCAGAACTGCGGACTGGTGCCGAAGAAGTGGCCCAGCCGCAGCGCAGTATCGCCGGTGATCGCGCGCTGACCGTTCAGAATGCCGGTCACCCGGTTCGTCGGCACCTTGAGCTGCCGCGCCAGCTCGGCAGCGCTCATCTCCAGCGCCCTTAGTTCCTCGGCGAGGTGATCGCCGGGATGAATCGGGATGCGTGCCATCTCTCGCTCTCCCCTAGTGATAGTCGACGATCTCCACGTTGGCGGGTCCGCCGTCGCCTTCCGGCCATTCGAAGCAGATCCGTGACCCTTCCGATCTCCGCTCAGCGCTTCGAACTGGTTCCAGGGCAAGGCGGCGAGATCTCGAAGCGACGTCGCAGCCTCGAGACGATCCAGCTCGAGCTGGGCCGCACGCTGAATTCCGGAGAACGCCTTGACCCGCTTGCCCGCGACAAAATCGAGAGTCCGCTTGTCGCGGTAGCTGAGGATCATCGCCCACCTAACCACATGTGCATTACGTCAAACGCGTGAGGCTCGCAATCGGGGGGTCCGCCGCAAGAACGCAGACGGGAGCGGGCCGTGGGCCTGGCGAAGTGGTAGCAAGGCGGTAGCACGAGCGCGTGTCTGATGTCGAAGTACGCGTCGAAAAGGAGGAACGGGCCAGCCCTCGTTCGGACCCGCTGATTTCGATCAGCGCGCTCCGGCGCGCTGGAAATCGCGATGAACGCGGCGGACTTTCAGGCGGTCGGAAATCAACCGGGTGTCTATGCAGAACCAAATGGTGGGCCGTCAAGGACTCGAACCTTGGACCCGCTGATCAAGGGACGGGGGCCGGCGCCGAGCCGGCCCCCCGTCTTTCTGCATAGTTCCGTGTAACCCCGCTTTGCTCCGCGTGTTCTCGTTGCACCCGTTGGGTGCGGAGAAGGACTCTCGGCGCGCCCGAGGACTGAAATCGGCCTGCCTGACGTGTGCGTTCAGCGCAAACCAGCGCAAGCCTCCAGGCTCCCTACGACCGCCTGATTGTCGGTCAGCAGTCTCTAGCGAAGGTCGCCCATGGGATGCTCCGAGGGTCGTCGTTGGTCGACGCCCGGCATCTACCGCAGGCGCCGGCGAACAGTTTCGCGTTCTCGCGGCGCCCGGTCCATCCAGTGCGCGACGATCTCGCGCACCTGTGGCAGGTGCCCAGCATCTTCACCAGGTCGGCCTCGACCTCAGCCGCTGGCGTCCATGAACCATTGACTCTTACCATCTCGCGAAATGGCGCCGTCCCTTCCCCCGTCGTCTGATCACCTCGCTGCCGCCCCGAAGCACGACGCCGGCAACCACCAGGTGGCGGCCTGCGCGTCGAGTCGACGGGCGTCCTCACACTGGGGCGAGTCGTAGGCGGGTGCGTCGACGAAGGAGGGTGTACGTAGCACCGGCGCGCTCAGCATCGGCGCGCTGCAGCCGGCGATCAGGAAGATCCCGGCGATCAGTGCTGCCCAGACGGACCTGTAGACTTCTGCGGCGCTCTTGCCGTTGCGGGCCATCAAGGAGACCTTCCTCTCGTCAAGACCGGGCCCCAGTGGCCCACCATCCAGTTGTACTCGATCTACGCCGTCGCACGCGATAGGCGGCCTCGCGCGAGAGCGGGCCGGGCGGCGGGCGGGGGTCAACACCGACCCCTTGGCTGGGGAGGCGCGATGGCCCTACCATCGCGGCGATGAACTTCCCTGTGCTACGGGGACAACCGCCCGGTGCTGCGCCGGCAGTACCTGGCTGCGCGTCACGTGCAACGGTAAGGTCGCTCGCGAAGGGGACTGCCACCTCTCCGTTTGGGCCGTCGCCGACATGTTGGCCCGCATGGGTCATGCGGTCGAGGTGGGCGCGGCGCCTGGCGGATCGTGGGTCGAGCGGGCAGGCGGCGGGGCGAATGATGGCCAGGTCACTTACGAGCGGGTCCCGAAGGCGTGCGCGTCGAGTACAGCCGCGAACTGGCCAACAACACCGCCAAGGTGGTCTACACCATGGGGCCCGTCCGGTGAGGCGGGCGGGGTGGTGGAACTGACCTGACGCCGGCAGAGCCGTTGGCGTAGTCCGCTACCGGGCTCACGCACGATCATGGCGAGCCTCTCCCGCGACTTCAGAGGCGCGATGATGGGACGCGCAGAGAGGGCGCGCCGAGGATCGGGACCGGGATCTTCGGGGGAACGGTGTCGCTCGGACCAGCGGCAAGCACCTCATACTGCCATCCGGGGCGCACGAGTGTCTCAGCGAGCACTGGCCCTGCCGTCGTTCAACAAGCTCAGCGCGAACACGACCTGCCAGCGGTCGCCGTTCGCCACGATGGGAAGGGCCCGCCTCGTAGGCTCCCCACGGCGCGTTGGTAGATCGAGCGATCGAGCCGCAGGAGTGGCACGGGCGCGCGCAACTTGCTCCACGCCGCGTGGGCGAGGCGGCCGACGGCAAGGGCAGGGCCGAAGAAGTCCACGATCGTCACCGAGTGAGCGCCGCCCACTGCACCGCCCGCCACGGCGTCGGCTCCCACGCCGAGCCGCCGGTGAGGATTCAGCCTACTTCCGGCATAGGCCCTTCGGCGTCCAGTCGGGCGCTGGCGCCGTCCATGAGAACGCTGATTCGTGAAGCACGAGCCACACTGATCGCCGCTGTTCAGTGCCAGTCGCCAGGATCGTGATTGGCTCGCCAGCGGGAATGATCGTCGTATCGCCCGCTCGGCCAACCACTCTGCCGGCGGGCGTCTCGACACACATCTCACCGGCCGCCGTGTACCACGCCTCCGGGCCGGGATGGCGGTGCACGGGTGTCACGTCCCCCACGTTGGAGATACCTTCCGCATAGAGCGCCGTGTACCTCTCGCCTGGCTTCACGATCAGAGGACCGATCACTGCTATGCGCTCGCCGCTGGCGGGCCGCCACCCGGCCTCGGCAATCGTCATCACCCATGTCTTCCCGAGTGCCTCGATCACCGTTCCACGCGGCCCCTTCGCCAGATCTGCCGCCGCACGGTTCGGATAGGTGTGCAAGTGCCAGTAGACTGTCGGCTCGGACACTATGCCCAGCGGTTCACTGGCCAAGAGCCAGCATCCAACATCGCGCCCGGCACGTTCGCTTACGGGGAGGCAGGTTCGGCGCGTGGCCGGCAACGCCGGGGCCGCAGTCGTGAATGTCAAGAGCAAGGCGGCACCGGCCACGACGAGGCGGACGCCGGACCAGTTGTCGAGCCACCGGCGGACGAGCCGCAGCTCCGGCGCATCCGCATGCACGAGCACAGCGGCGAGGGCGGCGCGGAGGCGGCGGCCGCGGGCGTCCAGTTCCTCCGGTCGGGTCACTCGATCACGTGGTCCGCCCGCGCCAGCAGCGACGGCGGGATCGTCAGGCCGAGGGCCTTGGCGGTCTTGAGGTTGATAACAAGCTCGAACGCCGTCGGTTGCTCGATGGGCAGGTCGCCGGGCTTGGCGCCCTTCAGGATCTTGTCTACGTAGATCGCGATGCGCCGATAGATGTCTCGATTATTGAGTCCGTAGGACATCAGGCCCCCGGCCTCGACGAACTCCCGGTAGGACCCCAGGCTCGGCAGCCTCTTCCTCGCCGCAAACTCGGCGATGAGGTGTCGGTGGTGCCAGTGGGTTATGTCCTGGGAAATGATGATGGCGTCGGGGCGCTCCCGGGCAATGAGGTCGAAGGCGCCCGTGTAGTCGTTGGGGCGGGGTTCGGCCAAGAACAACACCAGTCCGAGCGCCGTGGCGGCGGCTCGGGCGCTCATGCCTCCCGGTGCCCCCCACTCCGCTCTCGTACCAAGATAGGCGACCCGCCGGAGTCTGGGGA
>DASTOJ010000041.1:0-34105 GCA_035762565.1 Candidatus Methylomirabilota bacterium | reverse complement strand
CGACCAGTGCATTCAACTCGGCGCGCAGGGCCGCGGTGTCGCCCTTGCCGTCGATGAGCTGCTGGGTGATCTCACGCCTGCGGTTGTCGCCCGCCGAGGGCGCAGCGGTCGACGCGGTGGTGCCGGGCGCGCGGCCGGCGTCGCGCTGGTAGATGTCGGACATCTCATTGACCAGCGTCGGGTCGCCGGCAGCTCCGATGCCCCGGTGCGGGAAGGGCAGTGCTCCGAGATGGCCCCCCACACCCCCCCAACGCTCGTCGCGCCCCGGCGGAGCCGTGGCGCTCCTCGATCATTCGCGAGGGCCTCGTGGTGGCCCCTTCCCGCAGCGCTCGGCATTCAGCTGGGCGGTGTCCAGCCAGCCGCCGAAGATGGCGTGGCCGGCGCGCATCCAGACGCAGTCGACCGTCGCGAACCCGGCCTCGCGGAGCCAGCGAAGCTGCTCGTCCAGCCGCGAGGGCTGATCGTAGGGCTCGGGGGTGCCGCGGTAGAAGTTCCAGCCGCCGGCCTCGAATCGGCGGAACGCGTCCAGCCCACCGGTGAGCGCCTGGCTCTGGGCGCGCGCGGCGTCGTCCCACTGGCGGGCGAAGGCCTCGCGGGCCGCCGGAATGACCGGCTCCACGACATCGGCGAGAAGCAGGGCGCCGCCGGGCTCGAGCTGGCGGGCGAGGTCGGCGAAGAGCCGACGCTTGCCGGCGCCCGCCAGGTGATGGACGACCAGCGAGGCCAGCACGCACCGCAGCGGCACGGGCAGCGCGGCCCGCCAGTCGAGCAAGGCGAGGTCGAAGTCGCGCACCTCGACGCGGTCGCGGTACGACGCCAGCGCCGTGGCCAGCTGCGAGCGCATGCTCGGCGAGCCGTCGAGCGCGACGTAGCGGCAGCGCGGAAACGCCGCCAGCACGGCCCGGGCCAGCACGCCGGCGCCGGCCCCGAGCTCCGCGAGCGTGAAGGTCTCGTCCGCGCGGGCCGGGACCAATCCGCACAGGGTCGCGATCTGCTCATCGCGCGACGGCACGAACCCGGCGCCGTCGTCGACGAAGGCCCGGGAGTCCGCCTCGGTCCAGCCTCGGCCATCCGCGCCCTCGCTCATGCTGCCTCCCCTCCTCCGCGCCGACTATACTAGCGCCCCGACCATGCACGCCTCGTTCAGTGGACCATCGGGCGCGCCGCCGGAGGTCAGCCTCGAGAAGGCCGGCCCGGACGACGTCGTCGTCCTGCGCCGGCTCATGCAGCTCTATCTCTACGACATCGGCAGCGCGGACGGCTGGGACGTCGGGCGTGAGGGGTTGTTCGGTAACGCCGAGCGCATCGAGCGCTTCTGGACCGAGCCGGGGCGGCACTCGTTCCTGATCCGGATCGACAGCGTCCTGGCCGGCTTCGCGCTCGTCCGCGACGAGGCCTGGTTCGCGGGCGCCGGCACGCGCGAGGTCAGCGAATTCTTCGTGCTGCGCCGGTTCCGGCGCCGGGGCATCGGCGCGCGCGTGGCCACGACGCTGTTCGACATGTTCCCCGGCCGCTGGGAGGTCGTCCAGATGGACAGCAACGTCGACGCCCAGGCGTTCTGGCAGACCGTCATCGCGCGCTACACGGGCGGCAACTTCGAGGACGGCGAGCGCAGCCTGGAGGGCGGGCGCCGCCGGGTCCAGCACTTCACCGCTCCCGGAGTCCGGTCCTGAGCCCCGGCGCCCCGCTCGACCTCGTGATCAAGAACGTACGGGCCGTGCGTCCGCGCCGGCCCCAGGTCGAGCGCCTGGACCTCGGCGTGAAGGACGGGCGCTTCGCGCTCATCGCCCCCGAGATCCCCATCGCCGAAGCTCGCGAGGTCTACGACGCGCGCGAGCGCCTGGGCTTCCCCGGTGTCGTCGACGCCCACACGCACGTCGGCATCTACGGCCCGCTCGCCGACGACGCCGTGAGCGAGAGCCGGGCGGCCGTGAGCGGCGGCGTCACCACCATGCTGACCTACGTCCGGACCGGCCAGTACTACCTCAACCGCGGCGGCGCCTACGCGGCGTTCCTGCCCGAGGTGCTGCGCCTGTCCGAGGGCCGCTACCACTGCGACTACGGCTACCACCTGGCGCCCATCGCCGGGGCGCAAGTGGGCGAGATGGAGGCGCTGGCTACCCGGCACGGCGTGCCGTCCTTCAAGATCTTCATGTTCTACGGCGGCTACGGGCTGCACGGCCAGGCCGGCCAGGACGAGCAGCGCCGCTTCTTGATGCTCGGCCCCGAGGACACGTACGACCTCGCCCACTTCGAGTTCATCCTCCGGGCGGCCGGCCGCATCCAGCGCGAGCACCCGCGGCTGGCCCAGCACGTCAGCGTGAGCCTGCACTGCGAGCTGGCCGACATCCTGAACGCCTACACGCGGCTCGTCGGCCGGGACCGCTCGCTGTCGGGTCTGCGCGCCTACAGCGCGGCGCGGCCGCCGCACGCCGAGGGGCTGGCGGTGTGGATCGCCGCCTATCTCGCCAGCGAGGCCGCCTGCACCAACGTCAACCTGCTGCATCTATCGTCGCGCAAGGCGCTGGAGGCGGCGTGGACGATGGCCGGCGTCTTCCCGCACATCGACTTCCGCCGCGAGGTCACCGTGGGCCACCTGCTGCTCGACGTCGACGCGCCGACCGCCGCCTACGCCAAGGTGAATCCGCCGATCCGGCCGCGCGAGGACGTCGAGTTCCTCTGGCGCGCCGTCCTCGAGGGCAAGGTCGACTGGATCGTCAGCGACCACGCGTGCTGCGCCGAGGAGGTCAAGGGCGCCGGACCGGCCGGTCGCGGCGACATCTGGCTGGCGAAGTCCGGCTTCGGCGGCACCGAGTACCTGCTGGCCGGCGTGTTCAGCGAGGGCGGCAAGCGCGGCCTGCCCCTGTCCCGGATGGCCGAGCTGCTCGCCCTCAACCCGGCGCGTCGCTACGGGCTGCTGCACAAAGGCGACATCGAGATCGGCTTCGACGCGGACCTGGCGCTGCTCGATCCCGCGCGCCGCTTCATCGTGCGCGCGGCCGAGTCGCCCTCGGCCCAGGGCTACACGCCGTTCGAGGGCCAGGAGCTGACCGGCCAGGTGACGGCGACCTTCCTGCGGGGGCAGCTGGCGTGGGAGAGCGGCAAGGTCGTCGGGCCTGCGCGCGGACGCTTCCTCCGCCGGCCGGCGTGATCACGCTCGGCATCGACCTCGCCTCTCAGCCTCCCGGCACCGGCGCCTGCGCGATCGAGTGGCGGAGCGGCCGCGCGCGCGTGCTGGAGGTCGTCTGTGGCCTGGACGACGACGCGGTGCTCGAGCGCGTCGCGGGAGCGGACAAGGTCGGGCTCGACGTCCCGTTCGGCTGGCCGGAGGCGTTCGTCGCCGCCGTCGCGCGATTCCACGCGGGCGGCGCGTGGCCGGAGACCGCGGTGACGGCGCTGCGCTACCGCGAGACCGACCGGGTCGTGGCCGCGCGGACCGGCCGCTGGCCGCTCAGCGTCTCCACCGACCTGATCGGCGTCCCGACGTTCCGGGCCGCGCGGCTGCTGGCGCGCCTGGCCGCCGAGGGGCTCGTCGTCGATCGAAGCGGCGCCGGGCGGCTCGTCGAGACCTATCCCGCCGCCGCGCTCCGCCTGTGGGGCCTCGCGTCGACCGGCTACAAGCGGCGCGAAGGCCGAGCGAGCCTGCTGGCCCTGGCGCGAGAGCTGACGCGTCGGACGCGAAGCTGGCTCGACTTCGATGCGGCGGCGCGCCGGCGCTGCCGCGCCAGCGACGACGCGCTCGACGCGGTGGTGGCGGCACTCGTGGCCCGCGCCGCCGCGCTCGGCCTGTGCGAGGGCCCGCCGCCGCATCTCGCCGCGATCGCCGCGCGCGAGGGATGGATCGCGCTGCCGGCGCCCGACGCGCTCGACCGGCTGGCCGGGGCTACGCCTGCTCGCGGATCAGCGCGAGGAAGCGATCGCCGAACGTCGCGAACTTCCACTCGCCGACGCCCTTGACCTCCAGCATCGCCTCGCGCGTGCGCGGCTGCAGGCGCGCCATGTCCCGCAGCGACGCGTCGCTGAACACGAGGTAGGGCGGCACGCCGCGCTCCTCGGCGATGGTGCGCCGCAGCCCGCGGAGCGCCTCGAACAGCACGCGGTCGTAGGCGCCCGGGTCGCCAGCCCCGCGCACGGCGCGATCGGGCGCCGTCCGCTCGCCGGCGGCCGCGGCGGCGGGCGCACCGCCGGCGGCCAGGGCGGGCTCCTCGGCGTCGGCCGCCGTGGGACGCACCGCGCCGGCGCTCGTGAGGGCGGGCGCCTGCCCTTCTCCCCGCAACACGGCGCGTCCCGGCTCGGTGAGGACGACGGTCGGGTACTCGTCGTCCGAGCGTGCCAGCAGCCCGTGCGCGAGCAGCTGGTCGATCCAGCCCCGCACCTGCGCCTTCCGCTCGCCCCGAAGCGTGGCGTACGCCGCCAGGCGATCGTGCCGGAGCTGGCTGATGCGCCCGGTGGCAGCCCCGGCCAGGACGTCGGCCACGTGCGTGGCGCCGAAGCGTCCGCGCAGCTCGGCGACGGCCCCGAGGATCTTCGCCGCCACGCCCGAGGTGTCCGTCTCCTGCACGGTCTCGCCGAGGCAGACGTCGCAGGCGCCGCAGCCCTCGCGCGCGTAGGCCTGGCCGAAGTAGGTCACCAGCGCGCGGTGGCGGCAGACGGCCTGCTGGCAGAACGCGTACATCTCGCCGAGCTTGCGCAGGGCGCCGGGCGGCGGCTCGGCGCCGTCCGGGGCCAGGACGGACTTCCACAGCCCGTAGTCGCCGCCGCTGTGCAGCAGCAGGCACTCCGCCTCCAGGCCGTCGCGCCCGGCGCGCCCAGCCTCCTGCTGGTAGTGCTCGAGCGACTTGGGCATGCCGGTGTGGATGACGTAGCGCACGTTGGAGCGGTCGATGCCCATGCCGAAGGCGACCGTGGCCACCACGATGTCGGCCCGCTCGTTCACGAACGCGTCCTGGTTGGCCCGGCGCTCGTCGTCGGCCAGCCCGGCGTGGTAGCGCAGCGCGCGGAAGCGGCGGCGCACGAGCGCCGCCGTCAGCTCCTCGACCTCGCTGCGGCGGATGCAGTAGACGATCCCCGCCTGGCCGCGGTGCCGCTGGATCGCCGCCACCACCTGCCCCAGCCGGTCGGTCCGCGGGCGCACACGATAGATCAGGTTGGGCCGGTCGAACGACCCGACGAGGACCGTGGGATTCTTCAGGCGCAGCTCGGCGACGATATCGCCGCGGACCTGCGGCGTGGCCGTCGCCGTGTAGGCGTGGACGGCGAGCGCGGGGAACGCCCCCCGCAGCGCGCGCAGCTGCCGGTACTCCGGCCGGAAGTCGTGACCCCACTGGCTGATGCAGTGCGCCTCGTCCACCGCGAAGAAGGCCGGCGCCGCGCGCTGCAGGCGCTCGAGGAAGCCGTCCATCACCAGGCGCTCGGGCGCCAGGTAGAGGAGCTGGACGCCGCCGCCCGCGACCGCGCGCATCACCGCCGCGCGCTCCGCGGGCGTCTGGCTACTGTTCAGGACCGCCGCCGGCACGCCGGCCTGGCGCAGGCCGTCGACCTGGTCCTTCATCAGCGCGATCAGCGGCGAGACGACGACGGCGAGGCGGCGCTGGTGGGCGGCGGGCGCCTGGTAGCAGAGCGACTTGCCGCCGCCCGTCGGCAGCACGACCAGCGAGTCGCGGCCCTCGAGCACGCAGGCGATCGCCTCGTCCTGCAGCGGCAGAAAGCGATCGTAGCCCCAGATGCGACGGACCGTCTCGTGGAGGAACTCAGTCTGGATGATGGCGCGATGATAGCCGACGGCGCCCGGCCCGCCTAGAGTGCACCCATCGATACGTGTAGGTGGCGAGGCTCACAGGCTTCCGGCGACGTTCGGCGAACGTGCTCACATCGCCAGCGGCAGCTGTTCGGGCGCCGGCGGGGGCGCCAGCGGGCGGGCCCGGCGATCCGCGATCGCGTGCTCGGCGCGCAGGGCAGCCACGCGCGCCTTGATCGGCTCGGACACGCGGCGCTCCGGATGAGGGCTGCGATAGAGCGCCTCGTAGCGGGGCAGCAGCGCGGGCCAGTCACGCGCGAGGTTCTCCAGGAAGTGCTCGCGCGTCCCCGGGCGCAGGAAGAGGACGTTGCACCAGAGCCCCGTGGCCCCGGCGTCGCGCGCGGCCCGTACGACCTCGGCGAGCTGCGCGGGATCGTCGGAGATGCCCGGCAGGATCGGCGCCATGCCCACGCCGGCGTCGATGCCCGCCTCGGCCAGCGCTCGCAGGGCGCGCAGGCGCTGGCGCGGCGGCGCAGTGCCCGGCTCGGTCCGCCGCCAGACCTCCGGGTCGAGCGTGGGGACGGAAAAGCTCACGTGCACCTGGGCGCGCCGCGCCGCGTGCTGCAGCACGTCGATGTCGCGCACGATCAGCGGCCCGCGCGTCACGATGCTGAACGGGTTGCGCGCGGCGGCGAACGCTTGGATGCAGCCCCGTGTCAGCCGATAGCGGCCCTCCGCCGGCTGGTAGGGATCGGTCGCCGCCCCCACCGCGACGCATTCGCCCCTCCACGAGGGCCGAGCCAGCTCGCGGGTGAGCACCTCGACGACGTTGACCTTGACCCGGATGGAGCGCCCGTAGCGGTCGTCCGCCGGACGGTCGGCCCGGCGCTCGAACGCCCTCACGTAGCAGAACGTACAGCGGTGGACGCACCCCATGTAGGGGTTCAGCGACCAGCGAAAGTCCATGCCTTCCACGCGGTTGAGGGCCGAGCGGCAAGGCTCCTCTCGATACTCGGCGGCCATCATCCGCTACTATACAGCCGTTGACTATTGTCTCCAACCGAGACGGTAGACCTCGATGTCAGGGACGCTCGGCCTGACGTCGACGCGCTGGAGTCGTTCATCCCACCCGCTGCCCACGAGATCGCGCTGGACCTGCCCGGTGACGAGGACCACGGTGTCATCCGGCGACGTCCTGCGAGCGACGCGCTCGACCGCCGCGGCGACGTTAAGGTCCTTGCTGTAGAGAAAGTCGCGAAAGGCGTAGAGCACGCCCTTGTGCACCGCCACGCCCATCGGGCAGAGCGATCCCTCGCGGTGTCCAGGGGCGCGCCACTCATCCGCCAGGCGGTCGACCGCGGCGAGCGCGAGCCCGGCGTCCGGAAACGTCAAGCAGTAGGAATCCCCGCTGCTGAAACGGTTGACGCCACTGAAGTCTCGGCACACCTTGCCAACCAGCTCATGGAGTCGATCGAGCATCTCTTCGACCTCACTCATGGGCGCTGTCTCCACGACGGCGGTGAAGCCGCGGAGGTCCGTGATCACGATGCACTGATCCGCGATCACGCGCGTTCGATACGTCTGCTCGATCCGGTAGACCGGGACCGGCCCGGTGAATCCCTTCAGGGTGAAGGCGTCGACGAGCGCTGCGCGGACCTCCGCCTGGTTCAGGGCGAGCCAGGCGGCGGCGGACAGGTAGATCTCGTCAGGTGGGGTGAGGGCTTCGATGCGCGACGCGAGGACCACGGCATCGCCGATGAGGGCGCCTTCCTGGTGCAGCACGTCGCCGAGCGTGATGACGATGCGCATGGCCAGCCGCCGGTCACCCTTGGTCGCCTCGGCAAGACGCAACTCCTCTTGCATGGCCATTGCGGCCCGCGCTCCCGCCGTCACGCTCGGGAAGGCGAGCCAGAACCCATCGCCCTCCGGCTTGACGACCCCGCCGTCGTGGGCCGCGGCCAGCCGGGTCACGAGGTCGCGATGCACCGCCAGCAGCGCGGTCAGATCCGGTTCGGGCAGCGTGCGGAAGCGCGCCGTGGAGCCGCTGATGTCGGTCTTCATGATGGCGGTCGCGCGCAGGGTGATCATCTGCTCATGGCTGTCCCGTTTGGCACTGGCCCGCGCCAGTCAGGCCGCCCGCGCGTCAAAGTCCACCCCTCCGGATACGCGCCGGATCAGCGGCGGCGCGAAGCGCCGTGCTCACTTCGTCACCACGTACCAGTTGTTCTGGATGTCATGCGCAAGACGGTGCGTCGTGATCGAGCGAAAACCTGCCTTCTGCAGATACTCGCGTGTCTTCTCTTCGCCCCACATGGCACCCAGACCTTCCCCGCCTTGCGCGAGCGACACAGTCATGCAGTGCATGCACGAGATCGTGTAGAGGAAGGTCCCGATCGGGTGTTCGATGTCCTTGTGTACGTAGCTCGTGCCGCTGATGTCCTGCATCAGATACACGCCGTCGGCCTTCAAGGTCCGATGAATGCCCTTGAGCACGTTGAGCGGCTTGGCCTGGTCGTGTATCGCATCGAAGGTCGTCACGACATCGAACGCCTCTACCTCGGCCGTGGTGTCGAAGGTGCTGAGATCGACGGCGATGAACGCTACGTTCTTCAGGCCTTGCTTCCCCGCCTTGTCGCGTGCGTACTCGGTGGCTTCGCGCGAAAGGTCCATGCCGACGAAGCGGCTGCGCGGATACAGCTCGGCGAGCCGCGTGAGGATGCGGCCCTGGCCGCAGCCGGCGTCGAGCACGCTGATGCCCTGCGCGAGCCGCTCCGTCAATCCCGGCGCGAGCGGCAGGATGTGCGACTGGAGCGACGACAGCACCGACTGGCCGCTGTCCTCGGCCATCACCTCGTGGAAGCGCGGGAACTTCTCGTACGGCACGCCGCCGCCCTTCTTGAAGCACTCGACGATGTCGTCCTCCACACAACCCATCACGGCGATGTATTGCCCGAACACCGCCATGTTGTCGGCCGCGGCCGCGCGTGTCAGAAACGCCGCATGCTCGGCCGGCAACGAGTAACAGGTGCCGACCGGATGGAAGTCGACCACGCCCCCGGTCACCATCGCGCCGAGCCACTCGCGGACATAACGCTCGTTCAGCGTCGCCCGGGCGGCGATCTCTTCCGAGCGCGCCGGTGGCAACTGGCTCATGATGTCGAACAGCCCGGTGCGGTGGCCGATGGAGATCATCAAACAGAGGGCACCGTTGTTCAGCGAGGTCAGTACCTTGCCGGCGAACGCTTCCGCCTTCGCCTGATCGTAGTGGGACTTCGTATCTTGCGCTGACATGACTGTTACCTCCGTCGTTGCTGGGCCACTACGCCGTCCAACGCCAACGCTCGGCGGCCGAGATCATATCCGGACCGCCGGGCGACCTCCCTCCGAGCCTCGACGGGTCGGCCTAGCCGCGGGTCGGGTCGGGGCCGACCTGGACGATCAGCTTGCCGAGGTTCTCCCCCCGCAGCAGCCCGATGAAGGCGCGCGGCGCATTGTCGAGCCCCTCGACGATGTCCTCGCGGTACTTGAGCCGGCCCTCGCGCACCCAGCGCCCGCAGTCGGCCAGGAACGCGGCCATGCGGTTGACGTGGTCGGACACGATGAAGCCGCGGATCGTGACGCGGTTGACGAGCACCGAGCCCATGTTCGGGCCGGGCGGCAGCTCGGTGGCGTTGTACTGCGAGATGAGACCGCACAGCGGGACCCGCGCGAAGGGGTTCACCAGCCGCAGCACGGTCTTGAGCACGTCGCCGCCGACGTTGTCGAAGTAGACGTCGATGCCCTTGGGGCAGGCGTCCTTCAGCGCGCCGAAGAGATCCGGCGCGCGATGGCTCACGCAGGCGTCGAAGCCCAGCTCCTTGACGACGTACTCGCACTTGGCCGCCGAGCCCGCCACGCCGACGGCGCGGCAGTCCTTGATCTTCGCGAGCTGCCCGACGGCGGAGCCGACCGCGCCAGCCGCGGCCGAGACGACGACGGTCTCGCCGGCCTTGGGCTGGCCGAGATCGAGCAGGCCGACGTAGGCGGTCATCCCCGGCATGCCCAGCACACCGAGCGCGGTGGAGATCGGCGCCGCCCGGGGGTCGAGCTTCAGCGGACCGAACGGCCCCGGCGTGGCCGCCACGCGGGCCACGTGGTAGGCCTGCCAGCCCCCGTAGCCCAGGACGAAGTCGCCCGTCTGGAACCCCGGATGGCGCGAGTCCACAACCTCGCTCACGGTGCCGCCCACCATCGGCTGGCCCAGCTCCACGGAGGCGGCGTAGGACTTCACGTCGTTCATCCGGCCGCGCATGTAGGGGTCGAGCGAGAGGTAGATCGTGCGGCACAGCAGCTCGCCCTCGGCGGGGGCAGGCAGCGGGGCGTCGGCGATCTCGAAGTCGGTGGGCCTGGGCTCGCCGGCGGGGCGGCTCCGGAGCAGCACGCGGCGGTTCGTGATGGCGGGCACGATGGTTCCTCCCGCCGGGGATTGTCCGCCACGCCCGATCGCCTTGCAACCGCGCAGGCCCTCCGCTATCGTGCGGGCCATGACAGCCACCGCCCGCCTCGCCGAGTTCGTCGTGAAGACCACGCTGCGCGACTGTCCCGACACCGCGATCGCCCAGGTCCGCCGCGCCGCTCTCGACACGCTGGGGGTGACGCTGGCCGGCGCCGCCGAGCCGGTCGCCGCCGGCGTGCGCGCCGTCGCCCGCGCCGAGGGCGGCACGCCGCTGTGCACTGTGATCGGCACCTCGTTGCGCACGAGCCCGACGTGGGCGGCGCTCGCCAACGGCACCGCCGGCCATGCCCACGACTTCGACGACACCAACTTCGCCCTGATGGGGCATCCGAGCGCGCCGCTGCTGTCGGCCGCGCTGGCGGCCGCCGAGGGCGACCCGGCCGGCGGCGCCGCCGTCGTGCTCGCCTACGTCATCGGCTTCGAGGTCAGCGCGGCCCTTGGCCTGGCGCTGAACCCCGAGCTGTACACGCGCGGCTGGCATGCGACCTCCGCCATCGGCACCCTCGGCTGCGCCGCCGCCGCCGCCAGCCTCCTCCGGCTGGACGCCGACCGGGCGCGGCACGCGCTCGGCATCGCCGCGTCGCTGGCCTCCGGCCTCAAGGAGAACTTCGGCTCGATGACCAAGCCGTTCCACGCGGGCCACGCGGCCCGCAACGGCGTCTTCGCCGCGATGGCCGCGCGGGAAGGCCTCACCGCCTCCGACGAGGCGCTGGAGGGCCGGCAGGGCTACGCGGCGGCCCTGAGCCAGGCCAAGCTGATGCCGGACGCGTTCGAGACGCTGGGCCGGCGCTGGGAGCTGGTGCAGTCCGGCATCGCGGTGAAGCCGTATCCGTCCTGCGCGCTGACCCACGCCGCGATCGACGCACTGCTCGAGCTGCGGGCGACCCACCGGCTGAACGCCGGCGAGGTCGCCGACGTCGAGGTCGGGGTGAACCACGTCGTCCCCGACGTCCTGCGCCACAACAGCCCGACCAATGGGCTCGAGCGGAAGTTCTCGATGCAGTTCTGCGCGGCCGCCGCCCTGGCCGCCGGACGCGTGGACCTCGGCTCGTTCGCCGAGGGCCCGGTGGCCGACGCCGGCACCCGCGAGCTGATGGACCGCGTGCGCATGGTGGTGGACCCCACCCTGCCCGACGGCCTCGCGCAGCACGCGTGGAGCCGCGTCACCGTCCGCCTGCGCGACGGCCGCACGCTGGCGTCGCCGCCCCGCGGCGCCTCCGGCCATCCCGACCAGCCGCTCGGCGACGCCCAGCTGCGCGACAAGTTCCTGGCCTGCGCGGCCCCCGTCCTCGGCGCCGCCGAGGCCGACGGCGTGGCCGCGCAGCTCGCGCGGCTCGAGGACGTCCCCGACATCCGCGCGCTCACCTCACGCCTCGTCACGGAGAGGGACTAGCCATGGGCGTCCTCGACGGCATCAAGATCCTGGAGCTGGCCCGGGTGCCACCGGCGGAGATGCCCGGCATGCTGCTCGCCGACATGGGCGCCGACGTGCTGAAGATCGAGACGCCGGAGCCGGGCACCCCACGCGATGAACAGTGGGTCCGCCGCACGATCCACGCCTTCGTCAACCGCAACAAGCGCTCGATGACGCTCAACATGAAGGCGCCCGAGGGCCAGGCGATCTTCCGCAAGCTGGCCGCCGGCGCCGACGTGCTGGTGGAGGGCTTCCGGCCCGGCGTGATGGAGCGGCTCGGGGCCGGCTATCCGGCGCTGCACGAGCTGAACCCGCGCCTCGTCTACTGCTCGCTGTCCGGGTTCGGGCAGGACGGCCCGTACCGGAACTATCCCGCCCACGACATGAACTACTTGTCGCTGGCCGGCGTGCTCAACCTCATCGGCGACGCCGGCAGCAAGAAGCCGGTGATCCCGCTCAACCTGGTGGCCGACTACGCGGGGGCGAGCCTGCACGGCGCCCTCGGGATCGTGCTGGCGCTGTTCGCGCGCGAGCGGACCGGACGCGGGCAGCACGTCGACGTGTCCTACCTGGACACGACGCTCTCCCTGCTGGCGGCCACGCCCAACATGCGCTTCTTCTTCTCCGACGGCGTGGCGCCGCGGCGGGGGGAGGGCTTCCTGGGCGGGTCGTACCCGTACTACGCGATCTACGAGACGCGCGACGACAAGCTGCTGACGATCGGCTGCACCGAGCCGTGGCTGTGGGAGAACTTCTGCAACGCGATCGGCCGGCCGGACTTCAAGCGCTTCGCCCGCCAGCCCGACCAGTTCGTGCGCGCGGCCAACGCCGAGGAGAGTGCGGCCCGGGAGGCGATCGAGGCCGTCATCCGGACGCGCGACCGCGACGACTGGTACGAGTTCCTGGTCAAGCACGACGTCTGCGTGGGCAAGGTCTACGACGTCGAGGAGATGGTGCGCGACCCGCAGATCAACCACCGGGCCATGATCGTGGACGTCGAGCACCCGACCCACGGCCGGGTGCGCCAGTTCGGCATCGCCATCAAGCTGTCCGACACGCCGGGCACCGTCCGGACCGCGGCGCCGCTCGGCGGTGAGCACACCGAGGCGATCCTGAAGGACCTCGGCCTGGGCGCCGCCGACATCGCCGGGCTGCGCGAGCGCAAGGTCATCGAGTAGCGCCGCCGCTTCCGTGGAACGCTGGCGCCAGCTGGCCCTGCTCTCGCTGGCCGAGCTGCTGGCGCTCTGCGTCTGGTTCAGCGCGGCGGCGGTGCTGCCGGCGCTGCGCCGCGAGTGGGCGCTCGGCGACGGCGGCGCCGCCGGGCTGACCATCGCCGTCCAGGCCGGCTTCATCGCCGGCACGCTGGGCGCCGCGCTGACCAACCTGCCCGACGTCTGGCCGGCCCGCCGTGTGCTCGTTGCCGGCGCGGTGCTGGGCGCCGCCGCCAACGCCGCCCTGGCGCTCGCGGTGGACGGCCTGGCCTCCGCGCTCGCGCTGCGCTTCGTGACCGGCCTCGCCATGGCCGGCGCCTACCCGCCGGCCATGAAGATCATGGCCACCTGGTTCCGCGAGGGCCGGGGGCTCGCCATCGGCATCCTCGTCGGCGCGCTCACCGTCGGCTCCGCGACGCCGCATCTCATCCGCGGCCTCACCGATCTGCCCTGGCGCCACACGCTGCTGGTGGCCTCGGCGCTGGCCCTGCTGGCGGCCGTGATCGTGGTCGGGTTCGTGCGGGACGGCCCGCACGCGTTCCCGGCCGCGCGCTTCGACCTCCGGATGGCGGCGGCCGTCTTCCGCGAGCGCGGTGCGCGGCTGGCCTGCTTCGGCTACTTCGGTCACATGTGGGAGCTGTACGCGATGTGGGCGTGGATCGGCGTGTTCCTGGCCGAGAGCCTGCGCGCCCGCGGCGGCGGCGACTACCTCGGCGCCAACGCCAGCGCGGCGACGTTCCTGGTGATCGCCCTCGGCGCCCTCGGGTGCTGGGGCGGCGGCCTCGTGTCGGACCGGTGGGGCCGCACGACCCTGACGATCGCCGCGATGGCCGCCAGCGGCGCCTGCGCGCTGGTGATCGGGCTCACGTTCGGCGGGCCGCCGGCCCTCACCCTGCTGGTGGCGAGCGTATGGGGGGTGACGGTCATCGCCGACTCCGCGCAGTTCTCCACGGCGGTCACCGAGCTGTCGCCGCCCGCCTACGTGGGCACCGCGCTCACGACGCAGACGTGCGCGGGCTTCGCGCTGACGACGCTGAGCATCTGGCTGATCCCGCCCATCGTCGCCGCCGCCGGCTGGCGGTGGGCCTTCGTCACGCTCGCGGTGGGCCCCGCGCTCGGCGTGGTGGCGATGGCCCGGCTGCGGGCGCTGCCGGAGGCGCGACGCCTGGCCGGTGGCCGCCGGTGAAGCGGTCGCCGCGGAACTCCCTTGCATCGCACGGGGCCGCCGTCATAGCGTGTCGGTGGACGCGATGGAGCACTACGATCTGGTCGTCATCGGCGCCGGCCCCGCCGGAGAAAAAGGGGCCGCACAGGCCGCGTACTTCGGCAAGCGGGTGGCCGTGGTCGAGCGCGAGCCGCACCCCGGCGGCGCGGGCATCAACACCGGCACCGTCCCCTCCAAGACCCTGCGCGAGACCGCCCTCTATTTCTCGGGCCTCCGCCAGCGCGGCCTCTACGGCGTCGACTATCAGGCGCACGCCGACCTCACGGTCAAGGACCTCATGTACCGTCAGCACGAGGTCGTGCGCTCGCTCCGCCAGGTCGTCACCGAGAACATCGAGCGGCACAAGATCGACGTCGTGCACGGGGAGGCGCGCTTCGAGGACCCGCACACGCTCCGGGTGACCGGCGAGGGGCAGCCCGACCGCCTCCTGCACGGCGACGTCATCCTCATCGCCACCGGCTCGGTCCCTACCCGGCCCCCCGACGTCCCCTTCACCGACCCCCGGATCCACGACAGCGACGAGATCCTCGAGCTCGAGCGGCTGCCGCGCACGCTCGCCGTCGTGGGCGCCGGCGTCATCGGCTGTGAGTACACGACGATCTTCGCCGCGCTCGGCATCAAGGTCAGCCTGATCGACGGGCGCGACCGGCTGCTCGGCTTCCTCGACGCCGAGATGTCCGACCAGCTGCGGCTGCAGATGGGCTTCCTGGGGGTGGACCTGCGGCTCGAGGAGCGCGTGGCGAGCTACGTGCCGGCCGCCGACGGCGTCCGCCTGGTGCTCAAGCGCGCCGGCAGCCTCGCCGTCGACCAGGTGCTGGTGGCGGCCGGCCGCGTGGCCAACGTCCGGCGCCTGGCCATCGACCGGGCGGGACTCGCCGTCGACGAGCGCGGGCTGCTCACGGTCGACGAGCGCTACCGCACCGCGGTCTCCCACATCTACGCGGCCGGCGACGTGATCGGCTTCCCCGCCCTCGCCTCGACCTCGATGGAGCAGGCGCGGGTGGCGATGGTGCACGCCTTCGACCTGCCCAAGTACAAGACGCAGGTGGCGCCGGTCTTCCCGCTGGCCGTCTACACCATTCCCGAGATCGCGATGGCGGGCGAGACCGAGGAGAGCTGCCGGAAGAGCGGGATCGACTACTGCGTGGGGCGTGCGTTCTACCGCACCAACGCCCGCGGCCAGATCGCCGGCGACCTGGGGGGCGAGGTCAAGCTCGTCTTCCGCTATCCCGACAAGCTGCTGCTGGGCGTGCACATCATCGGCGAGATCGCGGCCGAGCTGGTCCATGTCGGCCTCATCGCCCTGCAGACCGAGAGCACGATCGACATGTTCGTCAACACCGTCTTCAACTATCCGTCGCTGAGCGACGCCTACAAGTACGCCGCCTACGACGGCCTTGGCGCCGTCCAGCGCCGCCTGGCCACCGAAGCCAGCAGCTGAGCGCGTCTGACCCGACATCTCTAACCCGGACCATTCACGGACGGCCGCCGACCGTGTGCTGGCGCTGGCGGCGGGGCGCGTCGGCGTCGGCGGCGCCATCATGGCGAGCCGTCGTCGCGTGCGCGAGCGCAGGACGGGGCGAGCGCGTGATCGGCGATTCGACTCGACACCGGCCCAGCCCCCTATGGGGGATGGGGGGTCGCGCTCGCCCCGTCCGGAGCGAGCTGGCCGCGACAGGCGAGCCATGCGGGCGCCGCCGACGCCGACGCGCCCCGCCGCCAGCGCACGGCCGCGCGCGTTGTGCCGTTCGTGAAGAGTCCGGGTTTAAGCCAGCGCGAGGTGTCGCAGCAGCGGGGCGCCCTGCTCGCCGAGCCAGGCGCGTGTCGAGGTGTAGCCGAAGCGGAGGGCCGCCTGGCTGGCCTCGAACCCCATCGAGGGTCCGAAGAGCAGCTCGGTGTCCCGCGGCGGCTGGAGGAGGTAGAACGCGGTGCGCGGGAACTTCACGGCCAGCGCGGCCAGACCCAGCTGCAACAGGTTCTGGCTGTAGATGCGGCCGGCCTGCTCCATGATCGTGTAGACGCCGCGGGCCCGCACCGAGTCGCCGTCGGGCGCGCGATTGGGCACCAGCGGGTTCACCACGAACACCACGTCGGCGCCCGCCTCGGCGGCGAGGTCGGCGTGCCCGCAGAAGCCCACGCCGCCGTCCACGTAGTCGCGTCCGCCGATCGTGTAGGGATCGAAGAAGCCCGGGATCGCCGAGGACGCCGCCACCGCGTCGCTGATCGGCACCGAGGCGAGCGCGCCGGCGCCGAACACGACCCGCTCGGCCGTGTCGAGGTCGACCGCCGGGATGAGCAGCGGATGCGCGAGGTCCGCGAAGGCGTTGCGGTGGCCGCGCGAGGCCAGCCCGAACCGGATGAAGCGCTCGATCGCGGCCAGGGTGAAGAATCCGGGCGGCAGCTCGCGCTCGGCGCGGGCCAGCACGTCGGGCAGGCAGCGCCCGCCGCGGATCACGTGCTTGCTGACCGCCCACATGAACCGGCCGAACCGTCCGCACGCGGTGCGGAATGCCTCGCCCGTGAACGACACCCCCCGGCGAAAGTTCAGCGGATCGACGCGGTCCTCGTCGAGGATCCTGTAGATCTCGCTGGCCCGGATCCCGCTGGCCAGCAGCGACGCCACCACGGAGCCGGCGCTGCAGCCGACATAGATGTCGAAGCCGCCGCCGCTGCCGTTGAGGCGCTCCTCGAGCGCCGTCATGGCGCCCACCTCGTACATGCCGCCGACGATGCCGCCACCGGCCAGGGCCAGGGCATAGCGCGATGGCGTCCGGCGCCTCCAGAGACCCATGGCCCGATGAAGGATTTGCATTCGGTCCCCTATGACAGCAAGCCGTCTGCCAGGGCAACTCCAGCCGAAACTCCCGGGAACGCTTACCGGGGTGCCTCCTGGCGTCTGCAAAACATGCAGACAGCCCGACGAGTTTCTCGCCGGATGCCCGAAGTGCAGGCCAATCGTGCCGAATCGGCGCAGCCGGGGTAGGATGGACGTCGTGGGTGATTCCCGACCTGCTCTCGTCAAGCGCTGGCTGGGGGGCATCCGCCCGGCCTATCTTCCCGTCCTGCTCACGTATTTCTGCTACGGCGCCAGCACGGTGACCGCAATCGCCCTGCTCTATTTCGAGAAGGACGTCCTCGGCCTGACCCCGGCCCAGGCCGCCGCCGTGGCGTTCTGGCTCAGCCTGCCGTGGTCCATGAAGATGGTCGCCGGCGTCGCCTCAGACGCCTATCCCATCCTGGGCAGCCGTCGCCACGCCTATCTCCTGGTGGGCGCAATCTGTTCGCTGGTCGGCTATGCAGCCCTGGCCACCACGGTTCGCTCGGCCGGGGCCTACGTCGCCGTGTCGGTGCTGATCGCGGTCGGCTTCATGATCCAGGACGTGGTGGCCGACGCGCTCAGCGTCGAGATCGCCCAGAACGACGAGGAGATCGGCCAGATCCAGACCCTCGGCCGGATGGCGCTGCTCCTGGGCGGCATCAGCGTGGGCTACCTCTCGGGCGTCCTCGCCGGCCGCATCGGCAGCCGCGCCACGTTCGCGGTGGCGATGGTGCTGCCCCTGCTCGTCGCGGCCAGCGTGCCGTTCATCCGTACCCGGCCCCGGACCGTGTCCGCCCCGACCGCGACGACGGCCGGGCCGCTGGCGGGTGGCAAGGCGCAGCTGGTGCTGCTGGTGGGGCTCGGCTACGCGGCGTTCGGCGCGTTGCTGGAGACGGTCGGCGCGCCGTACAGCCGCGAGATCGTGCTGGTGGTCTCGGCCGCGCTCATCAGCCTGCTCCTCCAGCGGGTCGGCATCTCGCAGGGGGTGGTGATCGCCGCCATCGTGATCTTCCTGTTCCGGGCCACGCCCACCGTCGGCCAGGGCTACAGCTACTGGGCGATCGACCGGCTGGGGTTCGACCAGAAATTCCTCGGGTTGCTCGCGCAGGTCTCCTCGATCCTGAGCCTGGTCGGGCTCCTGGTGTTCAGGAAGACGATCGTGAAGCGGCCGGTGAGCTTCACCCTGCTCTGGGTGATGGTCGCAGGCGCCATCCTCTATCTACCGAGCATCGGGCTCTTCTACGGGCTGCACGAGTGGCTGGGGATCTCGGCCCGCACGCTGGCCTTCGTGGACACCACGATCTCCGCGCCGCTCGGCCAGCTGGCGATGGTGCCCATGCTGGTCCTCATCGCCCGGACGGCGCCGCCCGGCGCCGAGGCCACGATGTTCGCCATCATGGCCTCGCTCATGAACCTGGCACTGTCGGCGAGCCAGCTCTTCACCGAGTACCTGAACGAGGCCTTCGCGGTGACCCAGACCGACTACTCCAACCTCGGGCGGCTGATGATCACGGTCGGCGTCGTCGGCCTGCTGCCGCTGCTGGCGCTGCCGCTGCTGCATCGCGAAGAGCGTGGGATTGGACGCGGACCGGCCGAGCGCCGTCCGGAGCCCGCGCCGGTCCAGCTCGAGGGCGCGGAATCGCTGCAACCGCGCCCGCCCTCTCAATGACATGATCACGATCCGACCGGCCACGGACCGCGGACACGCCGATCACGGCTGGCTCGATACCTGGCACACGTTCTCGTTCGCCGACTACTACGATCCGCGCTTCATGGGCTTCCGCGCCCTGCGCGTGATCAACGAGGACTTCGTGGCGCCCGGCCGGGGCTTTCCCACCCACGGCCATCGCGACATGGAGATCATCACCTACGTGCTGGAGGGTGCGCTCGAGCACCGCGACAGCCTCGGCACCGGCTCGGTCATCCGGCCGGGCGAGGTGCAGCGCATGAGCGCTGGCACGGGCGTCCGTCACAGCGAGGCCAACCCCTCGCCCGCGGAGCCGCTGCACCTGCTCCAGATCTGGATCGAGCCGTCGAAGGCCGGCATCGCTCCGGGCTACGAGCAGAAGACCTTCGCCGACGCCGACAAGCGGGGGCGGCTGCGGCTGGTCGCCTCGCCCGACGGCGCCGAGGGCTCGGTCACGATTCACCAGGACGCGCGCGTGTACGCGACCGTGCTGGGGCCGGGCGACAAGGTGGTCCACCAGTTGGGCCCGGACCGGCACGCCTGGCTGCACGTCGCCCGCGGCGCGCTCACGCTCAACGGCCAGCGCCTGGCCCAGGGCGACGGCGCCGCGATCGGCGACGAGACGGCGCTCACGCTGCTCGGTGAGGCCGACACCGAAGCCCTCCTCTTCGATCTCCCTTAGCGGCCGCTGCGGAGAAAATCGAAGTCGCAGCCGGCGTCGGCCTGTAGCACGTGGTCGAGATACAGTCGGCGATAGCCGCGCGCGGGCACCGGCACCGCGACCGTCGCCGCGGCCCGCCGGACCAGCTCGCTCGGGTCGACCAGCAGATCGAGCCGCCGCTCCTTGACCGACAGGCGGATCCGGTCGCCGTTCTTCACCTGAGCCAGCGGCCCGCCGGTCGCCGCTTCCGGGGTCACGTGCAGCACGATCGTGCCGAACGCGGTGCCGCTCATCCGGGCGTCGGAGATCCGCACCATGTCCGTCACGCCGCTCCGCGAGAGCTTGGTCGGGATCGGCAGGTAGCCGGCCTCCGGCATCCCCGGGCCGCCCTTCGGCCCCGCGTTCTTCAGCACGAGGAAGTCGGTGGGCGTCACGTCGAGCGCCGGGTCGTCGATGCGCGCGGCCAGGTCTTCCAACGAGTCGAACACGACCGCGCGCCCCTCGCCCTCGAACAGGCGGGCGTCGGCCGCCGAGCGCTTGAGGATGGCCCCGCCGGGCGCCAGCGAGCCGAACAGCGCCACGAGGCCGCCGACGGGCTGGAAGGGCTCGCGTACGCTGCGGATCACCCCGCGGTCCACCCAGGCGTCACCGGCGTCCAGTCGCGCGCCCAGCCTCTCGCCGGTCACGGTCAGACAGTCGAGGTGCAGCCGGTCGCGCAGCTCGCGCAGGACGGCGCCGAGACCGCCGGCGGCGAACAGGTCTTCCATGTAGTGCTGACCGGAGGGCTTGAGGTCCACGAGCACCGGCGTCTCGTCGCTCCAGCGATTCAGGTCGTGCAGCGAGATCGGCACGCCGACGCGGCCGGCGACGGCCGTCAGGTGGATGATCGCGTTGGTGGAGCCGCCGATCGCCAGCAGCACGCGTAGCGCGTTCTCGAACGCCGGCGGCGTGAGGATCTGCGCCGGGGTCAGCCGCGAGTGGGCGAGCGCCACGGCCGTCTCCCCGGTGGCCTCGGCCGCCCGCAGGCGGTCGGCGTGGACGGCGGGGATGGCGGCGGTACCCGGCAGCGCCATGCCGAGCGCCTCGGCCAGACAGGCCATCGTGCTCGCCGTGCCCATCACGGCGCACGTCCCGGCGGTCGTCGCCAGGTTGCCCTCGACGTCCTCGATCTGGTCCTTGGTCATCTGTCCGGCCCGGTACTTCGCCCAGAACCGCCGGCAGTCGGTGCAGGCGCCGAGCCGCTCGCCGTGGTGGCGGCCCGCCATCATCGGCCCGGCGACGAGCTGAACGGCCGGCACGCCGGCCGAGGCGGCGCCCATGAGCTGGGCGGGCACGGTCTTGTCGCAGCCGCCGACGAGGACGACCGCGTCCATGGGCTGGGCGCGGACCATCTCCTCGACGTCCATCGACATGAGGTTGCGGTAGAGCATGCTCGTCGGCTCCAGGAACACCTCGCCGAGCGAGATCGTCGGGAACTCGACCGGCAACCCACCCGCCGCCAGCACCCCGCGCCGCACGGCCTCCAGCAGCTCGGGGAAGTGGCGGTGACAGTTGTTGAAGCCGCTGGCCGAGTTCGCGAGGCCGATGATCGGCCGGGCCAGCGCCGCCGTGGAGTAGCCCATGGAGCGCGCGAACGAGCGGCGCAGGTAGAGCGCGAAGTCGCGATCGCCGTAGTTCGTGAGGCCGCGGGCCAGGCCGTGGGACATGGGCGGCACCGTACTATCGTGGCCGGCCGGAATCAACCGTGCCGACGGGGCCCTGTTGCCGGCTGGGCTCTTGACGTAGCCGCGGCTTGAGCGGATTCTCTGGCCTACCGAGCGACTCGCCGACGTCCCCCCATCGGAACGGACAGGTGACGAACATGGGTCCACACCGTCGTGAGCTCAGGCCTCCGTTGTCGTGCGGCCTCGCCTCGCTGCTTCTGGCCACGCTCCTGACCCTCACGGCCGTCCAGGGCGCGGCCGGCCAGGCGGCGCCGGCCGGTGAAGCGGTCATCGCGTGGCACGTCACGATCGCGCCCAGCTGGTTCGACCCGTCCACCTCGCCACCGCAGATCACGCCGTTCGGGATCCTCTACGCGATCCACGACGCGCTGGTGCGGCCGCTGCCCGGCCAGAAGGTCGGCAACAGTCTCGCCGAGTCGTGGACGGAGAGTCCGGACGGCCTGGTCTACGAGTTCAAGCTGCGCCGGGGGGTGAAGTTCCACAACGGGGACCCTCTCACCGCCGAGGACGTGAAGTTCAGCTTCGAGCGGTACAGAGGGGCCGGCGCCCGCGAGCTGCAGGCGCGTGTCCGGCAGGTCGAGGTCGTCGATCCGGTCACGATTCGCTTCCACCTCAAGGAGCCGTGGCCCGACTTCATGACCTTCTACGGCACCACGGCGACCGCGGCCGGCCTCGTCGTGCCGAAGAAGTACCTCACGCAGGTGGGCGAGGACGGGTTCCGCAAGCACCCGATCGGCGCTGGCCCTTACAAGTTCGTGAGCCACACACCCGGCGTGGAGGTCGTGCTGGAAGCCAACGCCGGCTACTGGCGCCGCGTCCCAAACGTGAAACGGCTGGTCATGAAAAGCGTGCCCGAGACCACCACCCGGGTCGCGATGCTCAAGAAGGGCGAGGCGGACATCGCCTTCGCACTCGACGGCGAGGATGCCGAGAACGTCCGGCGCGATCCGAGGCTGCAGCTGGTGCCGTCCAAGCACGCGTCCATCTACTGGATCGAGTTTGCCGACCAGTGGGATCCCAAATCGCCGTGGCACGACAAGCGCCTGCGGCAGGCCCTCAGCTACGCGCTGGACCGCCAGGCGATCAACGAGGTGTCCTGCCTGGGGTTTTGTCCGCCGACTTCGGTGATCGTGCCGCGCGTCATGGACTTCGCGCTGCAGACCCCGGGCCTTCCCTACGATCCGGCCAAGGCCAGACAGCTGCTCAAGGAGGCCGGCTATCCCAACGGCCTCGACGCCGGGGAGTTCGTGCCGATCCCGCCCTTCTTCGCGACCGCCGAGGCAGCGGTGAACTTCATGAACGCGGTGGGCATCCGCGTGCGGATCCGCACCCTGGAGCGGGCGGCCTTCTACGCCGCCTGGCGGGAGAAGAAGCTGCGCGGGCTGTTCATGGTGGCTGCGGGCAACTCGGGCAACGCCGCCAGCCGCGTGGCGGAGTTCATCTACTCCAAGGGCAGTTATGCCTACGGCGGCTATCCCGACATCGACGACCTGGTCCTGCAGCAGGCCCGGGAGCGGGATCCCCGCAAGCGCGAGGCGTTGCTGCATCGCATCCAGCAGCTCACGATCGACCGGGCGATGTTCGCTCCGATCATGGACTACCGCACGCTGCGCGGGGTGGGGCCGCGAGTGGCCGAGCACATGCTCGACACGCAGCACCTGGTGCCGTATCCGGCGTGGGAGGAGATGCGGCTCAAGGGCCCGTAGGCCGTCGCAGCCGCGGGAGCACGTCGCCCCCGAACAGCTCGACGGTGCGCACCGGATCCGCGGCGAGGCTGACGGTGAACATCAGGTTGCTGGCGCCGGCCGCCAGCGCGGCCCGGGTCTGCTCCGCGCACTCCTCCGGCGTCCCCGCCACCGCCAGCCGGCGTCGCAGGTAGTCGAACAGCCCCAGCCGCCGCACGAGCGCCGGATCCATCTCGCGGCGCCGTGTCGTGTACTGCCGCCGCAGCTCGACGACGGCGGGTACCAGCTCCGCGGGGACGCCGCGCTCGGCCGGCGCCGGCCCGAGGACATACGCGGCGACGAAGCCCAGGATGTTGCCGAGCTGCTCGAGCGCCGTCTCCCGGCGCTCGCTCACGTCCAGGCAGGCGATGAACCAGGTGTCGAGCGCCGCGCCCGCACGACCTGCCTGCTCGGCGCCCTCGGCGAGGAGGACGCGCGCCCGCGAGGTCTCGCCGAACCCCAGCCCGTGGTTGACGAACGCGCCGTCCGCGGCGGCGCCGGCGGCGCGCAACGCGCCCGGTCCCGAGGCGGCCGCGTAGACGGGGACCCGCGCGCCGCCGCCGTCGCCCTCGAGCAGGGTGCGGAGCCGGGCCAGGCCCGCGCGCAGCGCCGCCGGGGCCGCGGGCCGGTGGCCGACGTTCACCACGCCGCTGTGGCCGGCGCCGACACCCAGGTCGAAGCGGCCGCCGGACAGCCGGTTCACCGAGGCCGCCGCGCCGGCGGTGATGGCGGGATCGCGGGTGGTGAGATTGGTCACGCAGCTCGCCAGCCTCACCCGTGTGCTGAGCGTGGCCGCCTGGGCGAGGGCCACCCACACGTCCATCGCATTGCCGGGAGTGTCGGCGATCCCGATGAGGTCCCAGCCGTGCGCTTCTCCGAGCCCGATCATGCGTGCCACGAGGGCCGGCTCGTAGGGCCAGAAGAAGAAGCCGAACCGGGGGGCGGTCACACCTCGAGCAGGTCCTCGCCCACCGTCACCGGCCCGCGGTAGTACTTCTCGGCCGCCGCCTTCAGCTCGGCGGGATCGGAGCCCGGCATCAGGTGCGTGAGGACGAGGCGCCCCGGTCGGGCGCCCTCGGCGACGCGGCCGATGTCGTCCGGCTGGGTGTGGTAGGAGGCGAGATCGCGGACCTTCTCCTCGATGCTCGGCCAGCCGCAGCCCGGGTACCACGAGGTCTTGGCCATCTCGCAGCACTCGTGAACGAGCACGTCCACGCCGCGGGTCCACCGCATGAGGTTCTCGCACGGCCGCGTGTCCCCGGACACCGCCACGCTGCGCCCCTCGGCGTCGAAGCGATAGCCGAACGCCGGCTTCACCGGGTCGTGCTCGACCAGGAACGCGGAGACGCGCAGCCCCTCGCGCTCGAGGATCCGTCCCTCCTCGATCTCGGTCACGCGCACCTCGGGCGGCGGGCGCTCGTGCATGTGGGCGCGGCGGACGTCGACGTCCCACCGCAGCCAGTCGAGCAGGCGGTCCACCTGCCGGCGCGTGCCGGCCGGGCCGTAAATCTCCAGCGGCGCGTTCTGGCCGACGATCCATCGCGTGATCAGCAGGTGGCCGAGGTCGATCGTGTGGTCGGAGTGATGGTGGGTGATGAAGACCGGCGGCCAGTCGTAGGGACGCACGCCTGCCTGCACGAGCTGCACGCCGACGCCGGAGCCGGCGTCGACGAGGAAGTGCTCGCCGCCCCCCACGGTGACGAGAGTGGATGGGCCGCGGCGCCTGGGATTCGGCGGCGGCGAGCCGGTGCCCAGCAGCATCGTGCGCATGGCGACGGGATACTATCAGCCGGGTCGGGAGGGGTAAAGTAGCGGCATGGTCCGGGCCGTCACGCTCCTCCTGGCGCTGCTGGTGCTGTGGCCGGCGACGGCCGCGACGCAAGCGGAATCCGACGTCGGGGACGCCCGCGGCGTCGTGTTGCAGCAGCTCGACGCCTTCCGACGCGACGACTTCGACACGGCCTTCACGTTCGCCTCCCGCGAGATCCACCAGCTCTTCGACCGCGCGCGCTTCGAGCAGATGGTGCGCACCGGCTACCCCGAGATCGCCCGCTCGGCCACGGCGGTCATCGACGGCATCCAGCGCGGCGACGCCAGCCGCCTCTACCTGTTCGTCCGCGTGCGCGGCACCAACGGCCGCGCCGTCGAGGCCGTCTACGAGCTGGTGCGTGAAGACGGCGCCTGGCGGATCAACGGCGTCGTCACCCGCCCCGACACCACCGAGAAAACCTAGCCTGGACGATCCATAGACGGGGCGCACCGTGGAGCGGGCTCTGGCGCCGGCGGGCGCGTGGGCCCGGCCGCGCCGTCATGGCGCGCCGTTGTCGCCGTTCGAGCGGAGGGTTCGGCGAGCGAGCCGCCAGCGATTCGACTGGGCCGCGTCCGATCCCCCTTTGGGGGATGGGGGGCCGAGCGAGCCGAGCCCGGAGCGAGTTACGGCGACAGGCGAGCCATGCCGGCGCGGCCGGGCCCACGCGCCCGCCGGCGCCAGAGCCCGCTCGGCGAGCTAGAACAGCCCGACGACGTTGCCCTCGGCGTCGACGTCCATCGTCTCGGCGCCGGGCGTCCTCGGAAGTCCGGGCATCGTCAAGATGTCCCCCGCGTACGCGACGACGAAGCCGGCGCCGGCCGCCAGCTTGGCGTCGCGGACGGTGACCGTGAAGCGGCGCGGGCGGCCAAGCTTCCGGGGGTCGTCCGAGAGCGAGTTCTGGGTCTTGGCCATGCAGACCGGCAACCGGCCGTACCCGAGCGACTCCCAGCGCGCCAGCTTGGCGGCGGCGGCCGGCGCGATGGTGGCGCCGTCGCCGCCGTAGATCTGCGTGACGATCGTCTCGATCTTGCGCGCCAGCGGCCAGTCGTCCGGATAGAGCTGGTGGAACGCGCCGGCGTCGGCGGTGGCCATCGCCTCCGCGACGGCCTCGGCCAGCTCGGTGGTGCCCGCCCCGCCCAGCTCCCAGCCGCGGGAGACCGCCGCCCGCACACCCCACCCGCGGCAGACGTCGAGCACGGCGGCGACCTCGGCGTCGCTGTCACCCCTGAAGTGGTTGAGCGCGACGACCGGCGGGAGGCCGAACGTCCGCACGTTCTCGACGTGCCTGGCCAGGTTGTCGCTGCCGCGGCGGACGGCCGCCACGTCCTCGCGGCCGAGGTCGGCCGGCGCCACGCCGCCGTGGAGCTTGAGCGCGCGCACGGTGGCGACGATCACGGCGGCCGACGGCGTGAGGCCGCCGGTGCGGGCCTTGATGTTCACGAATTTCTCGGCGCCGAGGTCGCTGGCGAAGCCGGTCTCGGTCACCACCACCTCGCCGAGCTTGAGGGCCAGGCGGGTGGCGACGAGACTGTTGCAGCCGTGGGCGATGTTGCCGAACGGCCCGCCGTGCACGAAGGCGGGCGTACCCTCCAGCGTCTGCACGAGGTTGGGCTTGACCGCATCCTTCATCAGCACCGTCATGGCGCCGGCCGCCTTGAGCTGGCGCGCCTCGACCAGCTCGCCCGCCGCCGTCTCGCCCACGATGATGCGCTCCACGCGCGCCTTGAAGTCCGGCAGGTCGCGGGCCAGACACAGGATGGCCATCACCTCGGAGGCCACGGTGATCTCGAAGCCGCCCTCGCGAGGCACGCCGTGGGCGGGACCGCCGAGGCCGAGGACGACGTTGCGCAGCGCCCGGTCGTTCATGTCCAGCACGCGCTTCCAGAGCACCCGGCGCTGGTCGAGGCCGAGGGGGTTGCCCTGGGCCAGATGATTGTCGAGCATCGCGGCGAGCAGGTTGTGGGCGGCCCCGATCGCGTGCATGTCGCCCGTGAAGTGGAGATTGATGTCCTCCATCGGCGCGATCTGGGCCCGGCCGCCGCCGGCCGCCCCCCCCTTCACCCCGAACACCGGCCCCAGCGAGGGCTCGCGCAGCGCGACGATCGACCGCCGGCCGATGCGGCGGAAGCCGTCGGCCAGCCCCACCGTCGTCGTGGACTTTCCCTCACCCGCCGGCGTCGGCGTCATGGCGGTGACGAGCACGAGCCGGCCGTCCGGCCGGTCGGCGACGCGGGCGATCGCCTGAAAGCCGACCTTGGCCTTGAAGCGGCCGTAGGTCTCGAGGTCCTCGGCGCCCAGGCCGAGGGACTCGCCGATCTCCTGGATCGGGCGCAGCTTCACCGCCCGCGCGATCTCGAGGTCGCGGGCGCCCATCAACGCACCTGCCGGTCGTCCGTGGTCATCTCGTCATCCGACCCCTGGGTCGGAGCCCGCGGGATTTGCCCGGTCGCTGCCAGTGCGTCGAGAGCCGCGGCCACCGCGGCTGCCTCGGCCGGCGTGAGCGCGGCGCCGCCGAAGCGCACACGCTCGTAGGCGCCGGTCACCGCGGCCAGCGGCGGCTCCCAGCCTGCCCGCTGCGCGAACTCGCGCGCGGTCTCACCGGCCTCCAGCGTGAGGCCACGGCGGGCCAGCAGGCGGAGCGCGCGCGCGTAGAACGCCGGCATGCCGCCGCCACCCGCGGTGCCGGCATGCCGGCGACGGTGCCAGCCCACGGCCACGACGGCGACGACGAGCAGCACGCCGAGCGCCAGCGCAGGCCGCGGGATCTCACGCCAGTCGGGCGGGTACAGGACTGCCGCGCTCCACGTCCACGTGGCCCGCCGGACGGTGTCGGCCGCCGCCAGCTGATCGTGCAGGCTGAAGCTGACGACGTAGCGGTACCACGACATCCGGAGCGCGTCGAGCCAGAGCGAGGCCGGCGCCGCCGTCGCCGCGGCCCCGGCGGCGAGGCGCGGCGACGGATCGAGGGTCACCCAGCCGGCGCCGTCCACGAAGACCTCGACCCAGGAATGGGCGTCGTGCAGGCGAACCATGTAGTAGCTGCCATACGGGTTCCACTCCCCGCGCTGGAAGCCGTTCACGACGCGGGCGGGGATGGCGAGCGAGCGCAGCATCACGGCCAGCGCCGCCGCGAAGTACTCGCAGTTGCCGGCGCGGCGGACGAACAGGAATTCGTCCAGCGGGTCGAGGGCGGTCGTCCGCTCCAGCACGCGCGTATACGCCAGCTCGCGGCTCAGCCAGCCGCTGAGCCGTCGGGCGGCCTCCCAGTGGTCGGCACTGCCCTCGGTCACCTCGCGGGCGAGCGCCGCGATGCGGGGCGACACCGGCGGCAACTGGGTGTAGCGGGCCCGCAAGCGAGCGTCGCCTGTCAGCCGGGCGTCGGCCACTCCCGCCGTGCGCGGATCGCCGAGCTCGGGCTCGGACTCCACGGTGTAGTGCAGGCGGGCCGCGGGCACCGGCACCGCGATATTGCCGAGATCGTCGAGCACGACGAAATCCGAGCGTCCCTGCAGCCGCAGCACACGGGGCGCGCCGAAGATCATCTCGGTGCCGATCGGCTCCAGGTACACCTCCTGGGTGAGGACCGGCCCGCCGTGGTGCGCCTGCACCGGGAACGGCACCGGCTGCCGGCGGCGGAGCGTGAGCCTGGCCGTCGAGCGCCCCACGGTCCACGTGCGACCGTCGAAATGGTCGAACGCCACCCCGCGCCACCGGAGCGACGGCAGCGTCTCCGGCGAGCCACCGCCGCCCGTGAAAGCGGTCAGGTGCACGCGCATGACGACCGTGGTGTCGGCCTCGATCTCGCCGAAGGCGCCGAGCTGCACGCGCTCCGAGAAGCCCGACACCATACGCGTGGCCTGGGGCCGCAGCGGCAGGGCCGCCTGACCGACGCGCGGGATGATCAGGAACAGCAGCGCGGTAACCCCGATCGTCGCCGCCGAGGCCGCCAGGGACAGGCGGAGCAGGTCGCGCCCGAGGCCGGCCGCGGGCCGCGCGGGCAGCGCGGGCGCGGTGGCGGCATCCGCCTCGCTCAGCAGGTGGCGCAGCATCAGTAGCCAGGTGCCGACGACGAGGAACGCGACGAACAGCCCGAGGAACACGACGCTGATCGTGACGGGCGACACCGCGACCAGCATGAAGAAGGCCAGGAACGCGATGTCGCGGGCGTCGCGCGGCGTCCGCCGCGTGTAGAGCTTGATGAGCAGCAGGTAGAGCAGCAGGTGCGTGAAGACGTCGAGCATGGCCGGCGCCGCCGTCACGATCTCCACGACCAGGGCGGCGCCGCCCAGCCCCACCAGCGTCAGGCTGAGCCAGGGCATCTGCTCGAGACGCAGCGCCTCCCGTCCCCAGGAGCCGACGACGGCCACCGCGACGAGCACCAGCGCCGGCAGACTCAGGAACCCGCCCAGGAACAGGGCGGCCAGGCCGTCGGCAACCAGCACGTTGACGGCGACACTCAGCGCGCGCTGTGGGATCATCCCAGGGCGACCTCGAACTCGGCGGCTGGGCCCCGGCGCGGGGGCACCGTGGCCTCCCCGGGCGGAGCGTAGACCGCCAGCGCGGTCAGCAACCGCCGTGCGTGCGCGCGGCCACGGCCGGGCGGGACGTGCACGCCCGGTCCGGCCAGCTCGACGGCTGCCCCGGTGGCGGTGAGATGGACGGCCAGCGAGGCCGCCTCGGACAGCCCCTTTTCCAGCCGTCCGGGGTCACGGGCGCCGTCGCCCACGAGTACGATCCGCGCATCGACCGTGGTCTCTGCCTCCAGCTCGCGCACGACCAGCGTGCCGGCCTTCGCCGTGCTGCGCCAGTGGATGAGCCGGGGGTCGTCGCCCGCCCGGTACTCCCGGAGGTTGTAGAGGTCGTGGCCCCGCCCCCGGTGGTGCAGCGAGCGGGCGCCGCCAGGCGCCAGCCGCCGGCGCCGGGCCGCGTCGAGCGGGCGCACCGCCGGAAACACGACGATCTCGTCGCCGAGCACGAGGCGCCCGGCCTTGACGAACAGCCCGAACGGAAACCGCGTTCGCACGCGCAGGCCGGGCAGCCGCTGGCGGCCGCGCGCGGCGAACGTCGCCTCCCAGCTCAACAGGCGCTCCTCGCCGGCGCCGAGCCGCTCGACGTAGAGGCGGCGACCGCCCCCCTCGAGGGCGATCGAGTACGAGGGCAGCCGCCGCTTGCGGTTCGCCATCCGTGCGCCCAGCAGCACGGGCCGTCCCGCGTAGATCTCCTCGGGCACGACGCCGCGCAGCCACAGCCGTCGCATCGACTGTTCGGAGAGAATGCCGGAGACGACGATGAGCCCGAGCAGCAGCGAGACCAGCAGGTAGAGCAGGTTGTTACCGGTATTCATTGCCGCGAAGCCGAGGCCGAGGGCAGCGCCCAGGTACCACCACCCGTCGCGCGTGGGGCGGATCGTGCGGTGCGGCCGCAACCGCGCGAGCAGGGGGCGCAGCGTCACCGGGGGACCGGGACGCTGTCGCGGATCGACGTGAGAACCGCGTCGCCGTCGACCGCGGCACCCGGGGCCCCCCGCAGCAGCACGCGGTGGGCGAGCGCCGGCACCGCCAGTGTCTTCAGGTCGTCGGGCACCAGGAAGTCACGCCCGTCCGCCAGGGCGCGCGCCCGCGCGGCCCGCAGCAGCGCCAGCGAGCCCCGCGGGCTCACGCCCAGGCGGAGCAGTCCCGAGGCGCGGGTCGCGGCGACCAGGGCCATCAGGTAGTCCAGGACCGACTCCTCCACGCGCACGCGATCGACCTGCTCCTGGAGCTCCAGCACGTCGGCGGCGTCGAGGACGGGGGCCAGCGACTCCGCCGCCGCCGTCCCGCCGCCGCGCAGGATCGCCTTCTCGTCAGCCGGGCCCGGGTAGCCGATGCGGATGCGCAGCAGGAAGCGGTCGAGCTGGGATTCCGGCAGCGCGTGCGTGCCCTCGTACTCGAGCGGGTTCTGGGTGGCCAGGACCATGAAAGGCCTCGGCAGCGGATAGGTCGAGTGGTCGAGCGAGACCTGCGTCTCGTTCATGGCCTCCAGCAGGCTCGACTGGGTCTTGGGCATCGTGCGGTTGATCTCGTCGGCCAGCACGATGTTGGTGAACAGCGGCCCCGGCTTGAACACGAAGTCGCCCCGCTCGGGCTGGTACACCGTGACGCCGAGAATGTCGGACGGCAGCATGTCGGAGGTGAACTGGATGCGCTGGAAGCCGCCGCCGATCGAGCGCGCGAGAGCCGCGGCCAGCGTCGTCTTGCCCACGCCCGGCACGTCCTCGATGAGCAGATGTCCACGCGCCAGGAGGCCGATGACCGCGAGCCGGATGACCTCCGGCTTGCCCACCAGCGCCCGGCCCACGTTGTCCTCGAGCCGTTGGATCAGGTCGGGCGGACGGGCCATACACCGATCATACTTCGTCGGCGGGCCAGGACCGTGCCCCAACCGCCGGGGCGGATCTCGGCGATCGCGCGCTCGTCAGGCCGGAAAGTCGATGGCGGAGGACTGCGCGCCCGGCGTCACATCCGATGAAAGACCAGCCCGTCCAGCAGCTTGGGATAGAAGTGCGTCGACTTCTGCGGCAGGAGCTCGCCGCCGCGCACGACCGCCTGCAGCTCGGCCGGCGTCGTGGGCGCGATCAGGAACGCCGCCTGGCATCGGCTCTCGCGGGCCGCGCGCACCGCCTCGGCCTGGTCGGCGGTATAGTCCACGTGGCTGCCGGCCTCGAGGCTGGCGTCGTCGATGCCGAGCAGTGGTCGCAGCAGGCCCTCGTGCAGGACCGAGACAGCCAGCCGCCGCCAGGCCGCCGAGGTGCCGGCCGGCCACGCGACACGCGCGGCGGCATCCTCTCGCAGCGTGAGCGCCGCGGCCTGGGCGCCCGCCACCACGCCGATGCGCGCCGGCGCCGGCTCGAACGCGAGCGGATCGGCCAGGGTCGCCACGTCGAACCACCGCCGCGCGCCCTCGCGCAGGTGCGCCCACGTGAAGCCGGCGACGTCCCGGACGAGGCGGTGGTTGGCGAGGATCGTCAACCCCGGGGCCTCCAGCGTGAAGAAGGCCATGAGCTTGTCGTCGCTGCCCGGGTGGCGCCGGGCGTACTCCACCGCCGTCTCGTAGCGGTGATGTCCGTCGGCGATGATCACCGTCGCCGGGGCCATGAGCGCCTGGATCCCGGCGATCGCGTCGGCGTCGGTGATACGCCACAGCCGATGCACCTCGCCGCGGAGGTCGCGCGCCTCGGCGATCGGCTCGCCCGCCGGCGCGGTGGCGGCGCGCACCCGCCCCTCCGGGTCCGCGGTGAGCATGAACAGCAGGCCGGTGTCGGCGCCGGTCGCCTGCAGCAGCCGCAGGCGATCCTGCTTGGGACCGGTATGGGTGCGCTCGTGCGGGAGGACGATCCCCTGCCCGTAGTCGGTGACCTGACCGAGGGCGACGAAGCCGGTGCGGGTCACCTCGCGCCCCGCCGCGTGGTAGGTCTGCGTGTAAGGGTAGATCGCGGGCCGCTCCTCCCGCGCCCACATGCCCTCCCGCAGCCACCGGTCCAGCGTCTCGTGCGCCCGCAGATACTTGTCGGCGGTCTCTCCGGACCCGGGGCGATCGGCGGGGTAGGAGAGGCGCACGATGTTGTCCGGGCTCATCGCGTAGAGACGCTCCTGCATCGGCGGGCTGATCTGATCGTACGGCGGCGCCACCACCCGGGTGAGGTCACGCTCGCGGCCGATCGCATAGCGGTAGCCGCGAAACGCCGTGACGCGCATGGATCCGGTGGCCCGGCCCCCGCGGGCTAGCTCGCGACGGCGGGGCGCTCCAGCACGGCATGGACGTGGTCGATGTGGGCCACCATCGCGGCCCGAGCCTCGCCCGCCTTGCCGGCGGCGACAGCGTCGACGATGCGGCGGTGGGCGGCGTCGATCTGCACGTTGTCGCCCTCGGTGAGCACCGGCTGCGGCACCACGACCTCGGCCGCGAGGTCGATGAGCGCGTGCGTGATCACGGCGTGGACCGGATTGCGCGCGGCCTCGGCCAGCACCCGGTGGAACTCGAGGTCGAAGCGGCGCGCCGGCAGGCCGGCGGCGGCCTGCTCCGAGCGCTCCTCGAGGGCGGCGGCCAGCGCTTTGAGGTCGCCCTCGGTGGCGCGCTGGGCGGCCAGGAACGCCACCTCGGGCTCGATGAGCCGGCGGGCCTCGATCAGCTGGGCCCACGACACGCGGCCCAACCGGAACAGCGTCTCGAAATCCCGCACGAGCGGGCGGTCGTCGGCGTCGCGCACGAAGTAGCCGCCGGTCGAACCCTGGCGCACCTCGACGAGGCCACGCAGCTCCAGCGTGCGGAGCGCCTCGCGCACGGCGACGCGGCTGGCCTTCAGATCCCGGGCGAGCTGGCGCTCGGGCGGCAGCTTCTGGCCCTGGCGCAGCTGTCCCTCGTAGATCGCGCGCTCGACGTGACCCACGATCTGCTCGTACACACGCGGCGCTCTGACGGTGGCTGGCATGGTGCGCGTCACTGTCGTCTCAAACGCCGCCGAAGTCAAGCGGGCGCGCGCGAGGCGCGAGCCAAGCGCGATGCGCCCGCGCCGCCCGGTGCTCGCCGCCGCCCCGGCCGCCCCGACCACCCGGTCGGCGGCCGGCCCGGGGGGTCGATCGGCGAGCAGCCGCAAATAATTAGGAGTTCCCCGGGCCGGTGACGACAATAGGCGTCAAGGTGCTGACTCCCACTGTCGGTCTCCTGTCGCCATTCGGTAGGCGCCGCCTGTCGGGCCTGCGTAATCACGAGCGTTTCCACCACTGGCTCGGGCGTTGCAGCCCGGCCGCTCCACGGAACACGAGCAACGGGACCCATCTGACAGGGAGGACCAACATGCAGGCAGTGATGCGGATCGTGGTGATACCGGCGGTGCTCGTGCTGGCCAGCGGCTGCGCCACCAAGAACTGGGTGCGTGAGATGGTCGGCCAGCGTGAGGCAGAGATCGATCAGCGGGTGGGCAAGGTGGGCGACCGGGTCGGCACCGTCGAGGGCCGCGTCGGCGAGGAGGCCCAGCGCATCACCCGGGTCGAGGGCCAGCTGGGCGAGACGACGCAGCGCCTGGGCAGTGTGGAGACGAAAGTCGGCGAGGTCGGCGAGGTGGCCAAACAGGCGCACACCCGGGCGGACGCCGCCTTCACCAAGGCCGAGGAGACCGATGGACGCCTCACCCGCCTGTGGAGCAACCGCCACAAGCGGCAGACGGTGGAGACGGTGCACGTGCAGTTCGCCTTCGACAAGGCGGACCTCACGGACGGCGCCCAGACCGCGCTGCTCACCATCATCAAGGAGCTGCGCGCCAACCCGGCCCTGACCGTGGACCTCGAGGGGTTCACGGACCAGTCGGGCCCGCGGGACTACAACGTGGCGCTCAGCCAGCGCCGCGTGGAAGCGGTGCGCCGCTACCTCGTCGAGCAGGGCGCCGAGCTGCCGCGCGTGCACTCGGTCGGTCTCGGCCCCCTCAACGCGGCCAAGGGAGGGGAAGAGGCGGCCAAGCAGCGGCGGGTGACCGTCAAGCTGATGATCGCAGCCGAGTAGGGACTCCTTCGAATCGATCGGAGCCTCACGAACGCCCCGGCGACGGCCGGGGCGTTCGTGCGTCT
>DASTOJ010000040.1:0-5612 GCA_035762565.1 Candidatus Methylomirabilota bacterium | reverse complement strand
CCCGCCCCCGCCGGTTGAATCGCGCGCTAGTCGCGAGCCGACGCCCCGACCGCGGACCGGCCGAAGACGGGGTTGTCGGTGCGGTCGACCATGGCGCTCTCGCCCTCGGTCGGCAGGTGCTCGACGTAATTCTGCGCGGCGTCGATGTCGTTCTCCCACACCTCGCGCGGCAGCTCGTACAGCACCTCGATCCCGTGGCCGTTGGGATCGGAGATGTACACGCTATGGGTCATGCCGTGATTGACCCGACGGTGGAACACCACGCCCTTGTCCCGCAGGTGCTCGAGCTGCTTGAGCCACGTCCCCCGGTCGGGATAGCAGATCGCGATGTGGTTCAGGCCGATGGCCCGGGGCTTCATGCTCCATTCGCCCTCGGGCGCCGGCGGCGTGGCGTCCTCGATCTCGGCCAGGGCCAGGTCGTGGTGGGTGACGGTGCCCTGCTCGGACAGCCCGCTGTAGAAGCGCATCTTGAGCCGGCCCGGCCTGGGCGTGAGCGCAGCGACGCACTTGAGGCCGATGACCTCGGTCCAGAAGCGGTGGGACTCTTCCAGGTTGCGGACGTTGAGGACCACGTGGTTCACTCCACGGGGCGTCTGGGCCTGGCTCGGCATGGTTTCCTCCGTGGCGGAGCGTGTCGTCCGCCGGCGATCGTGGGCCCCATGGTAATACAGAACCGACTTCACGGGACGGGAGTGCGCCGATGGGACAGTTCGGGATCGGACAGGCGGTGACCCGGTTCGAGGACCGGCGGCTGCTGCAGGGCGGCGGCCGGTATCTCGACGACGTGAACCTCCCCGGCCAGGCCCACGCGGTGATCGTGCGCTCGCTGCACGCACACGCCAGGATCAGGAGGATCGACACGAAGGCGGCGCTCAAGACGCCGGGCGTGGTGGCCGTGTTCACCGGCGCCGACGTCGCCGGCCTGGGCACGATGCAGATGACGCTCAAGCGAAAGCGCCCCGACGGCTCGCCGATGTTCGCCCCGCCCCACCGGGGCCTCACCCAGGACCGGGCGCGGTACGTGGGCGACCCCGTGGTCCTCGTCGTGGCCGAGACGCGCGCCCAGGCCGAGGACGCCGCCGAGCGGGTGGCCGTCGACTACGAGCCGCTGCCGTCGGTGACGTCGACCGCGGAGGCCATCGGCGGCGCGCCTGTCTGGGGCGAGTGCCCCGACAACGTCTCCAACCTCTTCGAGGCGGGTGACAAGGCGGCCACCGACGCCGCGTTCGCGGGCGCTCACCGCGTGATCCGCCGCCGCTACGTGATCACCCGCGTGCACGCGCAGTACATGGAAGCGCGGGGCGTCATCGGCTCGTGGGACCCGGCCGAGGAGCGCTACACGCTCCACGCCGACGTGCAGTACCCGCACCGCGTGCGCACCGCGCTGGCCGCCAACATCTTCAAGATCCCCGAGCACCAGATCCGGGTCGTCGCCGGCGACGTCGGCGGCGGCTTCGGGACCAAGGGCTGGCAGTACCCCGAGCACCGCCTGATGCTGTGGGCGGCCCGCACCCTCGGCCGGCCGGTGAAGTGGACGTGCGACCGCCGGGAGGCGATCCCCGCCGACGAGCACGCGCGCGACAACGTCACCGACGCCGAGCTGGCGCTGGACGCCGAGGGCCGCTTCCTGGGCCTGCGGGTGCGCACGCTGGCCAACGTCGGCGCGTACGTGTCGTCGGACCGGAACCTGCTCGCGACGTTCAGCAACGTCGTCACCCTGGTCGGGGTGTACGCGATCCCCGCCGCCCACGTGCAGGTGCTGAGCGTGCTGACCAACACCAACTCGACGGCGCCGTACCGGGGCGCCGGCCGGCCGGAGTCCACCTACGTCATCGAGCGGCTCATCGACGACGCCGCCGCCGAGGTGGGGCTGGACCGGATCGAGCTGCGCCGCAAGAATCTGATCCCCGCCTCGGCCATGCCGTACCGGAACCCGCTCGGCGTGACCTACGACTGCGGCGACTTCTTCAAGAACCTGGACGACGTGCTGAAGCTGGCCGACGTGGCCGGCTTCCCCGCCCGGCGGGAGGCCTCGCGGGCGCGCGGGCGGCTGCGTGGGCTCGGCATCGTCAACGCCATCGAGCGCGCGGCCGGCCCCCAGCCGGAGTTCGCCGAGATCCGCTTCGCGCCGAGCGGCAGCGCCACCCTGCTCATGGGCAGCAAGAACCAGGGCCAGGGCCACGAGACGACGTTCAAGCAGATCCTGCACGAGCGCCTCGGCCTCGACCCCCGCGAGGTGCGCTACGTGGACGGCGACACCGACCGGGTGGGCTGGGGCATGGGCACCATGGGCTCGCGCTCCACGGTGATCGGCGGCACGGCGCTGTGGATGGCGGCCGACAAGGTCATCGCCAAGGGCCGGAAGATCGCCGCCCGCCTGCTGGAGGCGGCCGAGGCCGACGTCGTGTTCGCCGACGGCCGCTTCGGCGTGGCGGGCACCGACAAGGGCGTGACGCTCAAGGAGGTCGCCCGCGCCGCCTTCCAGCCGGCCTCGCTGCCGCCAGGCCTGGAGCCTGGCCTCTACGAGACCGGCACCTTCGTGCCGAAGAACGACACGTGGCCCAACGGCACCCACGTCTGCGAGGTGGAGATCGACCCCGACACCGGCGACGTGGCGCTGGTCAAGTACACGCTGGTGGACGACGTGGGCACCGTCATCAATCCGCTGACCCTCAAGGGCCAGATCCACGGCGGCGTGGCCCAGGGCGTGGGGCAGGCGCTGATGGAGCAGGTCGTCTACGACGGCGACTCGGGCCAGCTGCTCACGGCCACCTTCATGGATTACGCGATGCCCCGCGCCGACACGCTGCCCGACATGGCCATCGGCAGCAACCCGGTGCCGACCAGGCTCAACCCGCTCGGCGCCAAGGGCGCCGGCGAGGCGGGCACCGTGGGCGCTCTGCCCGTCGTCATCAACGCGGTGATGGACGCCCTGGCGCCCCTCGGCGTCCGCGACTTCGACATGCCGGCCACTAGCGCCCGCGTCTGGACGGCGATCCAGGCCGCACGCAAGATCGAGGGGCGCCACGGCTCCGCCGGGGCGTCCCGAGCCGACTCGGGGGGTGTGGGGGGCCATGTCGGGGCCCCCCACTCAGCCTGATGCCCAAGCTCGACCAGGCCGCGCTCGACCAGCTGTTCCTCGCGGCGCGGACGCAGAACGGCTGGCTGCCCACGCCGGTCGGCGACGACCAGCTCCGCGAGATCTACGCCATCATGCGCATGGGCCCCACCAGCGCCAACAGCTGCCCGGCCCGCGTCCTCTTCCTGCGCACCGTCGAGGCCAAGGCCCGGCTGCTGCCCGCGCTCAGCCCCGGCAACGTCGACAAGACCAAGCAGGCGCCCGTGACCGCGATCATCGGCTACGACACGCGCTTCTACGAGTGGATGCCGACGAAGCTCTTCACGCACCGGCCGGAGATGGCCGACAACTACGCCAGGAACCCCGCCCTGGCGCAGATCACCGCGTTCCGCAACGGCACCCTGCAGGGCGCCTACTTCATGCTGGCCGCCCGGGCCGTCGGCCTCGACGTGGGCGGCATGTCCGGCTTCGACAACGCCAAGGTGGACGCGGAGTTCTTCCCCGACGGCCGCGTCAAGTCCAACTTCCTCTGCAACCTGGGCCACGGCGATCCGGGCAAGGTGCTGCCGCGGCTGCCACGGCTGGACTTGGACGAGGCCTGCGCGCTGCTGTGAGCCGCGCTCAGTCCTTCCAGACGCGATAGCCGCGGCCGTCGGTCGCGCCGCCGTCCTTGTAGTCGACGATGCGGTGGGGCGAGACGTGGGTGCCGAGGGTGCGGAGGACCTGATCGCCGACGACCCGGAAGCTGTGGGGCACGTTCGGGGTCAGCGCGATCGTGTCGCCCTTCCGGAGGGTGACCGGTCGATCCTCGCCCCCTTCGATCCACGCCTCCGCGGTGCCCTCGAGGACGTGCAGGACCTCGAGATACGGATGCGAGTGCATCGGCGCGACGTAGCCGGGCTGCGAGGTCTGGATCCCCGTGCGGATCGGCGTGGTGCCTGCGTCGTCGCCCAGGATCAGCTGATAGTGGGCGTCGGGGCCGAACTTCACGATCTCCGTCTCCTCGAGCCGAACCACCCTGGGCTCTCGCATGGCGACCTCCCGCCGCCCGCACTGTACCCCGAGCGGCGGCGGCCCGTCTACGGTGCGTCGCCGAGCCCCTTCACGGTTCCGGCTGAGCGCGGTATTGTTGCGCCAGCATGAAGATCCACGCGAGGTGACCACCATGCTGGGAGACGTCGTCGAGCTGTCGGTCGTCGTGCGCAACCTGGACGAGGCGGTCGAGCGCTTCGGGAAGCTGTTCGGCCTCAAGGTGCACCACCGCGGCGAGTCCAAAGAGTTCGGCTTCAAGAACGCGATCCTGCCCACCGGCATCGGGCACATCGAGCTGATGGAGCCCACCGACCCCTCCAAGGCGGTCGCCAGGTTCCTCGAGAAGAACGGCGAGGGCGTCTACCTGGTGGGCTTCGAGTGCAAGGACGTGCCGAGCGCCGTGGCCCGGCTGAAGGCGGGCGGCGTGCGCGTCAACAGCCCGCGCGAGGACCTGGCCTGGGTGCACCCCCGCGAGACCCACGGCCTGTTCGTCGAGCTGCGCCACCGCGAGAGGTACGACTGATGGCGCTGCAGGTGCCCGACGACGCCGGGCTGGCGGGCAGGGTCGCGATCGTCACCGGCGGAGGAGCGGCCGGTGACGGCATCGGCAACGGCCGGGCCGCCGCGATCCTGCTGGCCCGCGGGGGCGCCCGCGTGGTGGTGGTCGACCGCGACGCCAAGCTCGCGCGGCGGACGGTCGAGATGATCCAGGAGGGCGGCGGCGAGGCGGCGGCCGTGGAGGCCGACGTCACGCGCGCAGCCGACTGCGCGGCGATGGTGCAGGCGGCGCTCGACCGCTTCGGCCGGCTGGACTTCCTCGACAACAACGTGGGCATCGGCAGCCGCGGCACCGTCGTCGACGAGTCGGAGGAGAGCTGGCGACGCGTGATGCAGGTCAACGTGGACAGCATGTACCTGGCGGCCAGGCACGCCATCCCCGCCATGCGGCGGTCCGGCGGCGGGGCGATCGTCAACGTCTCGTCCATCTCCGCGCTGCGCCCGCGGGGGCTCACCGCCTACAGCGTGTCCAAAGGCGCGGTCATCGCGCTGACGCGCGCGATGGCGGTCGATCACGGGCGCGAGGGGATCCGGGTGAACTGCGTGGCGCCCGGGCCGGTCTACACGCCCATGGTGTACGCGGGCGGCATGACCGAGCCGGTGCGGGCCCGCCGGCGCCAGGCCTCGGCGCTCGGCATCGAGGGCACCGGCTGGGACATCGGGCACGCGGTGCGCTTCCTCCTGTCCGACCACGCGCGCTACATCACCGGGCACGTGCTGGTCGTGGACGGCGGCACCACGCTCAGTGCGCCCGAGCGCGATTCGCGCTGATGACTCGCGTGAGGTGTGGTGCCGCCGGGGCTCGGACCCAGAGGCCTCGGGCGCGCCAGCATGACTCGCCTGTCGCCGTAACTCGCTCCGGGCCCGGCTCGCTCGGACCCCCCATCCCCCAGGGGGGGGTTCGGGCGCGGACCAATCGAATCGTTGGCGGCTCGCTCGCCGG
>DASTOJ010000039.1:0-46093 GCA_035762565.1 Candidatus Methylomirabilota bacterium | reverse complement strand
GTGGACGCAGAGGCACGGGAGGATCGCGCTGATCGTCGCCTGTCAGTCATTGGTAAACCACGAGACCGGCGGGAACTGTTGTCGGTGAACCGGGTTGGCGTCTCAGATTCGCGGCAACAGGGCAGTCGTTCAGGCTAGAATCCTCGTCTTAGCGATCGACACCGGAGTGTGAGCTCCTGTCTTCATGGTTTCAACAAGTCGTAGCGAGCTGGGCTGTGGCTGATGATTTACTTCACTCAGGTCAGTGCAGCACTGCTCCTAACTGCGCTCGCTCTCCTTGTCCTGCGTGCGCGACGACGAAATGCGGTGAGTCGCGCGTTCGCTGCACAGTGTCTAGTGTTTGCAGGGTGGGTCCTGGGAATCGCCGGACTTCAAAGCGGCAATAACCTCGATCTGTGGTTCGGTTTCGCGTTTGCTTTTGCCAGTTTCATTCCCGTAGCGTTCGTATTCTTCAGCTGCTGCTATCCTGGCGCGAGCTCGTGGTCCGCACCTTGGTACGCTCGAATGATGTTCATTATAGGCGCCGCTTTTGCTGTGCTGTCTCTCGCGACAGACCTTATCGTACACGAAGCCCAGATTGGCCCAACGGGCCTCTCGCGTAAGGCAGGCCCCCTCTACTTCCTCTTCGCGCTCTACTTCATAGTAGCTTGGTGCGTCGGGCTTTGGATCTTCGTAAGCAAATGGCGTGGAGCGTGCGGGCCGACGAGAGCTCAGTTCCACTATCTAGGAGCGGGGCTGATCGGCGGTTGCCTGGGCGGGATCTCGACGAATCTGGTGATCCCCCTCGTTACGGGTCAATCAACGTACAGCTGGATCGGACCTTACTTCAGTCTTGTGTACGTTGGCTTCGTCGCACACGCGATCATCAGACACCGCATCATGGATCTTCGACTTTTCGTTCATCGTGGACTGACACTAAGCATCGGGGTCCTGCTCTCGGCGCTACCCGCAGGCATTCTCCTCGCTATCTTCTGGCCGCGCCTTCTGACCAACCTCCAACCATCCGAGCTCGTGGCACTACTGATCGCCGTCGGCATCGCCACCGTGCTGATCCCCATCACTCGCGACGTCTCCAGTCGGCTGCTCGATCGCTACGTCTATCGCACGCGTGCGAACTACCAGCGGACGGTTCGCGAGGCGAGCCGGATGCTGACGAAGGTTCTACACCTGGATACGCTGCTCGCCTTCATCAACACCACCGTGATCCGGTCGACGGCGGTCGAAGGGGTCGCGCTCTACATCCGGGAGGGCGGGACGTTCCGGCGCGCAGGCGCCGAGCTGCGGCCGGACGCCGAGCACTTCGACGCGCCGCTCCGGGCGCCGATAGAGATCATCGCGGCGCTCGAAGCCGCGCAGGGGCCGTTGCTGGCGGACGAGGTGGCCAGGGAGCCGGGCGTGGCCGCGGGCGCGCTGTACGACCGCCTCCTCCAGGTGAACTGGTCGCTGCTGCTGCCGGTCGTCTCCGACGATTCGCTGCTCGCGGTCATCGCGGTCGGGCCCAAGCTGTCGGGCGACGCGTTCTATCAACAGGACCTGGACCTCCTCATGACCCTGGCCAATCAGGCGGGGGTGGCGATCAAGAACGCGCAACTCTACACGGCGGTCGTGGTGGCCAACGAGTATCTGGAGAACATCGCAGCCACTATGGAGAGCGGCGTCATCGCCGTCGACGCCGGCGGATGTGTGGCGATGGTGAACCGTGCGGCCGAGCGGCTCACCGGGTTGACGGAAGCCGCGAAGGGCGGGTCGGCAAGCGTGCTGCCGGCCTGCCTGGGAGAGCCGCTGCTGGCCGCTGTGGCCGATGGGCAGGCACGCACGCTGCCCGAGGTCGAGCTGCCGACGGCAGTGCCCGGAGCCGAGGGCTCGGCGAGCCGGCCGGTCATCTGCACCGTGTCGCCGGTGCGTGATCCCGCGGGCGCGGTGCTCGGCGCGGTGGCCGTGTTCAGCGATCTGACGCCGCTCAAAGAGCTGGAGGTGGAGCGCCGGCGGGCCGAGCGGCTGGCCTATTTCCAGGCGCTGGCCTCCGGCATCGCCCACGAGATCAAGAACCCGCTCGTCGCGATCAAGACGTTCGCGCAGCTGCTGCCGCGACGCCAGAGCGACGAGCGATTCCTCGAGGAGTTCGGCCGCATCACCTCCCGCGAGACCGACCGCATCGAGCGCCTGGCGGACCGCCTGCGCACGCTGTCGCGGCCGTCGGGCGGGCCCCGGCATCCGCTCGACGTCCGTGGGCCGGTCGGCGACGCGGTCGAGCTGGTGCGGCCCACGCTCCAGGAGGAGAACCAGACGTTGACGGCGGTGCTGGGGGCCGACCCTTGTATAGTGCTCGGCAACGGTGCCGAGCTCGAGCAGCTCTTCCTCAATCTGATGCTCAATGCCCACGAGGCGACGCCGAGCGGCGGCGGGGTGACTGTCGAGGTGACCGGGACGGATACCCACGTGATCGTGGCGGTCTCCGACAGTGGTCCGGGCATTCCGCCCGAGCTGCTGGAGCGGGTCTTCGAGCCCTTCTTCACGACCAAGGCGCGCGGCTCCGGCCTGGGGCTGGCCATCTCGGCGGGAATCGCCCAGGCCCACGGCGCCCGGCTGCGCGCCGGCAACCGGCCGACGGGCGGCGCAATCTTCACGGTGGAGTTCCCGGTGGTACCCGTGGTATCGGCTGTAGTGGCGTGAACACCGTCCTCGTCCTGGCCACCGACGAACCGCTGCGCGCCCGAATCATCCGGTCCCTGGCGCCGTTTTCGACCTTCGAGGCGCGCACGGAGGGCGAGGCCCTGCGCACCCTGCGTCTGGTGGACATCGACGTCATTCTGCGCGAGAGCGCCGGCCCAGCCGGCGCCCTGGCCACCTTCGTGGCCGCGGCCAAGGACGTCGCGCCCCAGGCCCTGGTCGTGGCGGTGGGGTCCAGCGGCGAGGACGAGGACAGCGCCGATTTCACCGTGCCCGACGGCTTCACCGCCCGTGAGCTCGAAGCCGTCCTGCGGCAGGCCCTGGACCGCCAGCGGCTCGCCCGGGAGGTCGCCGCGTCGCGGACCGCTCGGCCGGCTGCTTCGGCCATGCGACCGGCCGACGACGAGACGCCGTGGGACAGCGCCGCGCTGGCCCGGGTGCTGCGAGGCTTCACCGGCGTGCTCGCCGTCGGATTCGACATCCCCCGCGCGCTCGGGCTCTTCATCGAGTCCATCGGCGAGCTGGTCCGGCCGACCCGGGTGGCCCTGCTCCGGCCCGGCGCGCTCGGACGCGAGTTCCGCATCGTGGCGGAGCGCGGTCTGGCGCCCCAGCTCGTCCAGGGCATCCGGCTGTCCCCCAACGAGGGGCTCATCCGCTGGCTGGCTGTCCAGGGCCGGCCGGCCACGACTGCCGAGATCGCCGACCCCGAGATCCTCAGAGAGCTGAAGCTCCTCCAAGCGGTGGTGGCGGTGCCGCTGCTCGCCCACGGCGAGCTGGTGGCGGTGCTGGCCCTCGGCCAGCCGGTGTTCGGCGCCACCTACGGCCGGCGCGAGCTGCAGACGCTCTTCGACCTGGCCGCCCACCTGGCCACCGTCCTGCGCGACATCACCCTGCACCACCAGCTGGCCCGCGAGAAGGAGTTCACCGAGCGGATTCTGTCGCACATGTCGAGCGGCGTGGTGACGATCGGGCGCGACCAGAAAGTCGGCACGCTCAACCGCCGGGCCGAGGAGATCCTGGACCTGTCCGCGAGCGCCGTCGTCGGCCAGGATCTCAGGATCCTCCCCTCGCCCCTCGGCGACATGCTTTACGACACCCTGGCCTCCGGCCGGCCCCTGGCCCGCACGGAGATTCAGCTGGCCCTGCGCCGCCTGGCCTTGGAGGTCTCGACCTACGCCGTGCGCGACGAGGAAGGCGACCCGCTGGGCGCCGTCCTCGTCTTCGAGGACCTCACCGCCCAGAAGGAGCTGGCCGCCCAGCGGCGCGCGGCCGAGCAGTTCCAGCTGCTCACGCGGGTCGTGGCCCGCATCGCCGACGAGATCAAGAACCCCCTGGTGTCGATCAACACCTTCATCGAGCTGATCGGCGAGCGCTACGACGACCCGGATTTCCGCCGCCACTTCTCGGCGGTCGTGCGCCGGGACGTCCGCCGGCTCGTGGAGGTTTTCGAAAAACTTGCGGGGCTGGTCACGGAGGGTGAGCTAAACTTTTCCATCGTGGACGCCCGCGAGGTGGTCGGCCGGCTGGTCGAGGCCATCGATCCGACAGAGGAAGGAGCCGGGAGGCACCTGCAGATCGAGGTGGCGTCCGAGTCCGTCCCCCAGCCCATCAAGGTCGACGTCGCCCAGCTCCGGAAGGCGCTGTCCTACCTCATCCGGTACCTGGCCCACAACTCGCCGGCCGAGCAGGCCAAGGTCGCCCTGTCGGTTGGGCCGCACGAGGACGAGCACGGTGGCGCGGACGTGCGCATCCTGGTCGGCTCCCGCACGGCCAGCGTTACAGCCGAGCGGCTGCAGCGGCTGTTCGATCCCGTGGAGATGGTGCAGGAGAGCCTGATCGACGTGGGCCCGGCGGTGGCTCAGCGGCTCATCGAGGCCCTCGGGGGCCGGCTCCGGACGCGGCAGACACGCCACGAGATCTCGTTCCTCGTGACACTGCCCGCGGCGTCGTGACGACGGCGGCGCCGCCGCTGGACGCCGCCCGCATTCTCGTCGTCGACGACGAGCTGGGGCCGCGCGAGTCGCTGCGGATGCTGCTCAAGCCCTCCTACCAGATCCAGACCGCCGACAGCGGCCGGACGGCGCTGACCCAGATCCCCGTCTATCGCCCCGACATCGTGATCCTCGACATCAAGATGCCGGAGCTTGACGGCCTCGAGGTGCTGCGGCGGATCAAGCGGATCGATCCCGCGATCGAGGTCGTGATGATCACGGCCTACGCCTCGCTGGAGACGGTGAAGCTGGCGCTCACGCACGGCGCCTTCGAGTACCTGATCAAACCCTTCTCGCGGCAGGACCTCGAGGACGTCGTGCGCCGGGCGCTCGGGCGCCGCACCGCCGAGCTGGGCACCCGCGGCCAGGTGACGCGGCTGGTGGAGGAGATGCGGCGGCTGGCCGCCAAGACGCGCGAGCTGGAGGAGGCCGCGCGCCGGGAAGGTGTCGAGCAGTCGCTGCGGGTCACCCAGCTGTCGATCCTGCGCGAGATCTCGCGCACCATCGTCAACCAGCTCGACTACGAGGCCATCTCGACGGCCGTGACGAGCCAGCTGCACAGCGGGCTGGGCTACGACGTCGTGACCATCGCCCCGGATCCGCCGGCGACGAGCCCGACCGACGCCGGCCGGGTGGTGACGTGCGCCATCCGTGATGCCGAGGGGCCGCTCGGCTGGCTCGTCGTCGACAACCGCGCGTCGGGGCGCCCGGTCGATCCCCGCGAGGGCGAGCTGCTCGAGATGCTCTCGGAGTATCTGGCCATCGCGCTTCGCAACTCCCGGCTCTACGGCGAGATCGCCGACACCAAGCGCTCGCTGGAGCAGCTCATCGCCTCGGCCGGCGACGCCATCATCACGGTCGCTGCCGACGACTGCGTCGACGGCTGGAACCCCGCCGCCGAGCGGACGTTCAGCCTGCCGGCCAGCCAGGCGATCGGACGTCGGATCACCGAGCTCTTGCCGGATGCCGAGTACGGCGCCGCCCGCCGCCGGCTGATCCAGGGCGGCGAGCGCGAGGCCTTCGAGATCAACCGGGCCCCCGGGGGCACCCGGCCGCTGACCCTGACGGTCACCCTCTCGGCGCTGCGCAACCGGCAGGGCGGGCTCGACCACCTGATCGCGATCGTGCGGGACATCACGAGCGAGCGGGAGGTCGAGAACAAGCTCCATCAGTCGGAGAAGCTGGCGGCGCTCGGCCAGCTGGCCGGCGGCATCGCCCACGACTTCAACAACCTGCTGCAGGCGATCCTGGGCTACGCCCAGCTGATGAAGCAGAACCCGACGAACAGCGAGCTCATCGAGCGTTCGCTCACGGTCGTGGAGTCGGCCGCCATGGACGGCTCGGAGACCGTCCGCCGCATCCAGCAGTTCGCCCGACTGGCGCCCGACGAGCAGTTCATCGGCGTGGACATCAACCAGATCGTGCAGGACGCCGTCGCCCTCACCCGGCCGCGCTGGGAGGAGAACATCGCCCGCGAGAGCCGGCCGCTCGAGCTGCGCCTCGACCTCCAGGCCGGCGCACTGATGCAGGGGCGACCGGCCGCGCTGAGCGAGGTGCTGACCAATCTCATCCTCAACGCGATGGACGCGATGCCGCAAGGGGGGACCCTCACCATCGCCACCCGCCACACGGCCGGCCGCGAGGTTCGCGTGGGGGTCGCCGACACCGGCGTAGGAATTCCGGAGACGGTGCGCCAGCGCATCTTCGAGCCGTTCTTCTCGACCAAGGGCAAGGGCACCGGGCTCGGTCTGGCGATGGTCTACTCGATCGTGCGGCGGCACCGGGGCGAGATCGACGTCGAGACCGCGCCCGGGGCGGGGACGACGTTCACGCTCAGCTTCCCCGTCGCCGAGGAGTCGGTGGAAACCGAGCCGCCCGCCTCGTGCGCGGAGGGCCGGCGGCAGTTCCGCGTCCTCGTGGTGGACGACAATCCCCAGGTGCTGGCGACGCTGGTCGAGATGATGCGGCGGTTCGGCCACACGGTGACGCCGGCCGTGACCGGGCGCGCCGCGCTGCAGGAGTACGGCGCCGGCGGGTTCGACGTGGTCGTCACCAACATCGGCATGGCCGGGATGAACGGCTGGGAGCTGGCCGAACGGCTGCGCAGGCTCGACCCGCGGGTGCCGTTGCTCTTCATCACCGGCTGGGGGTTGCGCGAGGAGGATCACGCACGCCTGGCCGGCCTGGGCATCCGTCGCTGCCTGTTCAAGCCGGTCCGCCCCGAGGACCTGGACGCCGCCCTCCAGGAGGCCCTGGCCCCCCGCTAGGTCAGGCCTTCTTCATCGGTCGGCCGCAGCACACCTTCTGCACCATCGCGACCTTGCCGCACTTGGGACAGCGAAAGCCCGCCATGCCGGACGATGTCTCCTCTCCGCTCAGACCGAGCGCTTCACCTGGTCGGCGAGCTTGCAGAACGCGCACAGCGTGCCGGTGGTGACCTGGCCGCACCGCGCGCATTCGTTCAATGCCACGGCCTCGGCCCGCTCGAAGGCCGCGCGGCCCCGGTCGAGGAAGCCGAACAGGAAGTTGTGCTTGGCCCCGGGGGAGGCGTCCTCCATGCGGTCGAGGATCTGCTTGTGGGCGATCGAGGTGGCGCCCACGGCGAACGGACACTCCTCGACGATGTAGTCGATCCTCCTCAAGAACGCGTAGGCGGCCGTCTCCCGCTCGGACAGGCGGTAGAGCGGCTTCACCCGGCGCACGAGCTTGGGATGCGTCGACGGCAGCGCCGGCGCCTGGCGGGGCAGCGCGTCGGTCTGCCAGTGCATGACCGAGCCGAACAGGGTGGCGGCCTCGTCGTCGAGGTTGTGACCGGTGGCCACCACCGGCAGCCCCTCGTCGAGGGCCACGCGGTTCATGAGATACCGCTTGCTGAGACCGCAGCCCGAGCACGGCGGGCGCCGCGTGACCTGCTTGATGACCGGCACCGGCGCGCCCACCTCGTCGGCGACCCGCCGCACGAGCAATGGCACGCCGCGGGCGGCCGCGAACGCCTCGCAGCGGGCCCGCGACTCCACCGAGTAGTCGAAGATCCCGAGGTCGAGGTAGAGCCCCGTCGTGCGGTAGCCGTCCTCGATGAGCACGTCCCACAGCGCCAGCGAGTCCTTGCCGCCGGAGACGGCCACCAGCACCGTCTCGTCCCGTGTGAACATGCGGTGCCGGCGGATCGCCTCGCGGACCTGGTTGCGGAAGAACTCCAGGAAGTCGGGAGGACAGAAGGCCGCGTTGTGCCGGCGCAGCTCGATCGCCGCCGCCCCGCCGCACTTGCGGCACTTCATCCCGGATCTCGATCCACGGGCTCGCCTCGCCTTGGGCTGCGGCTCGCACTGCCACCCGACATCACCGGGCGCAGCTCGATCGTGTCGCCGTCGTGGACGACCTGGTCGGCGGTGACGAGATCGTCGCCGCGGATCACCAGCACCGTCTCGGGCAGGATGTCCAGCTCGCGCAGGACCTCCTTCACCCGGCGGTTGCCCGCGACCTCGACCTCGCGACGGGGATTGCGCAGCACGACCTTCATCGACGCTCCTCGGACCGGCGGTGGACTTGGCTGCGAGTATACCCGAAGATGTCGGCATGACCGACCGGCGGCGCGCCCTGGCGCGCACCCCGTGGCGCACCCTCACCACGCGCGGCGTCTACGCCAACCCCTGGATCCGCGTGCGCGAGGACACGGCCGAGCTGCCCGACGGCCGCGTCACGGTCTACGGAGTCGTGGAGTGCAAGCCCGCCGTGGGCGTGTTGCCGTTCCTCGACCCACGCACGGTAGTGCTGGTCGGCCAGTATCGCTACGTGGCCCGCGATTTCTACTGGGAGATGCCGACGGGCGGCGTGCGCCCCGGCGAGAGCGAGGAAGCTGCCGTCCAGCGCGAGCTGGCCGAGGAAGCGGGCTACGAGGCCGCCCGGCTCGTCAAGCTCTCCACCTTTCACTCCTCCAAGAGCGTGATGGACGAGACGGCCCACATCTACCTGGCCGAGGGCCTGCGGCCGGTCGCCCGCGACGGCGACGACACCGAGTTCATCGAGGTCCGCCCATTCGGCCTCGACGAGGTGCTCCGCATGGTGGAGCGCTCGGAGATCCGCGACGCGATGACGGTCGTCGCGGTGTTGCACGCCGCCCGCGGTCGCTGATCCGTGGGCCCGCGCCTCATCCGCGCGCTGTCCCGTGGCTTGCTGGACGTCTTCTATCGGCGCATCGACGTGGTCGGCCTCGAGCACGTGCCGCCGGCCGCGCCGCTGATCGTGGCGGCCAACCACCAGAACGGCCTCGTCGATCCCATGCTCCTGCTGGCCGCGCTGCCGCGAACGCTGCGACCCCTGGCCAAGGCGGGCCTGTTCCGCCACCCGATCATCGCCCCGTTCCTGCGGCTGGCCCGGGCACTGCCGGTCCACCGCCGGCAGGACGCCGGCGACACCTCCGGCAACGCGCTCACCTTCCGCGCAGTCGGCGACGCGCTCGGCCGAAGCGAGGCGATCCTGATCTTCCCCGAGGGCGTCAGCCAGCCGGAGCCCACGCTGTTGACGCTCCGGACCGGCGCCGCCCGCCTGCTGCTGGAGGCCGAGGCGGGTGGGGTACCGCCGGTCACGCTGCTGCCCGTCGGCCTCGTCGTGCACGAGCCCGGGCGCCTGCGCGCCGGCCGGGCGCTGGTGCTGATCGGCGCGCCCGTCGCCACCGCCGACTGCGTCGCGCTGCACCGTCGCGACTCGGCCGCCGCCGTGCGCGTGCTGACCGAGCGGCTCGCCGCCGCGCTGCGGCGTCAGATCGTGGAGGCCGAGGACCGCGAGACGCTGCGCTTGCTCCGTCTGATCGAGCGTGTGTGGAGCCAGGAGAGCGGGACGCCGCGCGACCCGCGGTCGGCTGCCTGGCTGCAACGTGCCTCACGCGCGTATCGCTGGCTACGGCTGACGGCGCCCGCCGACGTCGAGGGTTTTCGCCGGGAGGTGGAGGAATACGATCACGAGCTGGAGCGGCTGGGGGTGACGCCGGAGACGCTCGGGCGTGATTACGCCCCCGCGGTCGTGCTCCGCTATGCGGCCCGCGAGATCGTGCCGCTCGCTCTCGGGCTGCCGCTGGTCCTCGTCGGTGTGCTGCTGCACGCCTTGCCCTATCAGCTCGTGAGGCTCGGCATCCGCCTCGCCCGGCCCGAGCCCGACGTCACGGCGACCTACAAGATCGCCGGCGGCGTCGTCATCTATCCGCTCGCGTGGGCGCTCGAAGCGCGGCTGGCCTTTCTGCTGGGCGGGCCGTGGCTGGCGGTGGCGCTCGTGGCCACGCTCGTGCCGTCCGGCTTCTTTGCACTCGCCTGGCAGGCGCGTTTCCAGGACGTCGCCCGCGAGGCCACCGCGCTGATGCACTTCCTGGCTCGCCGCAGCCTGCGCGCCCGGCTGCTGGATCGGCGGCGCACGCTGGCCGAGGAACTGGAGCGGCTGGCCGCGCGCGTGCCCGCGCCGGTGCTGGCCGGAGAGACGACGTGAGCCCGCCCGCCCGGGTCGGAGGCTGGCGCGTGGGGTTGCTCGTCGCGATCGCCCTCGCGGCCGTCGGCGGGGTGACCGTCGTGCCGCCCATCCGCCAGGATCTCGCCTATCACCACTTCGCCGACCAGCGTGCGATCCTGTTCGTCCCCCACGGCCTGAACGTGCTGTCCAACGTGGGTTTCCTGCTCGCCGGCGCCTGGGCGCTCGTCCGCGTGGCGCGCGCGGCGTTGCCCGGATGGGAGCGCGTCGCCGGCCTCGTCTTCGCGACGGGGCTCATCCTCACCGGGCTCGGCTCGGCCTGGTATCACGCCGCCCCCGGCAACGCCACGCTCGTCTGGGACCGGCTGCCGCTCTCGGCGCTGTTCCCGACGGTCTTCGCGGTGGTCATCGGCGACCGGGTCAGCCCGGCCGCCAGCCGCGTCCTCCTGGCGCCGCTGGCGCTCGGCGCCGTCGCCAGCGTCGTGTGGTGGCAGCAGACGGACGATCTCCGCCCCTACGCGCTGGCGCAGTTCCTGCCGATGCTGCTGATCCCGCTCATGCTGGCGCTGCTGCCGGGCCACCGGCCCGCAGGCTTTCTGCTCGCCGGTATCGCGCTCTACGCGGTGGGCAAGGGGGCGGAGGTGGCCGACCGCGGCGTCTTCCTGCTCGGCGGGCTCGTCAGCGGCCACACGCTCAAGCACCTGCTCGCCGCCGCCGCCGCCGCGCTCATCGTCCGCTGGCTGGTCGGGCCAGCGGCATTGCTGGACCGGAGCCCTCCGACTGTTGCCACGGCTCCGACACGCCGTCTATAGTTGAGCCAGCACCAGAGGGGCGGAATGGCCGGACTGGCAACCGCGTTTCGATCGCACCGTCGTCCTCGGCCTCAGCGCCCTCATCGTCGACGCACCGGCATCCAGTCGTGGATGCTCGATGTTTGAATGGAGAGCATCCCGTACCAGATGCCGGCGTTGCAGTCGAGCTAGTAGGTGTGCGCACCGCGAGAGATCAAGAGGTGAAGGTGGAGGTCTCCATGAGTGATCGACGCGAGAGTTGGAGCCGCCGGCAATTCGTGGGTGGGCTCACGCTGGCCGGAACGGCAGGCCTCTTCGGGATGCGCCCTGAGTCTGCCGCTGCCGAGCCGCCGCCGGAGACGACGAGGCTCAGGGTGCATCACAGTCTGAGCCTCTGTCAGGCACCGCAATATGTAGCCGAAGACCTGCTGCGAGGCGAGGGTTTCACCGAGGTGCAGTACGTGCCTCACGGGCCAAAGGGCTTCTACCAGGCGCTGGGCTCCGGCGAGGCCGACATCGGCGGCGACTTCGCCCCGCAACTGATCATTCAGCTGGACAAGGGGACGCCGATCGTCGTCCTGGGAGGGATCCATGTCGGCTGCTTTGAGCTGTTCGGTACCGAACGGATCCGGGCGATCCGGGACCTGAAAGGGAAAACCGTGGGCGTGCGCGGACTGGATACCCCCCCGCACACCTTTCTTGCCAGCATGGTGGCCTACGTCGGCCTGGATCCCCACCGGGACATCACCTGGGCCAAGCAGCCATCGGACGAGTCGATGCGGCTCCTGGGCCGTGGAGAGATCGATGCGTTCATCGGGTTCCCCCCGGAGCCACAAGAACTCCGGGCGAAGCGCATCGGCCGCGTTGTGGTCAACAGCGCCGTGGACCGGCCCTGGTCTCAATACTTCTGCTGCATGTCGGTCGCCAATCGGGACTTCGCCCGGAAGTATCCGGTCGCCACGAAGCGGGCACTGCGCGCGATCCTGAAGGCAGCCGACATCTGTGCGCTTGAGCCGGATCGGGCTGCCAAGTCCCTCGTCGCGCAGGGTGTGGGGAAGCGCTACGAATACGCACTCCAGACCATGAAGGACGTCCCCTACACCCATTGGCGGAACTACAACCCCGAAGACACGATCCGCTTCTATGCCCTGCGCCTTCACGAGATCGGGATGATCAAGTCGGGCCCGCAGAAGATCATTGCCCAGGGCACCGACTGGCGCTCCTTCAACGAACTGAGGAACGAGTTGAAGGGATAGCGAGATCGCAGCGAGGAGAGTTGGCCAGGGGGCCCAGCGGCCGCTGAGCGCGACGTTATCCGGACAGGTGGTAGGTCGAGAGGGGAGAGCGATGAGGCTGAGCGTCAAGAGCTTGACGAGAGGTTTGCAATTCCACGGGGAAGTGGAAGGCAAGCGCCAGCACTATTACGTCCTGTCTAGCTCCCGGCAGTACTTCGTCATGTCGGTGTCGCTCAACAAGCGGGACGCAGGAAACTTCAATCTTGTCGCCAAGTCTTCAGTGGATCGGCTCTACCGTCGCGTTCGTGGTCAGCAGGGGCTGACCGCAAAGGGCGTCTTCACTCGTTCGAGAAACCGGCGCCTTGTGCCCTCACATCTGGCCGCGCTCAACATGCTCTACATCCTGGTGGCGACAGGTCAGGGGACCATCGATGGGCGTCATAAATCGAGAGAGCTGTTCTTCAACGTGAAGACATAGACGTGTCGAGGAGGCCGGATAACCAAGCGGGCGAACGGCTGGCACAGGTAACCTCCCTCAGGAACCGGGCCCTTGCAGTTCTGCACGAGACGTCGAGCTCCGGAACGTCACGCCGAGCGCTGAAGGAACGGCGGTCGTGCGGCTCGACCTGAAGCCGGCCGCGCGGCTCAACGATGACGAGCGCGCGGCGCTCGAGGCGCTCACGGCGGCGGTCTACCCGCCCGACGTCGTTGCGGCGAGCCCCGGCCGGCACATCACGTGGGCCCCGCCCGACTACAGCGTGCTCGTGTGGACCGACGAGGGTGAGCTGGTCTCGCACGTCGGCCTCCTGGTCCGCCACGGAACCCTGAACGGGACACATGTCAGGATGGGTGGCGTCGGCAGCGTCAAGACCCACCCGCGGGCCGAGGGCCGCGGCTACGCGTCGGCCGGTCTCCGCCGGGCCGCCACCGCGCTGCACGACGAGCACCAGGTCGCGTTCTCCGTGCTCGTCTGCCGGGATCACCTGCTGCCGTTCTACAACCGGCTTGGTTGGTTCACGTTCAGGGGCCAGCTCGTCGTGGACCAGCCGGCGGGTCGGGCCGTGTTCACGCTCAATCGTCCGATGGTGTTGCCCGGCGTGGGATCGGCGCCCGAGGACGGACTCATCGACCTCCACGGGCCGCCCTGGTGAACCCCCCGCCCTGGTGACAGCGGCCAGGCTCAGCGCGAGGCCAGGACGATCGGACCGGTCGGCGCCGGCGCGCCGGCCTCGGGCTCGAGCGTGACCGCGAACCTGGTGGCGGGACCGAGCGCCGGCTCCACGCGGTGGGTCGCGCGCCCGGAGGCGTCGACCTGGAAGACGCCCGCCGGGCGCGGCGCCGGGCCGCCCAGCGTCCACAGCTCGTAGGCCTTCCCGGCCGGCGCTGGCGGCAGGTTGGCGACGATGAGGTGGCCGCCGGCCGCGTCGTGCCAGACCAGGCGCGCGCGCGCCTCGGGACTCGGGCCGGCGCCGCGCAGCTCGATCACCCGCGTGGCGGGATCGCGCAGCAGCTCGACGGTGTCGCGGTAGGCGGCCACCTGCTCGCGCAGCGCGGCCTCGTTGCGCTGCAGCCGCTCGCGCACGGCCGCCGTCTCGCGCGCCATCTGCCCCAGCCGCGCCTCGTACCGCGACGCCACCATGCCACCGCTGAGCATGGCCGCCACCGCCGCCACGGCGGCGGTGGCCGCGGCCCACGGCACCCAGCTCGCGCGACCCGGCGGGCGGCGCGCGGGCCGGGATTCTTGGGCCGTCACGCGCGCGAGCAGCGCCGCCTTGACGTCCGCCGGCGGCGCCGCCGGCGGCCCGGCGAGGGCCATGCGCGTCAGCGCCTCGCGCGAGTCCAGCAGCGCCAGCCGGCAGTGTTCGCAGCCCTCGGCCAGGTGCGACTCGAAGCGGACGAGGTCGTCGCCGTCCAGCGCGCCGGCGGCGTAGACCGCGGCCAGCTCGTCGAAGACGTCGTGGGTGCCGGTCACGGCGCGCGCCTCACCGCATCGCGGAGTCGCTCGAGGCCGAGCCGGATCCGTGTCTTGATCGTGCCGAGCGGTTGCTCGAGCCGGCGGGCGATCTCGGTTTGCGTCAGCCCGGCGTAGTAGGCCAGCTCGATCGCCTCGCGCTGCGCCGGCGAGAGCCGGGCGAGCGCCGCGCGGATGACCCCGCGGTCCTCCGCCTGCTCGGCTGCGTCGCCGCCGGCCTCGGGCGGCGCCGGCCCCTCGTCCATCGCCGGCACGAACGTCGCGCTGCGGCGGCGCACGGCCCGCACGCGGTCGATCGCCCGGGTCCGCGCCCGCGTGGCCATCCACGCCTCGGGGCTGCCGCGGCCGGGGTCGTAGGCCGGCGCGCCCTGCCAGGCCTCCCAGAACACCTCCTGGAGGACGTCGGCGGCGTCGGTCCGGTCGCGCACGATCCGCACGACGAGCGGGTAGACGAGCGGCGCGTAGCGGTCGTAGAAGCGGCCGAAGGCCTCGCGATCGCCGGCTGCCATCCGCCGGATCAGATCCTCCCCGGTCGTGGTCATCACCGCTCTCGAGTATACGGACGAGGCCGGCCGGCCGGATTCATCACCGGTGTTATCCTGGGGCGCCGTGAAGTGGGTGCCCGAGACGACCGCTTACGACGAGGCCTTCGAGAAGCCGGCCACGCCCCGCCCCCACTACCGGGGGCTGGTGACCACTCTCGAGTCGTTCACCCTCAACGAGATCGACCGCCGCGAGCGGCTGCAGAAGATCTCGCTGGTCGACCAGGGGATCACCTTCACCGTCTACGGCGAGAAAGACGGCATCGAGCGCATCTTCCCGTTCGACTTCGTGCCCCGCATCATCCCGGCCCGCGAGTGGGAGCGCATCGAGGCCGGCCTCGTGCAGCGGGTCCGCGCGCTCAACCTGTTCATCGCCGACGTGTATCACGAGCAGAAATGTCTCAAAGACAAGATCATCCCCCCCGAGCTGGTCCTCTCGCGCAAGGAGTACAAGCGCGAGCTGCTCCGCCTGATGCCGCCCCGGCAGATCTACACGCACGTGGTCGGGACCGACATCATCCGCAACGACAAGGGCGAGTACCTGATCCTGGAGGACAACTGCCGCTGTCCGAGCGGGGTGTCGTACGTCCTGGAGAACCGGAATCTCCTGCACAGGGTGTTTCCGGAGTTCTTCACCCGCTATCCGGTGCGGCCGATCCGCGATTATCCACGGCTGCTCCTCGACACGCTGCTGTGGTCGGCCCCCCGGGCCAGCGAGAGCCCGGTCGCGGTGGTCCTCACGCCCGGCATCCACAACTCGGCGTACTTCGAGCACTCGTTCCTCGCCCGCGAGATGGGCGTGTTCCTGGTGGAGGGCCGCGACCTCATCGTGGAGGACAGCTACCTCTACATGCGCACCACGGGCGGGCGGCAGCGGGTGGACGTGATCTACCGCCGCGTGGACGAGGACTTCCTCGACCCGCTCACCTTCCGGCGCGACAGCCTGCTGGGGGTGCCCGGCCTCGTCAATGTCTACCGCGGGGGTAATGTGGCCATCGTCAACGCGCCCGGCGCCGGCGTGGCCGACGACAAGGCCGTGTACGCGTACATGCCGGCCCTCATCAAGTACTACCTGGACCAGGAGCCCTTGCTGGGCCAGGTGCCGACCTACATCGGCCTGCGCAAGGACGACTTCGCCTACATGCGCGAGCACCTGGCCAAGCTGGTGGTGAAGACGACGGGCGATTCGGGCGGCTACAACATGCTGATGGGCCCGTTCGCGAGCCGCAAGGAGATCGACGCCTACGCCGCCCAGCTGAAGAAGGCCCCAGGCAACTACATCGGCCAGCCGCTGATCGAGCTATCCTCGCACCCGACCTGGGTGGCGGGCAAGTTCGAGCCGCGGCGCATCGACCTCCGCCCCTTCATCCTCTACGGCGAGACGATCCGCGTCCTGCCCGGCGGCCTCACCCGCGTGGCCCTCCGCCCCGGCTCCTACGTCGTGAACTCCTCCCAGGGCGGCGGCAGCAAGGACACCTGGGTGCTGGCCGCGCGGAACGCCTGATGCTCTCCCGCGTGGCCGACGCGCTCTACTGGATGGGGCGCTACCTCGAGCGCTCCGAGAACGTCACGCGCCTGCTGCTGGTCACCGAGGATTTCTCGTCCGAGACCCAGGGGCTGACCGAGCAGCTCGCCCAGTCGGCCTGGAAGGACCTGCTAGCCATCCTCCCGTCGGCCCAGGTGGGGCCGCCGACCTCGGCGTTCGCGCCGATGTCGCAGGCGTACCTGCACGGCTTCTTCCTCGACCCGGCCAATCCGTACTCGGTGCACTACTCGCTGCGCCGGGCGCGCGACAACGCGCGCTCGGTGCGGGAGGCGCTCACCGTCGAGGTGTTCCTCGCGATCAACGAGACGTTCCGGGCGCTGGAAGCGCACGCCCGCCGGGGTCCGGCCGACCCGCCGTCGCTCCGGGACGCGCTCGGCAGCACGCACAAGGGGCTCTTCGCCATCGCCGGCGCCATCGAGCACACCTTCACCCGCGATCAGGGCTGGCTCTTCCTCAAGCTCGGCGAGGCGCTGGAGCGCATCTATCGCGCGGCGCTGGTGCTTCGCGCCAAGCTCCCCGCCCTGGCCACCTCCGAGCCGCGCGCCGACGTCGCGCTCTACTACACCCAGTGGCGGACGCTGCTGCGAGCGCTCGGCTCGCTCGAGAATTACCGCCGCTCCTACGGCGCGCGGCTGGAGCCGGAGCTGGTGGTGCCGTTCCTGCTGTTCGATCCGCACTCGCCGCGCTCGCTGCGCTACGGGACCGAGGCTGTCAAGGGGTACCTCGAGCGCATCACCGGCGGCGGTGAGTCGATGCCGGCGACCCGGCTGGTGGGCCGGCTGCACGCCGATCTCCTGTACCAGGACGACCGGCTGTCGGCGGCCGGGGCCGACGTCGTCTTCCTCGACCGGGTGGTGGACACGGTGGCCCTGACCCACGAGGCGGTGAGCGCCCAGTACTTCGTCACCTGACGATGCTCCTCGACATCGAGCACCGCTTCGCGTTCGGGTACGACGCCTACATCAGCGAGTCGTTCATGGAGCTGCGCGTGCAGCCCAAGTCGACGGCGGACCAGACGGTCAGCTCGTTCGTGCTCGCCGTCGGGCCGCCCACTCGCGTGCACCGCTACCTCGACTGGAACGACAACGTCACTCACCACTTCACGATCACCCGCTTCCACGACCGGATCGAGGTGTCGAGCCGCTCGCTCGTGAGCACCCACCCGGTTGCGCCGCCGATCGACGAGCTCGCCGATCCGGTCCCCGCCCATGAGCTGCCCTACCCGCTGCTGGACTTCCTGGCCTTCGGGGGCCCGGTGCAGCTCAGCCCGGCCCTCCGCGCCGCTCACAAGGCCGCCGCGCCGCCCCGGGGCGCGCCGCTCGGCGAGCAGGTGCTGGCGCTCGGGCGTCACCTGGCGGCGCGGTTCGAGTACCAGAAGGACGTGACGAAGTACGATTCGACCACGGAGCACTTCCTGAAGCTCGGCGCCGGCGTCTGCCAGGACTTCGCCCACCTGATGCTGGGACTGCTGCGGCTGAGCGGGATCCCCTGTCGCTACGTGAGCGGCTACCTGCACGTCGAGCGCAAGCGTCGCGAGAGCTCGCAGAGCCACGCCTGGATCGAGGTCTGGGCGCCGTCCCACGGCTGGGTCCCCTTCGACCCCACCCACAACCGCGCCGTCGACGCGCACTACGCGGTCGTCGGCCACGGCCGCCACTACGACGACGTGCCGCCCAACAGGGGCATCTACCGCGGCGTCGCCCGCGAGGTGCTCCACGCCGAGGTTCACACGCAGGAGTCCACCGCCCGGCCGGTGTCCCACCTCACCAGCGAGACGCGCCCCATCCCGCTGCAGACGTTCCGCGAGGCGCCGGCCCGCCGGCCCGACCGGCCGGGGCTGCAGGCCGAGGAGGAGCAGCAGCAACAGCAGTGAGGCCCGTCGGCCTGGACGAGATCGAGAGCCTCGCCATCGGCGCCTGGATCCTCGGCACCGGCGGCGGCGGCAGCCCCTACCTCGCCCTCCTCAACATGCGCCAGCTCTACCGCCGGGGCGTCGTGGGCCGGCTCATGGACGCCTCCGAGCTCGCCGACGACGATCTCGTCGCCGTCGTCTCGAACATGGGCGCGCCGCTCGTCGGCCAGGAGCGTCTCACCGATCCCAGGACGATGGCCCTCGCCATCACGCAGATGGAGGAGTACCTCGGCCGGACGTTTCGCGCGGTGATGTCGCTCGAGATCGGCGGGGGCAACGCGATCCAGCCCTTCCTGGGGGCGGCCCTGCTGGACCTGCCCGTCGTCGACGCCGACTGCATGGGCCGCGCCTTCCCCGAGGCGCAGATGACGAGCTTTGCCATCCACGATCTCCGCATGTACCCGCTGACGCTGGCCGACGTCCGCGACAACGCGGTGGTCGTGGCGCGGGCCGCGAGCTGGACGTGGATGGAGCGCCTCAGCCGCAAGGCGTGCGTGGAGGTGGGCTCGATCGCGTCGACGTGCAAGGCGCCGCGCACCGGCAAGGAGGTGAAGGAGTGCGCGATCCTGGGGTCGACGACCAAGGCCATCGGCATCGGCCGGGCGGTCCAGGCGGCGCGGCGGGCCCACGCCGACCCCATCGAGGCCGTGCTGAGGCTCGAGGGCGGTCTCAGGCTCTTCACGGGCAAGATCAGCGACATCGCGCGGCGGACCACCGAGGGCTTCCTCCGGGGTACCGCCACGCTCGAGGGTCTCGACGGCTTCCGCGGGCACGGCTTCTCGCTGGCCTTCCAGAACGAGTTCGCCGTGGGCTGGCTCGACGGGGAGCCGCGCGTGATGACGCCCGACCTCATCTGCGTGCTCGACACGGTCTCGGGCGACGCCATCGGCACCGAGACGCTGCGCTACGGCCAGCGCGTGACGGTGATCGCCCTCCCCGCCCCACCCGTGCTCCTCACCCCGAAGGGTATCGAGCACGTCGGCCCCCGCGCGTTCGGCTATGACCTCGACTTCCGCTCGGTGTTCGCGTGAGACGCCGGATCGGCATCGACGTCGGTGGCACGAACACCGACGCCGTCCTCCTGGAGGACGACGCGGTGGCGGCGGCGGTCAAGACGCCGACCACCGCGGACGTGACGGCTGGCATCACGCGGGCGCTGGCCGACCTCGTCGGCCGGGCGCCACACGCCCGGGCCGCGACCGCCGTCATGATCGGCACCACCCACTTCACCAACGCCGTGGTGCAGCGGCGCGACCTCGACCGCGTCGCCGCCATCCGCATCGGCCTGCCGTCCGGCGCCTCGCTGCCGCCGTTCGTCGACTGGCCGGACGACCTGGCGGCGCTCGTGCGCGGCGCGGTGGTCATGCTGGAGGGCGGCCATGAGTTCGACGGCCGCCCGCTCGTCCCCTTCGACGCCAGGGGCATGCGCGAGGCCGCCCGGCGGATCCGCGCGGCGGGCATCGCCTCCGTCGGCGTGGCGTCGGTGTTCTCGCCGCTCAACGCCGCCTGCGAGGAGGACGCGGCGGCGATCCTGCGCGAGGAGTGCCCGGACGTCGCCGTGACGCTCTCGCACCGGCTCGGCCGCATCGGCCTGCTCGAGCGCGAGAACGCCACGCTGCTGAACGCGTGCCTGGTCGCGCTGGCCCGGAAGACCACGCGGGCCTTCGGCGAGGCGCTCCGCGCCAGCGGCATCGCCGCCCCGCTCTACCTCACCCAGAACGACGGCACCGTGATGCGGGCCGAGGCGGCCGAGGCGTACCCCGTCTACGGCTTCGCGTCGGGCCCCACGAACTCCATGCGCGGGGCCGCCTTCCTCTCCAGGCGCGACGAGGCGCTGGTGATCGACGTCGGCGGCACCACCACCGACGTCGGCAGCCTGCGCCAGGGCTTCCCGCGCGAGGCCAACAACGTCGTGGAGATCGGCGGCGTGCGGACGCTCTTCCGCATGCCCGATCTGCTGTCGCTGGGGCTGGGCGGCGGGACGCGGGTGACGGGCGATCCCCCGGCCCTCGGCCCCGCCAGCGTCGGCTATCGCCTCACCGAGCAGGCGCTCGTCTTCGGCGGTGACGTGCTCACGGTCACCGACGTCGCCGTGGCCGCCGGGCTCATCGATCTCGGGGATCGGAAACGCGTGGCCGCCCTGCCCGCGCGGCTGATCGACGACGCGCTGGCCCGCATCCGCGCCCTGCTCGAGGAGGGCGTGGACCGCATGAAGACCGACGCAGGCGAGGCGCCGCTGATCGCGGTCGGGGGCGGCGCGTTCCTGGTGCCGCAACGGCTCGCCGGCGTGTCCGAGGTCGTCGGCGTGCCGCACCAGGCGGTGGCGAACGCGGTGGGCGCCGCGATCGCGCAGGTCAGCGGCGAGGTCGACCAGATCTTCCAGCACCTCGCGCGCGGGGAGGCGATCGCCCGGGCCCGGCGCCTGGCCGAGGACAAGGCCGTCGAGGCGGGCGCGGACCGCGCCACGCTCACCGTCGTCGAGGTGGAGGACCTCCCGCTGTCCTACCTGCCCGGCAACTCGCTGCGCACGCGCGTCCGCGTGGTCGGCGAGATCGCTCACTGACCGACGCGGGTCTCAGGAGCCGCGGGGCGACTCCAGCCGCTCGAGCGGCGCGTAGTGCCTGGCCTGGGCCACGATGTCGACCCCGACGACCTCGCTCCACGCCTGGAGCAGCCGGGCGACGATCGGCCCCGGCGCTCCGGTCCCGAGGGGGCGCCGGTCCACCCGCGTGACGGGCAGGACGCAGGGGCTGGTGCTCGTGAAGAAGGCTTCGTCGGCCGTGTAGAGATCGTAGGGCTGGATATCTTCCTCGACGACCGGGATACCGAGCTCCTTGCCGAGATCGAAGACCGTCGCCCGCGACACGCCCTGCAGGACGCCCCGGTCCCCCGGGGTGCGAATCGTGCCGCGCGAGACGAGGAACAGGTTGTAGCCGACGCCCTCGGTCAGGTTGCCGCGGCTGTCGGTCAGGATGGGCCAGCCCTCGGGATCGACGTCGGAGGCCTCCAGCTCGGCCAGGTTGAAGTTCATGCGGCTGAAGTTCTTCACCTTGGGATCCAGGGCGTCCGGCGAGAAGCTCCGCGTGCGCACGATGATCCCGTGGGCGCCGGTGGCGTAGAGGTCGGCGAAGCGCGAGAAGCCGATCTGCCGCACGCAGACGCCCACGGCCGGCGGGCCGGCCTTGTGGGCCCAGCGGCCGCGGCCCCGCGTCACGAACTGCCAGATCTGGTAGTCGCCGGCCTCCTCGCGCAGCGGCTCGTTGCGGGCGATGACCTCCTCGCTGATCCGCTCCAGCTCGTCCGGCGACAGGCCGGGATCGATGCGCACGTACCGGAGCGAGCGATACAGCCGCTCGACGTGCTCGCGCATCCGGAAGCTCTTGCCGTTGAACGTCCGCGCGACGTCGAACACGCAGTCGCCCACCAGGAAGCCCCGGTCGAGCGGATCGATCCTGACCTGGCTGAAGGGCAGCCACTGCCCGCAGAAGTACGCCGTGTAGTCGCGCATGCGCTCTCCCTATCCGAACCGGGGGATGACCTCCTCGCCGAAGCGCCGCATGGAGCCCATGATCTTGTCGTGGGCCAGGTAGCCGAAGCTCAGCTGGCACAGCACGTGGTGGACGCCGGCCTGGCGCAGCTCGTCGATCCCCTCGGCCACGCGCTTGGGCGTCCCGCAGAGGGCGCCGGTCCGGAGCGACCAGCGGACCGCGTCGTCGTCGCCGACCCGCGGATCGTTGAACGGGTTCAGCAGCGCCGGGTCGACGTGGAAGTCGGGCGGGTTGTGCTCGGCGCGCGCCTCGAGCATGTGCCGCCGGGTGTGGAGCACCGCCGCGGCCAGGTCGTCCTCCGCCTCGGCCTGGCTGTCGGCAACGTGGACGTGGCGCCACACCGCCGCCTCGCGCAGCAGCCGCGCCTGCGCCGGCTCCGGGTGGCGGCCCGCGGCCAGCCCCTCGGCATAGCTGCCGAGCATCGGCGCGATCCGCTCGACGGGCAGCCGCGCCGTCATGATCGGCAGGCCGAGCCGCCCCGCCTCGGCGAACGACGCCGGGGTCACGACGCTCCGCCAGATCGGCGGGTGGGGCCGCTGGACGACGCGGGGCCGCAGGGACGGCAGCCGGAGCCGGAAATAGCGCCCCTCGTAGGCGAACGGCTCCTCGACCCAGGCCCGCGTCAGCACCTCCAGCGCCTCGGCCGCGCGCTCGCGGCTGTCGTCGCTCCGCAGGCCGTAGCCGACGTACTCGTACTCGTTGTACAGCGAGCCGCGCCCGACGCCCACGTCGAGCCGGCCGCCGCTCAGGTTGTCGAGCAGCGCGAGCTGGACGGCCAGGCGGACCGGGTGGCGGAGCGCGAGCTGGACGACCGCGAAGCCGATACGGAGACGGCGAGTGCGGACCGCCACCGCCGCCGCGAACGGGATCGGGTCGCAGTACACGGCCTCGCCGGTGAAGTTGTGCTCGGTGAGCCAGACGCCGTCGAAACCGGCCGCCTCGGCGTAGCAGGCCTGCGTGAGCAGATCGCCGATCGCCTGGTGGTCGGCCGCGGGCGACGGCGAGTGCGCGAGCGTCAGCCAGCCGAACCGCATCGCGGTCATCGGCTGACGGCGGGCGGCGTCGTCCAGCCGCGCGCGGCCCGCAGCTCGGCACGCCGCCGGGCCGTGGCGGCCTCGTCCACCCTCAACGCCGGCGGGCCGACGGTCGGGCGGTCGATGCGCCCTTCCACGACGACGACGCCGTAGTCGTCGCGCGCGGATTCCAGGCCGACCAGCTCGTTCAGCACGTCGCGCAGCACCAGCGCGGGCTCCCGCTCCAGCGGATCGCCCCACCCGCCCGGGCCTGGCTGGTCGTGGATGAAGACGTCGCCCCGGCGCATCGGCGTCATCGTCACCTTGGCCGTCAGCTCGCGCTCGCCGCCGGCCGAGAGCAGGCGGTTGCGCGACGGCTTGCCGGGCGAGCCGCCGTAGAGCCCGTAGGGGCGGAAAGTGTGCCGGTCGGCGCGCACCTGGAGGACGGCCTCGTCCTCCCGCAGCCGGTAGGCCCGGCGGATCGACATGCCGCCGCGGTGCTTGCCGGGCCCGCCCACGTCCGGGATCAGCTCGCAGCACAGGACCTCGAGCGGCTGCTCCGTCTCGGTCACCTCGGCGGAGGGCAGCGACATGTTCGCGAAGAGGTTGGCGTTGCCGTCCAGTCCGTCGGCCCACGGCCGGCCGCCCCACGCCGAGCAGATGAACTCCACGAAGATGAAGGGCGTGCGGTCGGCGTGGTAGCCGCCGATGCTGACGCCGGTGTTGCCGCCCTCGGAGGCCGCGATGACCCGATCGGGCAGCATCTGCGCGAGCGCGCCGAAGACGGTGTCGATCATCCGGAAGCCCGTCAGCCCGCGCGCCGCGCAGGCGGCGGGCGGAACCGCGTTGGCGATGGTCCCGGCCGGGGCGATGACCTCGATGGGCCGGTAGAAACCAGCGTTGCAGAGGATCTCGTGGGGCAGGACCGACTTGACGCAGGTGTAGGTGGCCGCCCGGGTGAACGACAGCGTGTTGTTGATGGCGCCCTTCACCTGCGGCGAGGTGCCGGTCCAGTCCGCCGTCATCCGGTCGCCCCGCTTGGTCAGCGTGACCGTGAGGGGGATGGGCGTGCCGAAGTCGATGCCGTCGTCGTCGATCCAGTCGGTGAAGCTCCACTCGCCGTCGGGCAGCTCGGACAGCGCCGCCCGGGTCAGGCGCTCGGTGTAGTCCAGGATCTCCTCCATGTAGGCCGACACCTGCTCGATGCCGTGCTTGCCGATCAGGCGCAGGAACGCTTCCTCGGCGATGTGGCAGGCCGCCAGCTGCGCGCGCATGTCGCCGAAGACGCGCGCGGGCAGGCGGACGTTCTTCTCCAGCAGCCGGAAGAGCGTCTCGTTCGGCTCGCCGGCGTCGTACATCCGGACGGGCGGGATGCGGAGCCCCTCCTGGAAGATCTCCGTGGAGTCCGACGCGTTGGAGCCGGCCACCCGGCCGCCCATGTCGGTCTGGTGGCAGATGGTGGCGGCGAACGCCACCCGCCGGCCCGCGTGGAAGATGGGCTTGAGGATGAAGACGTCGGGCAGATGCATGCCGCCCTCGAAGGGATCGTTCAGCGCGAAGACGTCGCCCGGCCGCATCCGGTCGCCGTAGCGCCGGATGGTGGCGGCCAGCGCGTCGGGGAACGAGGACAGGTGGGCCGGCAGCGTCAGCCCCTGCGCCACCGTGCGCCCCTCCGCGTCGCAGAACGCCGTGGAGTAGTCCATGTTGTCCTTGAGCACCCCGGAGTACGCGGTGCGCAGGATGGTCAGGGCCATCTCGTCGGCGATGGACAGCAGCGTGTTCTTGAACAGCTCGAAGCCGATGGGATCGGAGAGTCGGCTGCCCATCGCTCAGACCTCCATCACGATGTTGCCCCACGCGTCGAGCCCCGCGCGGGCGCCGGGCGGCAGCACGCACGTCGCGTCGTACTCCTCGATCACCGCAGGCCCCTCCCGCGAGGTCGCGAGATCGGCGCGGGACAGGATGGGCGACACGATCCAGCCCCATTGCGGGCCGAAGTAGACGCGCCGCGCACCCGGCGCCGCCGGGGCGGCCGGGACGGCCCGGTCGCCACCCGCCGGCCGGTCGAGCGCGCCGTCGCCGATCGGCGCGCGCTCGGGCACGCGGGGTCGCTCGGTCAGGCCCCGGCCGACGACGCGCAGGCTGACGATCTCGACCGGCTCGTCGGCGCCGGCCCGGTGGCCGTACGTGCGCTCGTGCTCGCGCCCGAACGCCTCGGCCAGCTCCGCGACGCGGGCGTCCGTCGCCGGCACGGTCAGCTCGAACGACTGGCCCTGGTAGCGGCAGTCGGCCGAGCGCGCGACGTGGACGTGGTCGCCGGTGAACCCCTCGGCGGCGAGCTGGGCGCGCGCGGCGCTCTCGAGGCGCCCGAACGCCTCGGCCAGTTCCGCCGGATCCAGGCCCCGCGTGCGCCGCCGCCAGGTCCGCACGTAGTGATGCTCGACCTCGGAGTAGAGCAGGCCGAATGCCGAGAAGAGCCCCGGCGCCGACGGGATCACCACCCGCGTCATCTCCAGCGCGCGGGCCATCCCCGCCGCGAAGAGTGGGCCGTTGCCGCCGAAGGCGAAGAGAGCGTACTCGCGCGGGTCGCGGCCCCGCTCGCTGGAAACGGCCCGGATGGCGCGCATCATGTTCGACGCCGCGATGAGGTGCGCGCCGTAGGCCGCCTCGGCCAGCGGCAGGCCCAGCGGCGCGGCGACCCGCTCCTGGAAGACTTCGTGGGCCCGGGCCGCGTTGAGCTTGACGGCGCCGCCGGCGAGCGCGCTGGGGCTCAGGTAGCCCAGGACGACGTTGGCGTCGGTGACGGTCGGCTCGGTGCCGCCGAGGTCGTAGCAGAGCGGTCCCGGCGAGGCGCCGGCGCTGCGGGGGCCGACCTGCAGCGCGCCGCCCGCGTCGCGCCAGACGATCGAGCCTCCGCCCGCGCCCACCTCGGCGAGGTCGATGGCCGGCACGCGCAGCAAATAGCCTGCGCCCGTGAGCAGCCGCGAGCCGTGCATGATGCCGCCGCCCACCTGGTACTCGGTGGCCCGGCTGACCGCGCCGTCCTCGACGAGCGAGGCCTTGGCCGTGGTGCCGCCCATGTCGAACGTGATCAGCTTGTCGAGTCCGATCCGCCGGGCCAGCGCCTGGGCGCCGACCACGCCCGCCGCCGGACCCGACTCGATGATGTGCATCGGCCGCGCCGCCGCCGCCTCGTCGGTCATCAGGCCGCCGTTGGATTGCATGATCAGCAGGGATCCGCGCACGCCGATCGCGTCGAGGCCGCTCCGGAGCGTGGCCAGGTAGCGGCGGACGATCGGCAAGACGTAGGTGTTGATCACCGTGGTCGAGGTCCGCTCGTACTCCTTGATCTCCGGCAGCACGTCGCTGCTGATGCACAGGGGCAGCTCGGGGGCCCGCCGCTGCACGAGCGTCCTGATGCGCTCCTCGTGGGCGGGATTCGCCCAGGCGTTGAGCAGGCAGACCGCGAGCGCCTCGATGCCCTGCGCGAGCAGGGCGTCCAGCGCGCGCTCGACGTCGGCGTCGTCGAGCGGGTGCTGTACGGCGCCCCGGGCGTCGATCCGCTCGTTCACCTCCGCGCGCAGGCGGCGCTCGACCAGGGTGGGCGGCTTCTCCCAGGTGAGGTCGTAGAGCCGCGGCATCCGCAGCCGCCGGATCTCCAGGACGTCGCGGAAGCCGCGGGTCGTGATCAGCCCCGTGCGGGCACCGCGCAGCTCCAGCAGCGCGTTGGAGGCGACCGTGGTGCCGTGCAGCACCTCGACCACGTCACGGCCCGTCAGGCCGGTCTCCTCGAACACCTCGCGCAACCCGTCGACGATGGCCCGGGCGTAGTCCTCGACGCTGGACGACACCTTCTTGACGTGCCGGCGCGCGTCGGCGTCGAGGAACACGATGTCGGTGAAGGTGCCGCCGATGTCGACGGCGACGCGGAAGCGCGGTGGTGCCGCCGTGGAAGCCGTCGCCATCGCAGGGTCTCCTCTCTCGGGGTCTCGCGCCCCGCGGCCGCCGCAGGGCGCCCGCGTGCCGCCCCATTATAGGAGCGGCGGCGCCCGCCGTGTTCCGCGATACACTGCGCCCTGCCGTGCGCGACGACAGGTGCACATCGCGCGCGGCGTAGTGGTGACGCGCCCCCGGTTGCAGTCGGCCGCGAAGTGTCATAGAAATGCCCGGCATCCGCCGGTAGCATGACGGGGACGTTTGCGCAGGGAGGCGCGCTCATGAAGACGAACGGGGGGGCGAGCATCCGCGGGCTTGCGGCAGTGGCGATCGGTCTGCTCGTGCTGGCGGGGGTGACGGCGGCGCCCGCCGGCGCCCAGGACTGCCCGCGCGGTGACCTGGACAGGCGGTTCTGCGACCGGAACGGCGACCTCGTCGCCGATCCGCCGGCCGACGCCAAGCAGTTCGTCGACCCCCCGACGCTCGTCTTCGCCTACACGCCGGTGGAGGACCCGGAGGTTTACCGCAAGGTGTGGGACGGCTTCCTCCTGCACATGCAGAAGCTCACGGGGAAGAAGGTCGTGTTCTTTCCCGTCCAGTCGAACGCCGCCCAGATCGAGGCCATGCGGGCCGGGCGCCTGCACATCGCCGGCTTCAACACCGGCTCGAACCCGATCGCGGTGAACTGCGCGGGCTTCGTGCCCTTCGCGATGATGGCGGCCGCGGACGGCTCCTACGGGTACGAGATGGAGATCATCACCCACGTGGACTCCGGCGTCACCAAGGTCGAGCAGCTCAAGGGCAAGAAGCTGGCGTTCACGCAGCCCACCTCGAACTCCGGCTACAAGGCGCCTTCCGCGCTCCTCAAGAGCGAGTTCGGCCTGGTCGCCGAGCGCGACTTCAAGCCCGCCTTCTCGGGCAAGCACGACAACTCCATCCTTGGCGTCGCCGCCAAGGACTACGACGCGGCCGCCGTCGCGAACTCGGTCATGGTGCGGATGGTCGCCCGCAAGGCGGTCGACGGCTCCAAGATCCGCTCCCTCTACAAGTCGCAGACGTTCCCCACCACCGGCTACGGCCACGCGCACAACTTGAAGCCCGAGCTGGCCGAGAAGGTGAAGGAGGCGTTCTTCAGCTTCCCGTGGGCGGGCTCGGAGCTGAAGAAGGAGTTCAAGAAGGAGGACAAGTTCGTCCCCATCACCTTCAAGGAGCACTGGGACGTCATCCGGAAGATCGACAAGGCCAACGACGTGAGCTACGCCTGCAAGTAGCCGTGGCCGCGACGGGGGCGGACGGGCTGCTCCGGCTCGAAGGGCTGGCCAAGCGCTACCCCACGGGTGACGAGGCGCTGCGGGGGGTGGACCTGGCGGTCCCCGCCGGGCAGGTCATGGCGCTCATCGGCCCGTCGGGCGCCGGAAAGAGCACGCTCATCCGCTGCGTGAACCGGCTGGTCGAGCCGACCCGCGGCCGGGTGTTCCTGGGCGGCGAGGAGGTCACCGGCCTCGGCGCGGCCGCGCTCCGCCGCGCGCGGCGGCGGATGGGGATGATCTTCCAGGAGTTCGCGCTCGTGGAGCGCCTCACCGTGATGGAGAACGTGCTCTCCGGCCGGCTCGGCTACGTCGGCTTCTGGGCGAGCTGGCTTCGCCGCTTCCCGCCGGGCGACGTCGAGGCCGCCTTTCGGCTGCTGGAGCGGGTCGGCCTCGTCGAGTTCGTAGACAAGCGCGCCGACGAGCTGTCCGGGGGGCAGCGCCAGCGGGTGGGCATTGCCCGGGCGCTCGTGCAGGAGCCGCAGATCCTCCTGATCGACGAGCCGACGGCGAGCCTCGACCCCAAGACCTCGCGGCAGATCATGCGGCTGATCTGCGAGCTGTGCGAGGAGCGGCGGCTCGCCGCCATCATCAACATCCACGACGTCGGCCTCGCCCAGATGTTCGCCCAGCGGGTGGTGGGCCTCCGCCAGGGGCAGCTGGTGTACGACGGCCCGCCGGCCGGTCTCACCCCCGAGGTGCTGACCACGATCTACGGCGAGGAGGACTGGGCGCAGACCATCCGCCAGGACGACGACGAGGGCCCGGTCAGGCCCCGGGCGGCCGCCGAGGAGCGGATGGCCGGGCTGCGATGAGCGTGACCGCCGGGGCGGGGCGGCGCTGGTCGCCGCCACCGTTCATCCCGAACCCATGGCTGCGCCACGGGCTGACGGTGGGCGCGGCCGTCTACATGGCGCTCGCCCTCGGCAGCCTCGAGGTCAACTGGACGCGCGTGGTCGAGGGGCTCGGCCGGGGCTGGCAGTTCGTCCTGGCGTTCGCGCCTCCCGACTTCGTCTCCCGCCGCGCCGAGATCGTCGAGGGCCTGGCCGAGAGCCTGGTGATGACGGTGACCTCCACCGTCATCGGCATCGCGATCTCGATCCCCGTCGGGCTCGGGGCGGCCCGCAACCTGGCGCCGCCGGCCGTCTACCTCCTGTGCCGCGGGATCGTGGCGGTCGCGCGCACCCTGCAGGAGGTCATCGTGGCGATCCTGTTCGTGGCCATGGTGGGCTTCGGCCCGCTGGCCGGGATGCTCACGCTGTCCTTCGCCACGATCGGGTTCCTCTCGAAGCTCCTCGCCGAGGACATCGAGGACACCGACCCCGGCCAGCTGGAGGCCATCCGGGCCACCGGCGCCTCCTGGCTCCAGCTCCTCGACTACGGGGTGCAGCCCCAGGTGATGCCCCGCCTCATCGGGCTCTCGCTCTACCGCTTCGACATCAACTTCCGCGAGTCGGCGGTGATCGGCATCGTGGGGGCGGGCGGCATCGGCGCCACCCTCAACACCGCTTTCGACCGCTACGAGTACGACACCGCCGCCGCCATTCTCCTGAGCATCATCGTCATCGTGATGGCCGCGGAGTACCTGTCCGGGATCATCCGGCGCCGGGTGCAGTGATGCCGGTGCGGACCGCGGGTGGGATCAAGCAGTGGCAGCGCAGGGAGCGGGGACGCCAGCTCCTGACCTGGCTGGGCTGGCTGGCCGGCACCGCCGTGTTCGTCTTCTGCTGGGAGGTGATCTCCCGCGACACCATGTGGGTCTTCGTGTGGGACGCCCCGGCCCAGGGCGCCGATCTCCTGGGGCGCATGGTGCCCCCGCGCTGGTCGTACCTGCCCAGCCTCTGGCGCCCGCTGTGGGACACCCTGAACATCGCCACCCTGGGGACGGCGCTGGCAATCGTTCTCGCGGTGCCGGTGGCCTTCCTGGCCGCGCGGAACACCACGCCCAGCGTGGCGGTGGTGCGCCCGCTGGCCCTGTTCGTCATCGTGGCCTCGCGGTCCATCAACGCGCTCATCTGGGCCCTGCTTCTCGTGTCCATCATCGGTCCGGGCGTGCTGGCCGGTATCCTGGCCATCATGTTTCGCTCGATCGGCTTCGTCGCCAAGCTCCTCTACGAGGCGATCGAGGAGATCGACCGGGCCCCGGTGGAGGCGGTCACCGCGGCGGGGGCCGGCCGCGCCCAGGTGGTGGCCTACGGGATCGTGCCCCAGGTGACCCCGGCCTTCGCCGGCATCTCGGTCTTCCGCTGGGACATCAACATCCGCGAGTCCACCGTGCTGGGGCTGGTGGGCGCGGGAGGCATCGGGCTGCAGCTGCAGTCGTCCGTCAACGTGCTCGCCTGGAACCAGGTCACGATGATCTTCATCGTGATCTTCGCGACCGTCCTGCTCAGCGAGTGGGTCTCGGCCCGGGTACGACACGCGATCATCTGATCCCGGCGCCGGGCCTCCTCCTCGGCCTCCGGGCCCTTCGGTCACGGCTCCGGGCCGATCACCTGAACTCGACCGTACTGGCGGAAGTGACGGTCGAACGTGAACGCCGTCCGGGCGCCTCTGGACTCGAGCACGGCGAAGGAGATCGCGTCGCACAGGCTCCAGTCCTTGTCACGGTGGCTCGCGAGGATCGCCTTGGCACGCTCTTCCTCCTCCGGCAGCACGCGAAGTACGGGCAGACCGCCCGCGAGCAACCACTCGCGCGCGATGGCCCGCCCGAGCTTGCGCAGCAGGAGGGCGTGGGCCTCGGCCTCGACGTAGTTCGTCACGAAGCTAGGCCGCCGCTCGGACACGATCCGATCGGCCGCTACCGTGGCGTGCCCGTGATCGGCATCGTCCGCGTCCAGCAGGGCCAGGATCGCGCTGGAGTCCCAGAGGACGGCGCGTCTCACTCGTCGAGCAGGGCGTGCTTGTCCCGGGCGCCGGGCGTTCGCCCTCCACCGCGCCCGGCCCCGACCAGCCGAAAGATCGGGTGGTCTCGGGTCAGCGGCGGCAGGTCCCGGCGCGTGCGACGACGCGCGCGGTCCGCCAGGCCCTCAGCGAGGACGAGGCGGCGGCCGCGCTCACGCACGGTCGGCAGCTCCCCCCGGCGGATCATCCGCCAGACGGTGGCCGTGGAGACGCCGAGCGCCCGCCCCGCTTCCTCGATGCCGAATCGCCGCGTCGCCGCCGTCATGCGCCCAACTGTATCAAGGCCTCGATCACACTGTCAATCGTGTCACTGCGCGTGCGCGTCCGCCGATGCGGCGGCGGCCCAAGATTGCTGCGCACGGTCCGGTTGCGCGGTACGATCCCTCCGGCGCGACGCGCCGTCCATGGAACGGGAGGGGACAGGTCATGCACAGGCCCGTGCGGTTCTCCGCTGACATCGAGCCGCTGGTGCAGTTCGTCGAGGAGACCGACCCCGGCCGGATCCTCGAAGCCACCCTGGGCAAGCTGCGCGACGGCCTGTCGGTCAAGAAGCTCCTGACCGCGTCGGCGCTCGCGGTCACGCGGTCCTCGGACCTGCCGCCCGGCCACCATGGCGGGCCGCTGCACCCGCTGGTCGGGATCCATGCGCTCCACAACACCGTCGAGCGCGTGGCGGGCGAGCAGCGCTTCCTGCCCATCCTCCAGCACGTCGCGCTCTCGAACAAGCACATCCATCATCCCGGCATGGGCCCCTACATCCTGGCGGATGCCGAGCCCGTGGACGCGGGCGGCGTCGAGGCCACGAAGAAGGCGTTCTTCGCCGCCGTGGACCGCGGCCTGTACAACGCCGCCGATCACCACTTCCTCTGGCTCTGGGACAACGTCCCCCATGCCGAGGCGCTGGACCTGCTGCTGACCGTGGCGATCCCGAAGAACTCCCTCGACGATCACTACTTCATCTTCCCCATGTTCACCTGGCGCGCGCTCGACTGGCTCGGACGCGAGCACACGTCGTTCCTGATGCGCCCCGCCGTCCGCTACGTGACCCGGTTCCCCACGCCGCCCGTGCTACGAGACATCGAGCCGCTGCTCGACGAGTACCAGCTCCTGACGCGGCCGCCGGGGTTTCACACGAGCCCGGATGAGACACCGGCGATCGGCCGCCTGGGCGAGGCCATCACCCGGTGCGACACCTATGCGGAGATCCCGAGGATGCTGGCGATGGCCCTCGCGGACGGGCTGTCGCTGCAGGGCACGGGTGAAGCCCTGTCGATCGGCGCCGCCGGCCTGTTCATGCGCTCGCTCACGGGCAACCCGATGGACGTCCACCTGCACACGGGCGCGAACCTGCGCCGGTATCTCTTGAAGCTGGACGGCGTGAGCCTACGCAACAAGCTGCTGGCGCTGCTGACGTGGCACACGGGGCCGGAGGTGCGCTCGACGCAGAACCGCATGGAGCCACCGCCCCAGCCGGATCCGGCGGCGGTCGCCGCGCTGTCCCATCGCACCCAGGCCGCCTTGCTGGATGCGCTCGCGGAGAGCATCTACACGCAGCCGCCGACCGACTGGTCGAAGGTCACCAATCTCGGGCAGATGCGCGCGGTGCCCGAGGTGAAGAACACCGTGAACCTCGCGCAGCAGTACGCCGACCTCGGGTACGACCCGGACGCGCTGATCAGCCGTCTGGCCGAGATCGTCGTGCACGACAACTTCACCGAGATGCACGCCTTCAAGCACCACCAGGCCACCTTCGAGGAGTTCCACGCCACCCGGCCGCCGTGGCGCTGGCGCCATCTCGTGAGCGCGGCCCAGGCCTCCGCCATCTCCTATGGCAAGAACATGGAGATCTACGAGGAGGCGGTCGAGCTCCTCCACGCGTAGGCGTCCTTCGTCAGGGCGGCGGCCGGCGTGTCGATGCTGTATGCCTGGACGTCATCCTCAAGGCCTGGACGTCGGACGCCCCGTGGTCGCACCGTGGCAAGCACTGGCAGTTTCGGCTCCGTACGCGATCAGGCCACGGTGGGGCGCCTCCAGCCGAGCCAGTCGACGACGGCCCCACCCATGACCCGCTCGAGGTCGCGGCCCTTCAGCCACGGCAGCTCCTCGGTGAACATCGTCACGCACTGCCGATACGAGCACGGCATGCGGGTGATGTCGGTACCCCAGAACGAGCGCTCGGGCCCGAACGCCTCGAAGATCTGGCGCAGATAGCCGTGGATGTTCCTGTACGGGTAGGGCTGGCTCGAATAGCTCGGCGCGCCCGACATCTTGACCCCGACGTTGGGGAACCGGGCGAGCGCCAGCATCTCTCCCAGGTCGGCGAAGGCCGCGTCGTCGGTGATGCCGGCGCCGCCGCCGCCACGCCCGAGATGGTCGATGTGTAGCTTCAGGCGCGGATGCCGCTCGGCGATCCTCGCCAGCACCGCCATGTTCCCGCCGGCCGCCAGGAGCCCGACGGGCAACCCCGCCTTCTCGGACGCCGCCCAGAACCAGTCGAGCGAGCCGTCGGTCCACCAGGCCGTCTGATGCGGCTGGTTGAAGGTGAACCGGAAGCCGTGCATGCCCGGCCGCTCGCGCCAGCGGGCGACGATCTGCTCGCGATCCGGGCTCTGGAGATCGAAGTGCCCCAGGATGCAGAACTTGTCCGGGTGCCGGCGCACGGCCTGGACGGCGAGCACGTTGACCGCCTCGCCGAGCGAGCTGGGCGGATGGATCACCGCGCAATCGACCCCGGCCGAGGCCATCTCGGCCAGCGCATCGTCGACCGAGTAGGTCGGAATCTGGCGATGGTGCGCGCTCATCTTGCCGTTCTGCCAGATGTGGATCTGGGAATCGACGATCAGCATGACTGCCTCCCGGCGCCGGCGAGCACCTCCGCCGCTTGCTTTTCGACCACGGTGCCCTTGAAGAAGTCCGGATTCGTCTCGCCCCAGAAGCGCACGGCGTTGGCGAACATGAAGTCCCGGAAATCGTCGTCGTCGAGCAGCCCGTGCTCGACCAGCTCGTAGGCTTCGGGCACCACCTCGGTCATGTCCGGCACGTCGAAGTGCCCGATGTCCGAGCTGAAGAGCGCGTTGAGGCGCGCGCCCATCGGATTGGCCTTGCGATTGAAGGCCCACGCGTTGAGCGGGTCGTCGGCCTCGCAGCCGAAGTAGTAGCGCTTGACGTACAGCTCGCGGAAGTCTTCCTTGCGCGAGATCTTGCAGGCCGAGTAGTCGTCGACGTTCTCGACGCCGCCGGTCCCGTTGCCGTTGTCGTCCAGCCCCTCGCCGCGCCGCACGGCCTCGACCACGGCGGGCTTCCCGTACTTCTCCACCAGCGCGAGCAGGGCGGGGTGATCGAGGCGGGCGGGGTTCGTGTTCTCGAGCGCGTCCCGGTGCCGCTTGTCCCAGTGCCCGATGAGATCGGCGTAGAGGGAGCAGGCCCAGCCCACCCCGCCCTCCAGGAAGGCGAAGTTCAGCTCCGGGAAGCGGCGCGTGACGCCGCCGAAGAAGAGGGCCTTGGCCATGGCCTCGCCGGCCGAGGCGAAGTGCCCGATGTGGTTGTAGCAGAAGTTCGACGGCGAGTTGCGGAGCAGGATCGAGCGCGCGCCGTTGTGGAAGCTCGGCGCGATCCTCAGCTCGCGGCACGTGGCCCACACCGGATCGTAGTCGTGCTCGCTGTCGATGCCGATCACGTCGTACCACTCGACGAACTTCGAGGCCTCGGGATGCTCCTCCACCAGGGCGGGGATCGGGCGGCGGATGAGGCCGCCCATCATGGCGACCCGAAGACCGAGCTGCCTGGAGGCGAACTCCAGCTCCTCGATGGCCTCCTCCGGCGAGTACATCGGGATGATGGCGGCCGGGATGATGCGATCGCCGAACGGACGGAACTGCTCGGCGGCGAACACGTTGTAGGCGCGGCAGAGCGCGCGGCGATGCTTCTCCGGCGGCAGGCGGTAGTACCCGAGCCCGGCGGTCGGATAGACGACGCAGAAGTCGAGGCCGACATCGTCGAGCCGCTCGTACAGGAGGCGCGGCATCATGGCGGTCGCCCGGTCGAGCGTGTTCTTCGTCGGCAGAAACCAGAACGCCTCCTGGCCGATCCGCCGGCGCCGCCGCTCGGCCACGGACATGCCGAGCGAATTGGGAATGCGCGCGCTCGCCATGGCCAGCGCCTCGACCGCCGTGTCTCCGCCGATGCGGCGAAACTCCTCGCGCATGAGCGGCGCGAACTCGGCCCAGTGCCCGTCGGCGTCGATGATCGGATGGCCCAGGCGTCCGCGAAGCTTCCGGGCCTCAGTCTGACCGTTGATCGGCATGGCCGGTCCTCCCTGGCAAAGCGTTGCCGGCTGGATCATACCCCGGAGCGCCGTGACCCCGCGGAGCGCTGCGGCCCGGTTTCACGGAGGCGGCTTCTAGAAGCGCCAGCGAGTCGCACCTCGTGGGAAGCCCTCGAGGGTCCACGCAAAGGCTGTGGTGGGCCGGAGTGCCCAGAACGGCCGGAATGGCGACTCATTTCCGGAGAAGTACTGCGGGTACTTCTCCCTCGAAGCCGCCGTGGACAGCGCGGCGAGGGGATGTGCAGGGTTCGTGACGTATTCGGCGGTGCCCTCGAGGATTATCGCCTCGGTTTCGCTCGAGAGGTGGACTGAGATCGAGGGGTTGGCCATCAGGTTGCGCACCCAGCGCGTCTCCGGCGATCCGCCGAAGCACAGCGCGCCGTCGACCCACACGCCGTCGACGGGCCGTGCATGCGGCCGTGCGTTCGGACCAACCGTCGTCATCCAATAATTCGACGCGGCCCGGAGACGCTCCTCGATGTAGCTCCAGGGCAGAAGGCTGCCCGGTCCTTCTGGCGTGCCGTATGCCGCGGGAAAGCGGACCGAGCGAACGGAGGAAGGTTCGCGCATCATCCTCAGGCGCTGTCCGGGAACACCGGGGTGCCGTCGCGGCCGCTCTCGCGCAGGGCCCAGTACAGGTCGTGGACCCGCTGGAAAACCGGCCCCGGCTTGCCGTCGCCGATAGGCCGACCGTCGATCTCGACCAGCGGCATGATGCCGCCCGCCGTGCTGGTCAGGAAGACCTCGTCGGCGGCGTACAGGTCGTAGGCGGTCAGCGACGCCTCGCGGGCCGGCAGCCCGTGCTCGGCGGCCAGCTCGAACACCGTCTGGCGCGTGATGCCCATCAGGATGCCCTCGGGCGGCGAGAACATCACGCCACCCTTGACCACGAAGACGTTGAAGCCCGGGCCCTCGGTGGCGCGGCCGTCCAGGTCTAGCATGAGCGACACGTCGGCGCCCGCGGACTTGCCCTGCAGCGCCGCCAGGTCGAAGTGCTGCCGGCTCAGCGACTTGATCTTGGGGTCCAGGGACTGCACGGGCAGCGCGCGGGTGGAGGCGATCATACCCCGTCCGCCAGTCCGCATGCGGTCGGGGCCGAGGATGGAGGCATAGGGGATGGCGAAGACGATCAGGGCGGGCCGGCATTGCGTGAGGTCGCGCACGCCGAACGGCGGCTCGCCGCGGGTGACGATCGTCTGGATGTAGGCGTTGCGCAGCCCGCAGCGGCGCGTCGTTTCGACGATGACGTCGGCCAGCGCCTTGGGCGGCAGCGGACACTGGATGTGGGCCGCCCGCAGCGACAGGTCCAAGCGCTCGAGATGCGCGGGGAGCTTGAAGATGCGCCCGTTCCAGGCCGAGGTGGTGTCGAAGACCGCGTCGCCGCGGAGGAAGCCGACGTCGAAGATCGAGATCCTGGCCTCCTCCCGCGGCACGTACTCGCCGTTGACGTACACGACCAACGACTCGCTGCTCATCGCCTCTCCTCCATCGCCTTCCGGCTCGGTGCTCCTGCGCAAGGACTGGCCGGCGTCGTCACGCCACTCATCCGCCAGACCGTGGCTGTCGAAACGCCGAGCGCCCGGCCCTCCTGCTGGACGCAGAATCGTGGCGTCGCTGCCGTCATTGCACCAGACCGTATAAGGACATCGAACACCGTGTCAATCATGTCATCGGCAAAGCTCATCGCGAGGATGCGCCTGGCGGCGGCGGCACGGATGGTGGCACGCCTTGACCATCCGGAGCGCGGCGGCTAGGGTTCGAGCAGGCTCGGCACCCTCGGACTGGAGGCGGCATGGCGCGCTTCGAAGACTACGCGACGAAGTACCAGACCGTCCGCATGGAACGGCGTGACGGCATCCTCCAGATGACGTTCCACACCGACGGCGGGCCCCTGCAATGGGGGCTCTTGCCGCACGGCGAGTTTCCCCAGGCCTTCCGCGACGTGGGCAGCGATCCCGAGAACAAGGTCGTCATCCTCACGGGCACGGGGGAGACCTACTCCGGTCCCCGCGTGGCCGGCGGCACCGGCATGCGCAGCACGCCGGCGCAGTGGGATCGCGTCTACTGGGAGGGCAAGCACCTGCTGATGAGCCTGCTCGACATCGAGGCTGGGCGCTGGCCGAGCAGCTCGCGCGGCAACCCGCGCTCCTCCTCCGCTACACGCGCGTGCTCTTCACCCAGCCCCTCAAGCGCCAGCTCATCGACTACCTGGGCTACGGCCTCGCGCTGGAAGGCATGAGCGTGGTCGATCGAACGGTCACTCCGGGCCCGTGACCCGACGGGTCCATCTGGGCGTCGCCGAGGCGCGCGCGCTGTCCGAGCGCGCCATGCGCGGAATCGGGTACGAGCGCGAGGACGCCCGGATCCTCACCGATCATGTGCTCGACGCGGCCTTGTGTGGCTACGAGTATTCGGGCCTGCCGAAGCTGCTCAACGTCGCCGAGCATCCACGTTTCAAGGCCGGCCACGGCCCGATGCGCGTGCTCCGCGAGACGAACGTGTCGGTGCTGTTCGACGGCGGCAATCAGAACGGCATGATCGGGATGTACCACGCGACGCGGGCGGCGATCGAGCGGGCGCGGCATGGCCTGGCGCTCGTCGGCGTCAGCAACATCTGGATGAGCGGGCGCAGCGCCTACTACGTCGAGATGGCGGCGCGGGCCGGCCTGATCGGCCTCCACACGGTGGCCGCGCACCCCCTGGTCGCCCCACTCGGCGGCGCCCGGGCGGCCCTCGGCACCAACCCGATCGCCTTCGGCTTTCCGATGGATGGCGACCCGCTGGTGATCGATCTCGGTACCTCCGCGTTCATGGGGACCGATCTGCAGTTGCGGCAACGCCTCGGCATCCCGCTGCCCGAGGGTGTGGCGATCGACGAGCAGGGCCGTCCCACCACGGACGCGGCGGCCGCCCGGCGCGGGGCGCTCCTGCCGTTCGGCGGGCACAAGGGCTACGCCTTGGCGCTCGCGATGCACGCGCTCGGCGTGCTGTGTGGCGGCGCGGCGAGCCCAGAGCGCGACGGGTATCTGTTCATCGCGTTCAAGCCCGACCTGTTCATGCCGCTGGAGGACTACCGGTGCGCACTGGCCGCGGAGATCGCCGCGATCAAGGCGACGCCGCGGCAGGAGGGCGTGGACGAGATTCGCATTCCCGGCCAGCGCGCGTATCGCGAGCGCGCGCGCCTCGCGCGCGAGGGCATCGAGATCGACCGGCGCATCCAGGACGCGCTGGCCCGGCTCGCAGAGGGCACGAGGGAGGGTTAAGGGCATGGACAGACTGAGGGGGAAGGTCGCGGCCGTCACCGGCGGGGCGTCCGGCATCGGCGAGGCCACGGTGCGGCGGTTCGTGGCGGAGGGGGCGAAGGTCGCGTTTGCCGACCGTGACGTCGAGCGGGGCAAGCGCGTCGCGGGAGAGATCGAAGCCAGCGGCGGCCAGGCGCTCTTCGTGGAAGCGCACGTGGAGCGCGAGGCCGAGGCCGCGGCCTTCGTCCGCCAGGCCGCGGATCGCTTCGGCCGGCTCGACGTCCTCGTCAACAACGCCGGGATCCGACTGTATCACACGGTCGTCGAGGCCAGTGCCGAGAGCTGGGACGAGATCCTCGGCGTGAACCTCAAGGGCTACGCGTTCTGCGCCAGGGCGGCGATCCCGATCATCAGTCGGGGCGGCGGGGGCAGCATCGTCAACGTCGCGTCGGTCCGGTCCGTGACGAGCGTGGGCAAGACGACGCAGTACGACACTACCAAGGCCGCGGTGGCCGGGCTGACACGGGGGATGGCGATGGACCACGCGCCGGAACGGATCCGGGTGAACGCCGTGTGCCCGGGACCCATCCTCACGCCCTTTCACGAGCGCCGCACCGCCGCGCTGGGGCGGACCCTCGAGCAGTACCGCGAGGACGCCGCCAAGACCACCATCCTCAGGCGCCCGGGCACGCCGGAGGAGGTCGCCGCCTGCATTCTATTCCTCGCGTCCGACGACGCGTCGTTCGTGACGGGCACGCTCCTGTTCGTCGACGGCGGCCTCACGGCCATGTGACTCGGCTACACTGTCCCCTCAGGAGGACACCCGTGACCAAGATCCTCACGCCGCAGCAGCCGGCTCCCGTCATGGCCATCGCGCGCGACCTGCTCCCGCCGGGCATGGAGCTGATCGTCGTCGATCCCACCAAGCCTGAGTTCTACGACGTCGCCGCCGACGCCGACTACTACCTCGGCTCTCCGCGTCACGGGATCGGCAACGAGTTCTTCCGCGCCGCACCCAGGCTGAAGCTGGTGCAGCTGACCAGCGCCGGGTACGACCGGGTGGACATCGAGGCCGCCCGCAAGGCCAAGGTGCCCGTGGCCAACAACGGCGGCGCCAACTCGGTGGCGGTGGCCGAGCACACCGTCATGCTCATGCTGGCCGTGCTCAAGAAGCTCGTGTACCACCACAACAACGTCGCCGCCGGTACGTGGCGCACGGCCGACTTCGCGGCCATGCGCACCTACGAGGTGGAGGGCAAGCGGCTCGGCATCGTCGGGCTCGGCAACATCGGCAAGAAGGTCGCGCGCCGCGTCCAGGGCTTCGACATGGACGTCGTCTACTACGACATCCTCCGGCTCACCGAGGACCAGGAGGACGCGCTCGGCGTCCGGTTCGCCCTCGTCACGGAGCTCCTCCGCACCTCCGACATCGTGACGTTGCACGTGCCGTTGAACGACGTCACCCGCGGCATGATGTCCACGCGCGAGCTCGCGATGATGAAGAAGAGCGCGATCCTCATCAACACCTGCCGCGGCCCCGTTGTCGATGAGAACGCGCTCCACCAGGCGCTCACGTCGGGCACGATCGCCGGCGCCGGCCTCGACGTGATGGTGGAGGAGCCGCCAAAGCCGAACCATCCGCTGTTTTCGCTCCCGAACGTCACCCTGACGCCTCACAGCGCCGGGCCCACGTGGGACAACTGGGCGAAGGCGTACCGCAACGGCTTCGACAACATCCAGCGCGTGGAAGCCGGCCGCGCCCCGTTCTGGGTGGTTCCCGAGCTGCGGAGCTAGACCCCGCGGCAGGTCGGTTCTTCAGTCGTGGGTCGCAGGAGCATCGCGATCGCTCGCGGCGCGTCGTCGGGTTGAAGCCCATGCGCCGGATGCGTCTGGACGAGGCGCGTGGAGAGATCGCCCATGTCGGCGTGATCGTCGATGATCACGTAGCCGCCCACGGCGTGCTCTGCGAGCCAGGCCGCGATCTCCTCTCCACGGTCGGCGCCGGGCGCGCCGGCCGGGGTCTTGTCCAGAACGCAGCCGGCGAACCCCTGCGCGTCCAGCATCTCCTGCAGCTCGGCGATGGTCTTGCCGTGCCGCCAGGTGGACGAGACGACGACGTCGGCACCGCCGCGCGCCACGATCTCGTTCAGGACCTGGATGCACGCGGGGTCCAGATCCCCGTACCGATCCCATTGGCGGATCGGGGCCAGCACCCCGTCGATGTCGAGAAAGACCACCCGCCGCGTCACCGAGGGCGCTATCCTCGGCGCACACCAGGGAGGCGTGCATGAATTTCGGCCTCTACAGCTCCATCGCCAGCCCCCCGCGCGGCGAGCACGTCGCCCGCTGCATCGACGAGGTCATCGCCGAGGCGCAGCTCGCGGAGTCGTGCGGCTTCGACTCCTGCTTCTTCGGCGAGCACCATCAGGACACGGACGGTTTCGTGCCGTCGCCCCTGATCGTGGCGACGGCGGTCGCGGCGCGCACGCGCACGCTCCGCGTCGGCACATCGGTGATCCTCCTGCCGCTGCACCACCCCGTCCACCTCGCGGAGGACGCGATCACGCTGGACCTCGTGTCCAGGGGCCGTCTCGTCATCGGGGTCGGTATTGGCTATCAGCCCGCCGACTTCCGCGCCTTCTCGGTCCCGATGGACGAGCGTCTCGCGCGCTTCGAGGAGAGCGTCGAGATCCTCCCGCCTCTGCTGGGCGGGCGAGCGGTTCTCGTTCCGCGGAAAGCACTACGAGCTGGAGGACGTGCGGATCATGCCGCGTCCGTACCAGAAGACCGGCCCGCCCCTGTGGATCGGCGCCAGCGTGGCGGCCGCGGCGCGCCGGGCCGGCCGGATCGCCGACGGGTTCGTGGGCACGCCCAGCACGAGCCTGGCGAACGCCACTGCGCTGGCGACGGTCTACAAGGAGGCGGCCCGGGAAGCCAGGCGTCCGGCTCACGTCATCCAGATGCGCGACGCGTGGGTGGCGAGCACGCGGGCCGAGGCGGAGGCGGTGTACGGCCCGCACGTGATGGCAGCGTACAAGTACTACTGGGACAACAAGCTCGCGGAGTTCCGCTCCATCCCGGCTGGCGTGCCGTTCACGCTCGAGAATCTCGCGCCGGATCGCCTCGTCCTCGGGGATCCGGAGACGTGCGTGCGAGAGTTCCACCGCTGGCAGAAGGCGACCGGCGCAGAGACATTCCTGCTGCGCTTCCGGCACGCGCACTCGGGCGGACCGCCCCACGAGAAGATCATGGAGGCGATCAAGCTCTTCGGCGAGCGCGTGCTGCCCCACTGCCGGGAGGTTACACGATGACCAACGACGCCCTGCGCACGATATTGCCGATCGCCGGCTGGGACGAGGAGCGCGCCCGCGCGGTCGAGATCACCGGTGACGCCGATCCCATCCTGCCGACGCCCTTCCGCATCGGCGAGACCAGCGCCGCCGCGCTCGCGGCGGTCGGCCTCGCCGCCTCCGACCTGTGGGAGCTGCACACCGGGCGCCGCCAGGATGTCGCGGTCGATACCCGGCAGGCGACCGCCTCGCTCCGCAGCGGGCACTACATGAAGCTGGACGGCGCGCCCGTGTCGACCGACCGCAACACGGTCATGGGCGTCTATCCAGCCAGGAACGGCCACTGGAGCTATCTGCACTGCAACTTCCCGAACCACCGGGAGGCCGCCCTCGAGGTGCTCGGCGTGCCGGAGGATCGCGAGGCGGTGCGCAAGGCAGTGGCCGGCTGGGACGCGCTCGAGCTCGAGGAGGCGATCATCGCCGCCAAGGGCGCGGGCGGCATGGTGCGCACCATGGACGAGTGGGCGAAGCACCCACAGGCCGCCGCGATCGCCTCGCTGCCACTGATGGAGATCGTCAAGATCGGCGCAAGCCGGCCGGAGCCGCTGCCCGCCGGCGATCGGCCGCTGTCGGGCGTCCGCGTGCTCGACCTCACTCGCGTCCTCGCCGGGCCGACCTGCGCGCGCACCCTGGCCGAGCACGGCGCCGACGTCCTGAAGATTACCGCCGCGCACCTGCCGAACATCGGTTACCAGGAATACGACACCGGCCACGGCAAGCTCTCCGCCCACCTCGACCTGCGCCAGCCGAGGGACCTCGAGACCCTGCGCGGGCTGGTCCGCGGAGGAGACGTGTTCTCGCAAGGCTACCGGCCGGGGACCCTCGGCGACCGCGGGCTCTCCCCCGACGCGCTCGCGCAGCTACGGCCCGGCATCGTCTACGTCTCGCTGTGCGCCTTCGGCCACGTCGGCCCCTGGGCCTCGCGCCGCGGCTTCGACACGGTCGTGCAAACGGTCAGCGGCATCACCAGCCGCCAGGGCGAGATGTTCCCCGGCGCCGAGCCGGGCCCGCAGTTCTATCCGGTATCCGCGATCGACTACCTGACGGGCTATCTGATGGCGTTCGGCGCGATGGTGGCCCTCGCCCGCCGCGCCCGCGAGGGCGGCAGCTGGCTGGTGCGCATCTCGTTGGCGCAGACGGGACGCTGGCTCGTCGGCCGCGGAGAGGTGCCGGAGGCGGAGCTCGAGGACGTGCCGAGGGAGTTTACCCGCGCGGAGCTGGAGCGCTGGACGATGACGAGCGAGACGCCGGCCGGCCGGCTCCACCATCTCGCGCCGGTGCTGCGCCTGTCCGAGACGCCGCCGCGGTGGGCCCGGCCTTCTGTGCCGCTCGGCTATCACGAGCCGGTGTGGCCAGCGCGGACAAAGTAACCACATCGGGCGGCCGCGGATTCCGGATCGACTGGTCGCCGGGACTGCTCCGGCTGGAGCGGTGGTGGCCCCAACGGGATTCGAGTTGTTGGAGTCGCAACCACGTTTTCGCTAGAGATCACGACACGTTACGCGCGTTCGGTTCCGCGAGAAGCGACACGACTAGAACACGCGAGTCCTCGGAGACTCGACGCATTGCTGGTACGTATCGCGGGCCCGTTGCCCCGAGGTCCGATCGTTTCTTGGGTAAACAGGGAACAAGCGCTACGCTTCTGCCATAACGATGGAGACGATGATCTCGGTACGTGCAATCCTTTTTGCCCTTGCCACCGCCGCCCTCGTCTTGGGGAGGGCGGCCCCCGCGGCGGCGCAGGCCGAGTTGCTCCAGTGGGTCGACCCGACACTTGGCAAGATGATGGGGCGGGGCGACTACCGCGTCACGTTTTATTCCGACGAGCGGGTCGAAGGCCAGAACACCCGTCTGGATCTGACCCAGCACAACTTCACGCTGGTGACTCCCCTCTTTCAAAATTCCACCGACGAGTTGTCGGTGTCCGCGCGGCTGCGCTACCAGAACTACGACACCCAGGCCAGGCTTCCGGACAGCGGCCAGCGGCTGCCCGAGGAGCTATACGATGCGCGGGCAGGACTCAGCTACCGCCACAAGTTCGAAAACCAGTGGACTCTCGGCGGGAGCCTCACGGTAGGGTCCGCCAGCGACAAGCCCTTCCAGAGTGAGGACGAGCTGATCGTCCACGCCACCGGGTTGCTCCGCGTGCCCAGCGGGGAGCGCAATGCCTGGCTCGTCTCCCTGATCTACGCCAGCGATGTGGAGATATTCCACATGCGCCACATCCCTATCCCGGGCGTCGCCTACCTGTACTCGCCCTCCGACACCTTCAAGGCCGTCATCGGCTTCCCGTTCACGTCGGTCGAATACAAGCCCTTCAAGCCTCTGACGCTGGAGGCGTCGTACTTCCCGGTCCGCACGGTCCGGGCCCGCGCAACCTACGTGATCTTCGCGCCGCTCCGCGTGTTCCTCGGGTTCGACTCGGACCACGACAACTACTATCTTGCGGACCGTGGCGACAAGGACGACCAGCTCTTCTACTACGAGAAGCGGATCACCGGAGGGATGCGGTTCGACCTGCGCCACGTCGGCATCGAGCTCACGGGCGGGTATGTGTTCGACCGCTTCTACTTCGAGGGCGAGCGCTACTCCGAGCGAAACGAGAACCGGTTCAACGTGCACGACGGCACGTTCGTCGCCGGCCGTTTAAGCTTCCGCTGGTAGACGTTCAAGGGCCTCGAAACCACGAAGTGTCAGGGCACGACGCCCTGCGCGGCGAGTCAGCGTTCGCTCAACCTCGACGTGGTCGGGGATGACCCGATGCCACGTCGAGGCTGATCGGCACAATGACTGCTACGGCTTAGTCCCTGAGCTCACGCGAGGTCGTAGCGATCGAGGTTCATCACCTTGGTCCAGGCAGCCACGAAGTCCTGGACGAACTGCGCCTGCGCGTCCGAGCTTCCGTAGACCTCCGCCAGGGCCCGGAGCTGGGAGTTCGAGCCGAACACGAGATCGACGCGCGTGCCGGTCCACTTGAGCGCGCCCGTCTTCCGATCGCGCCCTTCGAACACGTCCTTGGCGTCCGACGCCGCCTTCCACTCCGTGCCCATGTCGAGCAGGTTCACGAAGAAGTCGTTGGTCAGCGCTCCCGGTCGCTTGGTGAAGACGCCGTGCTTCGTCCCGCCGACGTTGGTGTTCAGGACGCGCATGCCGCCAACGAGCACCGTCATCTCGGGTGCGGTCAGCGTCAGCAACTGCGCCCGATCGATCAGCAACTCCTCGGCCGGTACGGGGTACTTGCCCCCGAGGTAGTTTCGGAAGCCATCCGCGACCGGCTCGAGGACGGCGAATGAGTCCACGTCGGTCTGCTCCTGCGAGGCGTCCATGCGACCCGGCGCGAAGGGCACCATCACGGCGTGACCGCCATTCTTCGCCGCCTGCTCGACGCCGGCGCAACCGGCCAGCACGATCAGGTCGGCGAGCGAGACCTTCTTGCCGCCGGACTGCGCGCGGTTGAACTCGCTCTGAATGCCCTCCAGCGTCTTGAGGACCTTCGCCACCTGGGCAGGCTGGTTGACCTCCCAGTCCTTCTGCGGCGCGAGGCGAATGCGCGCCCCGTTCGCCCCGCCGCGCTTGTCGGAGCCGCGGAACGTGGACGCCGACGCCCAGCCGGTCGAGACCAGCTCCGAGACGGACAGCCCCGACGCCAGGATCTTGCCCTTGAGGGAGGCGATGTCCTGCTCATCGATCAGCTTGTGATTGACCGCGGGGATGGGGTCCTGCCAGAGGAGCTCTTCGGCAGGAACCTCCGGGCCGAGGTAGCGGGCGCGCGGGCCCATGTCTCGATGCGTCAGCTTGAACCACGCCCGGGCGAATGCGTCGGCGAACTGGGCCGGATTCTCGTAGAAGCGCCTCGAGATCTTCTCGTACGCCGGGTCGACCCGCAGCGAGAGGTCCGTGGTCAGCATCGCGGGCGCGTGACGCTTGGCCGGGTCGTGGGCATCCGGGATCGTGCCGGCGCCCGCGCCCCCCTTCGGTCTCCACTGATGCGCGCCCGCCGGGCTCTTCGTCAGCTCCCAGTCGTAGCTGAACAGGTTCTTGAAGTAGTCGTTGCTCCACTTCGTGGGCGTGGTGGTCCACGTGACTTCCAGGCCGCTGGTGATCGTGTCACCGCCCTTGCCCGTGCCGAATGTGCTCCGCCAGCCGAAGCCCTGCTCCTCGATGCCGGCCGCTTCGCAATCCGGCCCGACATGGGACTCCGGGCCGGCGCCGTGGGTCTTGCCGAACGTGTGACCACCCGCGATGAGCGCCACCGTCTCTTCGTCGTTCATGGCCATGCGCGCGAACGTCTCGCGGATATCCCGGGCCGCCGCGATCGGATCTGGATTGCCGTTCGGGCCTTGCGGGTTGACGTAG
>DASTOJ010000038.1:0-28582 GCA_035762565.1 Candidatus Methylomirabilota bacterium | reverse complement strand
CGGGCGTTCGTTCACGGCGGCGTGTCGTTCGCGCCCTACCGGGGTGTCATCGAGGAGCGGCTGGGGCGCGGGCTCGAGTGCGTCGAAGTCTACCCGGCCTCCGAGGGCTTCGTCGCCGTGCAGACCGAGCGGACGGGCGGGCTCACGCTCATGCTCGACTACGGGATCTTCCACGAGTTCGTCCCGGTCGAGGACCTCGGGCTCGAGCGCCCGCGGCGTCACACCGTCGCCGACGTGGAGCTGGACCGCCACTACGCCGTGGTGCTGACGACGCCGGCCGGGATCTGGTCCTACCTGCTCGGCGACACCGTGCGGTTCACGACCCGCGACCCGCTGCGGCTGGTGATCACCGGCCGCACGCGCCACTTCGTGAACGCGTTCGGCGAGAACGTCATCGTCGAGGAGGTGGAGCAGGCGCTGCTGGAGGCGTGCGGCGCCACCGGTGCCGACGTGGCCGAGTTCACGGTGGCGCCGCGCTTCCCGCAGGCGGGCGAGCCGCGCGGCGGCCACGACTGGCTGGTGGAATTTCGCCGGGCCCCGTTCGAGCGGAACGCCTTCGTCGCGGCCGTGGACGCCGCCTTGCAACGGCTCAACACGGACTATCGGACGAAGCGGGCGGCGGACCTCGGCATGGTGGCGCCGAGGCTGATCGCGCTGCGGCGAGGGGCCTTCCAGGAGTGGATGCGCGCCGCCGGCAAGCTGGGCGGCCAGCACAAGGTCCCGCGCGTGACGAACTCTCGAACCCTGGCCGACGCGCTCCTCGGCGCTTCGGAGGCGGTCGAGCTCGGGGCGCTCGGAGGGGCCGTAACGCATCCGTGACGGAGTCGTGGACGCTCGGCAGTCCGCCCGTCCAGTTCGCGCTCGAGTGCGCTGACGCCGGGCGGTTCGCGCGGCTCGGAGCAGGCAGGCGCGGACCGGGGCCCGTTCCCCGCGCCGCCCGGGCCCTCTCCGATTAGGCGCCGATCACTCCGCCGTCACGCCGGCGGATGACGATCGTCGCCGAGCGCGGACGCCCATCCTCGACGCCGTCGGGCCAGGCGCTGACGGCGGTCGGGTTGGCCGGGTCGCTGCGCTCGCTGGCCGTCTCCCCCGGGTGCTGCACGTTGACGAACATGCTCCGGCCGTCGGGCGTCGTGACCACACCGGTGATCTCGGCTCCGCTGGGGCCGGTGAGGAAGCGGCGGATGGCGCCGGTGGCGGGATCGGCCGCCAGCATCACGTTGTTGCCGAAGCGGGCGTAGTCGCCCCGGTGCAGGGCGCTCGTCGAGACGTCGGTCTGGATCCACAGCACCCCGCGGGCGTCGATCCAGAGCCCGTCGGGTGAGCCGAAGATATCACCCTTGATGGTGCCGCGCTTGATCGGTTCCGTGTGCTCCGGGTCGCCGCAGCGCACGAAGATGTCCCACTCGAACGCCGTGGCGGCGGCGTCCCCGCCGCGCTCACGCCAGCGGATGATGTGGCCCAAGGCGTTGGCCGGGCGGGGGTTGGCGGCGTCCGGCCCCACCGCGCCCGCCGCCCCCCGCTGGGTATTGTTGGTGAGCGTGCAGTAGACCTCGCCGGTCCTGGGATGCACGGCGATCCACTCGGGCCGATCCATCCGCGTCGCGCGCACGACGTCGGCGGCCGCCCGGGTGTCGATGAGGATGTCGGCCTGGGTCGCGAAGCCGGCTGCCGCCTCGAGGCCGCGCGCGCCGTGCGTCAGCGCGATCCACTCCCCGGCGCCGGAGGCATCGAACCGCGCGACGTGGAGTGTCCCTTCTTCGAGCAGCCGCCGGTTCGCCTTCCGGTCGCCAGGGACGAACGGGCGGCGGGAGACGAACTTGTAGATGTACTCGAAGCGCTCGTCGTCGCCCATGTAGGCCACGACTCGATTGTCTCGGGCCAGCGTCAGCGCCGCACCCTCGTGCTTGAAGCGGCCGAGCGCCGTGTGCTTCACGGGCGCCCGCGCCGGGTCGTAGGGATCGATCTCGACCACCCAGCCGAAGCGGTTCGGTTCGTTGGGATGCGCGGCGGCGTCGAAGCGGGGATCGTGCTCGTGCCAGCGATAGCGGAAGCCCGTCTTGGTGATGCCGTAGCGGCGCTGGGCGGGCGGAATCGCGTCGCTGCCGTTGACGAAGTACCCGTTGAAGTTCTCCTCGCAGGTGAGGTATGTGCCCCACGGCGTTACGCCGTGGGCACAGTTGTTGAGCGTGCCGAGCGCGCTGCGCCCCTGGGGGTCGGCGGCGGTGCGCAGCCGGGGATGCCCGACGGCAGGGCCGTCGAACCCGATGGGCGTGCGGCCGGTCACCCGGCGGGCGTAGGGCGACGGCCGCACGACGGTCCACCGCTCGTTGACCAGCGCCACCTCGACGACCGATACGCCGTGCGCGGCCTGGGACTTGGCGACCTTCTCCGCCGTCCACGGCTGCATGCCGCCGACGTGGAGCAGGCCGTCGTCGGTGTACTCGTGGTTCACCGCCAGCAGCCCGCGGGCGGAACGGTCGGACCCCACCGGCAGCGGGAAGAAGTGGAGGCCGTCGTGGTGCATCCCGGCCTGCTGCTCCTGGTCGGCGACGGTGTTACTGGCGTCCGGCTTGAACGCCGGCCCGTCGGAGATCGGGTCGCCCCACGCGTACAGCACCTCGGTGGTATAGCCGGGAGGCACGACGACGGTATCTGCGGCCGAGACCGGCACGCCTTTGAATCCCAGCAGCGGAGCCGCGTCGGCTTGGCGCCGCCCGGACACCGACAGCGCGGCTGCGGCAAGACCGCCCTGCAGCAGCCGACGGCGGGAGAGCCGGGTCGCGACGACGGACTGGAAGGTCGGGTTGGCGGAAGGATTGACGCCGACGTCTTCAAGGTCGTTGTGCATGGCTCCCCCTTTGTCGCGGGGAGACTACGGGCGGTACGTTGCGACCCGATGACCGAACGACGAAGCTTCTGCAACGCCACGCGGGCGTCACCCGCCGGGCCCACGCTTGCGACGTGTCGAACCCCGAGAAACCAGGAGGAGCCCATCGACCCTGGCCGGTATCACTGTGGCGGCAACCGGGTGGCGAGCCCGGCCGGTCGCGGCACAGCCTTCGGACGCCGCCCGTCCCGGCGTGCCCCATGGTGTCCAGAGCGGCGACGTCGGGCGTCACTCGGGCGTGGTGTGGAGCGCGACCGACCGCCCGGCCCGGATGATCGTGGAGTACAGCGAGCGTTTCGCCCACCCCCGGCGCGTGGTGGGGCCCGCCGCGCTGCCGGAGACGGGTCACGCCGCCCAGGTCGTGCTGACCGATCTGCCGGCGGGCCAGGACGTCTTCTATCGGGTGACGTTCCAGGACCTCGGCGATCTCCGATCCACGAGCATTCCGCTCGAGGGCCGCTTGAAGACCGCGCCGGCCGACGCCCGGGACGTGACCTTCGCCGGGCGGCGGCACCTGGCGCAACGTCGTGATCCCGGAGAAGGCGAAGGTGGCCGAGACGCTCGAGGAGTTCCGCGGCAACTATCGCTACAACCTCCTGGACGAGCCCATCCGGCTTCGGGCCCAACGCGCTCGACAACACCTTCGGACCCCAGGTCCTCTTCACGAAGCACCCGGGCGGGCGGGTCAACACGCCGCCGACCGAGGGCGGACTCTTCTTCGGGCACGTGCGCATCGACGGCCGGACGCGCGCGATGACCGTCACGCATCGCGACCTCACCGGCGCTGAGCTGGACCGGCGCGAGCTGGCGCCTCGCCCCTGAAGGCGGCGGCTTCGTGGAACCTTCACGGCGCCGTCATCCGCGCGCAACAGGGGGTCGATAGGATGGCCGGCGACATGGCGTCCACCGTCTCGCCGGTGATCAGCCTCGACCGGGTCACCAAGGACTTCCGGGGCAGGCGCGCGCTCCGGGACGTGTCCGCCACCATTCATCCCGGGCAGTTCGTGGCCATCATCGGCCGGTCGGGCGCGGGGAAGACGACGCTTCTTCGCTGTCTGGCCCGCGCGACCACGGCCGGCAGCGGCGCCGTCCGCTTCGACGGCGCGGACCTGGCGGCCCTGGGCGGGCGGGCCCTGCGGGCCCATCGCGCGCGGGTCGGGATGATCTATCAGCAGTTCAATCTCGTGAAGCGGTTGCGCGTGATGGACAACGTGCTAGTCGGCCGGCTCCCGCACCTGGCCGGCTGGCGGCGATGGGCGGCGGGCGCGCGCTGGTTCGAGCGGACCGAGCGGGCGATCGCGCTGCGGTGCCTGGCCCACGTCGGACTGGTCGAGAAAGTGTGGCAGCGCGCCGACACGCTGTCGGGGGGCGAGCAGCAGCGGGTGGCGATCGCCAAGATCCTGGCCCAGGACCCGCGGGTGATTCTGGCCGACGAGCCCGTGGCCAGCCTCGACGTCCTCAACGGGCGCCTGGTGATGGACACGCTCCGGCGGATCGCCTCCGGCGCTAACCTCACGGTCGTCGCGACGCTGCACCACGTGGACTACGCGCGCGGGTACGCCGACCGCGTGCTCGGCTTGCGCGAAGGCGAGCTGGTGTTCAACGGGCCGCCCACCGAGCTGACGGACGCCATGCTGGTGGAGATCTTCGGCGAGTATCCGCCGCCGCTCGCCGCCCGGGACGAGACGATGCTGGCCGGGGCCGTGGCATGAGCCTGGCCGCCGGCGCGCTATCCGGACTGGGAAGCGGGCCGGTCCCGGCGGCACCGCCGTTCGAATCCCACCGTCGCCGCGACCTCGCCGCCGTGCTCGGGCTCGCCGTGGTGTTCGCCCTGGCCGCGCGGGTCATCGAGCTGCGGCCGTTGGAGCTGGCGCGCGACGCCGGCAACATCGCCGTGTTCCTGAAGGGCTACGTGCACCCGTCCTTCGCCAACGTCGGCGAATACGCCTGGCAGTGCGTCGTCACCGTCTGCATCGCGCTGTGGGGCACGCTGCTGGCGATCGCCATCTCGATCCCCCTGGGCCTGCTCGGCGCCCGCAACCTCGCACCACACCCGCTCGTGTACGTGGCGGCCCGGCGCGTGATGGACGTCCTGCGGGCGGTCAACGAGTTCGTCTTCGCGCTGATGTTCGTCACCGCCGTCGGGCTGGGCCCGTTCGCCGGCATGCTGGCGCTCGGGCTACACACCGGCGGCGTCCTCGGCAAGCTGCTCAGCGAGACGATCGAGGCGATCGACCCCGGCCAGATGGAGAGCGTGGCCGCGGTCGGTGCGCCCCGGGCGCACGTGATCGCGTTCGGGGTGGTGCCGCAGGTGATGCCGAACTTCCTCTCCTACATCCTGCTGCGCTTCGAGTCCGATATCCGCTCGGCGTCGGTGATCGGCATGGTCGGCGGCGGCGGTATCGGCTTCTACCTGTGGGATACCATCCGGGCCTTCAATGACCGGGAGGCGGCCACGGTCATCCTGCTCATCGTCGCCATGGTGATGTGCGTCGACGTCGTGTCGTCGCGCGTCCGGCGGGCCGCGATCTAGAAGCGTTCACGAACCACGAACGGGGGGGCCGATGCGCACACTCAAGCTGATCGGGGTCGCGCTGCTGGCGGTGCTCGCGGTGGCCGGGGGGACGACCGCCCAGGACGCCTCGTGGCCCAAGGAGCTCACCTTCGCCCTGCTGTCGACCGAGAGCGCGGCCGAGGTCACCCGGCGATGGGGGCCGATCATCGCCCAGCTCGAGAAGGATCTCCGCGTCCGCGTCAAGCACGTGACCGCGACGGACTACCGCGGGACCATCGAGGCCCTCAAGTTCAAGAAGGCGGAGATGGGGCACCTGGGTCCGAAGGCGTACGTGGAGGCCACCACCAACAACTACGCCAGCGTCGAGCCCGTCGTGCAGCTGCAGCTCGCCAACGGGTCGCTCGGTTACCGTTCCTGCCTTATCGTGCACAGCGACTCGGACATCTTCAGTCCGGAGGACACGGCCGGGAAGACGTTCGCGTTCAACGACCCGAACTCGACCTCCGGCTATCTGGTTCCCTCGGCCTTCTTCATGCTGGAGATGGGCATCGACCCCGCGAAGCACTTCGGCAAGGTGATGTTCTCGGGGTCGCACGAGGCCTCGATCCTGGCCGTCGCCAACCGCAAGGTCGAGGTCGCCTCCACGAACCTGCCCGACCTGCAGCAGCTCACCCGGGAAAACAAGGTGACGCGCGGCGGGTTGCGGGTGATCTGGGTGTCGAGGCTCATTCCCAACGATCCGGTCGTCGTGCGCAAGGATCTGCCCCCGAGCCTCAAGTCGGCGATTCAGGAGTCGCTGGTCTCGATGCGAAGCCGTCATCCGGAGGTCTTCAAGGAAATTGGCGCGTGGGTCGGCGGCTACGTGCCGGCCGACGACGGCAAGTACCAGGTCATCCGTGAGCTCAACGAGACCGCCAAGCGTCTCAAAGCCCAGAAGTAATCGCGATGCTGGCGAGACTCGCCGACGCGTTCGCCCGCTGGACGGAGGGCCCTTCGGCCCCGCTCTGTCCCGACTGCCGCACGCCGATGGCGCTCCGGCACGAGGAGCCGGTGGGCGAGCTGCCGGTCGCCATCGAGCGGACCTATGTCTGTCGCCGCTGCGGTCGCTTTCTCACACGCTGCACGCTGTGGGCGATCCCGGACTAGCCGGACCGAGGGAGCCCGATGACGGCCGCGCCGGCGCGGCGGCGCGGCGGCGGTGGATGTCGGTGCTCGCGCTCGCCACGACCGACGAGCTGGAGGCGTGCTGGGCCGGACTGGGCGCGCCGCCGTCCTACCGCGTTTTGCGCCGTCCCGAGGTCGGTCTCGTGATGGTCAGCGGCCGGGCTGGCGGTACCGGTACTCGCTTCAACCTCGGCGAGATGACGGCCACGCGCTGCACCGTGCAGCTCGACAACGGCCCGCCCGGCCACGCATGGATCGGCGGGCGGGACCGCCGTCAGGCCGAGCTGGCGGCGGTCTTCGACGCGTTGCTTCAGGACCCGGGGAGGACGGCGGCGCTGGCCCACTCGGTCGTCGAGCCGCTGGCACGGGCCCAGGCGGAGCGGCGCCGCGCCGCGGTCACGCGGGTGGCCTCCTCGCGTGTGGAGTTCTTCACCCTGGTGCGCGGGGAGGACTGATGACGATCGCGTCGGGCTTCTCGAATCCCGTTCTCGACAGCCAGCGGGTCTTCCGCGCCATTCTCGATGCCATGGCCCACCCGGGTCGGGTCGTGGCGCTGCCCGGACCGCAAGCGCCGGCCCCGCTCGGTGCCGCGGCCGCCGCCGTCTGCCTGGCCCTGCTCGACTACGAGACACCGCTGTGGCTCGACCCGGCCGCCGCCTCGGCCGAGGCCGTCGCGTGGCTTCGCTTCCACTGCGGCTCGCCGGTCGTCGGCGATTGCCGGCTCGCGCGCTTCGCCCTCATCGCCGACCCGAGCGGCATGCCGCGCCTCGAGGCGTTCGATGCGGGCACCGACGAGCGGCCGGACCACTCGGCGACGGTCGTCCTGCAGGTGGAAGGGCTGGCGGACGTCGGTGGGCGACGCTTGACCGGGCCCGGGATCGCCGGCGAGTCACGGCTGGACGTGGTCGGCGCGCCGGCCGGATTCTGGGACGGGGTCCGGGCCAACGCCACACGCTTTCCGCGCGGCGTGGACCTCATCCTCTGCGCGGGCGACTGGGCGGCGGCGCTGCCGCGCACGACGCGCATCGAGGGCTGACGATGTACGTCGCGGTGAAGGGCGGCGAGGCGGCGATCGCCAACGCGCACCGACTGCTCGCGGAGGACCGCCGGGGCGACCCCGGGGTGCCGGAGCTGACGCTCGAGCAGATCGAGGGCCAGCTCACGCTGGCCGTCGATCGCGTGATGATCGAGGGCTCGTGCTATGACCGCCGGCTGGCCGCCCTCGCCATCAAGCAGGCGCGCGGTGACCTGCCGGAGGCGATCTTCCTCCTGCGCGCCTATCGCACCACGCTGCCCCGCTTCGGCGTCACGCTCCCGCTCGATACCGGCGCCATGACGCTCAGCCGGCGGATCTCCGCGGCGTTCAAGGATCTGCCCGGCGGCCAGATCCTCGGCGCGACATTCGACTACACGCACCGGCTGCTCGACTTCGCGCTCGCCGAGCCGGGCGCCGTGACGGTGGGGACCGACCCGGCGGCCGTCGGCTCCGCCGGCCTCGAGGGCGCCACCGAGCCCTCGGTGCCGAGGGTCACGGACCTCCTCGGCCACGACGGACTGATCGAGGTGGAAGAGCCGGACGCCGAGGGCCGGCGGGTGGCGGACGTCACGCGCGAGCCACTGACGTTTCCGGCCGGGCGGGACGCGCGGCTCCAGAACCTGGCCCGGGGCGACGAGGGGTTCCTGCTGGCGCTCGGCTACTCGACCCAGCGGGGCTATGGGCGCAATCATCCCTTCGCGGGCGAGATCCGCGTCGGCGAGGTGGAGGTCGAGCTGGTGCCGGAGGAGCTGGGATTTCCGGTCACGATCGCCGAGATCACCGTGACCGAGTGCCAGATGGTGAACCAGTTCACCGGCTCGGCGGCCGCGCCGCCGCAGTTCACCCGCGGCTACGGGCTGGCGTTCGGGCACGCGGAGCGCAAGGCGATGGCGATGGCGCTGGTGGACCGGGCCCTGCGTTGCCGCGAGCTGGACGAGGCGCCCGGCTCGCCGGCCCAGGACGAGGAGTTCGTGCTCTACCACAGCGACAACGTCGAGGCCTCGGGGTTCGTGCAGCACCTCAAGCTCCCGCACCACGTGGACTTCCAGTCCGAGCTGGTGCTGCTGCGCACGCTGCGGGCCGAGGCGGGGACGCGGCCGCGGGACGCCGAGTGACCGACTACAACTTCGCCTTCCTCGACGAGCAGACCAAGCGGATGATCCGCCGGGCCCTGCTCAAGGCGATCGCCATTCCCGGCTACCAGGTCCCGTTCGGCAGCCGCGAGATGCCGCTGTCGTACGGGTGGGGGACGGGCGGCGTGCAGGTGACCGCCAGCATCATCGGGCCTGCGGACGTCCTCAAGGTGATCGACCAGGGCGCCGACGACACCACCAACGCCGTCAGCATCCGCCAGTTCTTCGCGCGCACGACGGGCGTGCGCACGACCACCCGCACCGTCGAGGCCACGCTGATCCAGACCCGCCATCGGATTCCCGAGACGCCGCTGGCGCTCGGGCAGATCGTGGTGTTCCAGGTGCCGATCCCGGAGCCACTGCGCTGGCTGGAGCCGCGCGAGACCGAGACCCGCACGATGCACGCGCTGGAGGAGTACGGCGTCATGTGGGTGCGGCTCTACGAGGACATCACGCGTCACGGGCACGTGGAGACCGCCTACGATTACCCGGTCGTGGTCAACGGCCGGTACCTGATGCGGCCGTCGCCCATCCCCAAGTTCGACAACCCCAAGCTCGACCGCTGCCCGGCGCTGCTGCTCTTCGGAGCCGGCCGCGAGAAGCGGATCTACGCGGTGCCGCCCCACACCCCGGTGCGCAGCCTCGACTTCGAGGATCACCGGTTCACCGTCGAGCGGTGGGACCGGCCGTGCGCGCTCTGCGGCGCCACGGCCGTGTTCCTGGACGAGATCATCGTGGACGACAAGGGGGGTCGGATGTTCGTGTGCTCCGACACCGACCACTGCGCCCGCCGGCGGGAGGCGGGCCCCGGGCCCTCGCCGTGAGCGATCCCGAGCGCCCGTTGCTCGGCGTGCGCGGGCTGACCCACTGGTACGGCCCCCACGTCGGCTGCCTCGACGTCGGCTTCGACCTCTGGCCGGGCGAGGTGCTGGGCATCGTCGGGGAGTCGGGCTCGGGCAAGACCACGGTGCTCGGCTGCCTGAGCGGCCGCGTGGTGCCGACCGCGGGGACGGTCCAGTTCACGACCCGCGCGGGCGCGGTGGTCGACGTGCTCCGCCTCCCGGAAGCCGAGCGACGGCGGCTGGCCCGGACCGACTGGGGCGTCGTGCACCAGAATCCGCGCGACGGGCTCCGGATGGGGGTCACGGCCGGCGCCAACGTCGGCGAGCGGCTCCTGGCGCTCGGCGTGCGGCACTACGGCGCCGTCCGCGAGGCGGCCCGCGAGTGGCTCGGGGAGGTCGAGATCGACGCCGGACGCATCGACGATCTGCCCGCGACGTTCTCGGGCGGCATGCAGCAACGGCTGCAGATCGCGCGGACCCTGGTGACCCGCCCGCGCCTGGTCTTCATGGACGAGCCGACCGGGGGCCTCGACGTCTCGGTGCAGGCCCGCCTGCTCGACCTGCTGCGCACGCTGGTGGCCGACCTCGGGCTCGCGGCGATCGTGGTCACGCACGACCTGGCGGTGACGCGCCTTCTCGCGCACCGGCTGCTCGTCATGCGGCGGGGCCAGGTCGTCGAGTCGGGGCTCACCGACCAGGTGCTCGACGATCCCCATCACCCCTACACCCAGCTGCTCGTCTCATCGGTGCTCCACCCGTGACACCGGCCCTGACGGTCGAGGATCTTCGCAAGACGTTCACGCTGCACACCCTGGGCGGCCTCGAGCTGTCCGTGCTGCGGGGCGTGCACGTACGGGTCGAGGCGGGCGAGTGCGTGGCGCTGGCCGATCCCTCCGGCGCCGGGAAGAGCACCCTGCTGCGCTGCATCTACGGCAACTACCGGCCGCAGGCCGGCCGGATCCTGGTGCGTCACGGCGAGGACGTCGTCGACATGGTGGCCGCCGAGCCGCGGCGCATCCTCGAGGTGCGACGACGGACAGTCGGCTACGTGAGCCAGTTCCTGCGCGTGATCCCGCGCGTGCCGGCACTCGAGGTGGTGGCCGAGCCGCTACGGCTGCTCGGCGCCACGCGGGCGGACAGCGTCCGTTCGGCGGCGGCCCTGCTCGAGCGGCTGCGCGTCCCCGAGCGGCTGTGGGGCCTGTCGCCGGTGACGTTCTCGGGCGGTGAGCAGCAGCGGATCAACGTCGCCCGTGGCCTCGTGGCCGGCCATCCGATCCTGCTCCTGGACGAGCCGACGGCCGCGCTCGACGGGGACAGCCGCGCGCGCGTCGTCGAGCTGCTCGTCGAGGTTCGCCGCCGGGGCGCCGCGCTGCTCGGCACGTTTCACGACGCCGGGGTGCGGGGGGACGTCAGCACCCGGCTGGTGACCCTGCGCGGAGCCACGGCGTGAGCGAGCTGGTGCTGGCCAACGCGCGCGTCGTCATCCGCGACCAGACGTTTCCCGGCGCCGTGCGGGTGGAGGGTGGACGTATCGCCGAGGTGTACGTCACGCCGGCCACCCTGCGAGGCAGCGTCGATTGCGAGGGGGACTGGCTGATCCCGGGACTGGTCGAGCTGCACACCGACGTGCTCGAGCGGCACGCCTTCCCCCGCCCCGGTGTGCAGTGGCCGGCGGACGCCGCGGTCGTCGCCTACGACGCCCAGCTGGCGGCGGCGGGCATCACGACCTCGTTCGACAGCCTGGCGATCGGCTATGTCATCGACTCCGGTCATCGGCCGCGAGACCCGCGACCGCTGGCAGACGCCATCCGCCGGACCCAGGCGCGCGGGCTGCTGCGCGCCGAGCACTTCCTGCACATCCGCTGCGAGGTCGGGACGGCCGAGGTCGTGACCGATTTCGAACCGTTCGCCGACGACCCGCTCGTGTGCCTGGTGTCGCTGATGGACCACACCCCGGGTCAGCGGCAGTTCGTCAGTCTCGAGAAGTATCGCGAGTTCTATCAGGGGAAGTACGCCCTGAGCGACGCCCAGCTGACCGCGCTCATGGAGGCGCGCGTGAGCGATCAGGGGCGGTACGCCGCCCGCCACCGGGCGGAGATCACACGCCGCTGCCAGTCGCGCGGGCTCACGCTGGTGAGCCACGACGACGCCACCATCGCCCACGTGGAGGAGGCCGCCAAGATCGGCGTCACGATTGCGGAGTTCCCGACCACGCTCGAGGCCGCGCACGCCGCGCGCGCGTACGGACTCGCCATCCTCGCCGGGGCCCCCAACGTCGTCTGCGGGCGCTCGCACTCGGGCAACGTGTCCGCCCTGGAGCTGGCCGGCAGCGGCCTGCTCGATATCCTCTCCTCCGACTATGTCCCGGGCTCGCTCCTCCACGCGGCCGTCGTGCTGCACACGCGCCTCGGCCTGCCGGTGGCGGCGGCCATCGCGACCGTCTCCGCGGCGCCGGCCGAACGCGCCGGCCTCGACGACCGCGGCGAGATCGCGCCGGGAAAGCGTGCCGACCTCGTCCGCGTGCGCGTGGTCGACGGGTTGCCCGTCATCCGCGGCGTCTGGCGCGCAGGGCGCCGGATCGCGTGACGGCCTGATCACGCACGGCCGGCCGCTGCGCGGTCCCGCCCGGGAGCCGGGTACCGTAGACTTCACACTCGCGTCATCATGCGGTAACCCGGGCCGCGCCATCATACGGGCCATGCGGGGGGACCCGTGATCGAGCTGCTCGGAGTCGGCGTGCCGCGCCCCGGTGGGGGGTGGCTGCTGCACCGTGTGTGCGCGTCGCTCGAAGCCGGCGAGCTCACGCTGATCGTGTCGGGGAACCCCGACGAGCGGCTGGCGCTGCTCGACACGATCTGCGGGCGGCGCGTGCCCGACGAGGGGCGGGTGTGGGTGAGCCGGGTGCCCCTCATGGACATGACGGTCGGCCGGATCCGCGCTCTCTGTGCGGAGGTCGACGCCTCGTCCCCGCTGATCGAGCGCCGCTCGCTGTTCTGGAACGCGCTGGCCCCGGCCACGGGACCGCGGACGCTCGGGGGACTGCTGCGACTGCCTCGCCGGCGCGAGCGTGAGCTGGCCGTGGCCGCGCTCGAGCGGGTCGGCCTTCGTGCCCGGACGGGCGAGCGGATTTCCTCGCTGTCGGCCTTCGACCGGATGCGGTTCCTGGTCGCCCGCGCGCTGGCGCAGCGTTCGCAGTTCCTCGTCGTGCGCGAGCCGGACCGGCTGCTGGGCGGGGACGGGGTCGGCAGCCTGCTGGCGCTGTTGCGCCTCCTCACCCGCGAGGAGCGCCTCGGCGTCGTCGTGAGCCTGGCGGCGGCCGACGCCGGCCACGCCTTCGCGGATCGGGCCCTCGTTCTCGACGACGGATTGCTCCTGTTCCACGGCCGGGTCGACGCGCTCACGGGGGCGCGGGCCGCCCGCCACGCGGGGATCCTGCCGACGTGAGGGGGCCCGACGGGCTCGACGTCGTCGGCCTCTTCGCCGGGTCCGGTCTGCGGGAGTACGGGGAATCGGTCAGCCAGCTCTGCCATGCGCTGCAGTGCGCGAGCCTGGCCCGCAGGGACCGCGCCGACGACGACGTGGTGATCGCCGCGCTCCTGCACGACGTCGGCCACCTGATCGGGGGCGGCGTGGAACGGCCCGAGCGCCACCACGGCAGCAGCGGAGCGGCGCTGGTGCGCCCGTTCGTTCCGGCCCGGGTGGCCTGGCTCATCGAGCACCACGTCGTCGCCAAGCGCTACCTGTGCACCGTCGACCCGCGCTACGAGCGTCGGTTGTCGGCGGCCTCACGCCGCTCCTATGCGGAGCAGGGGGCGCGGCTCGAGCTCGACGAGCAGCTGGAGCTGGAGACGCGGCCGTGGTTCGGCGATGCCCTGCGACTCCGGCGGTGGGACGACGCGGCGAAAGAGCCAGGGGCGGCGCCGCCGCCCCTCATCGAGTACGCGCCCCTGCTGGAGCGCTACTTCGGCGCCCAGTGCTGGCCGGCGCCGCGCGGTCTCGACCGCGGAGCATGAGCGCCGACGAGCGCGTGGGAACCGCGATGCGCGAGCGGCTTGCCGCTGATCTCGCGGTGCGCGGCGGTCGGCTGGCCCTGGAATACTTCCATCGGGCGCAGATCTCCTGGAAGCCCGACGGCTCCATGGTCACGGACGCCGATGTCGCGATCCAGGAGTCGCTGGCGACCGAGATCGCCCGCGCGTTCCCCGACGACGCCGTGGTGGGGGAGGAGGGCCAGCCGGACGACGGTCGCAGCGAGGCGCGCTACGCGTGGGTGCTGGACCCGGTGGACGGCACGAACAACTTCGGGCGGGGCTTGCCGGGGTTCTCCGTGTCGATCGGCGTCCTGCGCAACCGCCAGCCGTTCGCGGGGGCGGTGTACGACCCGCTCACGCGCTGGCTCTTCACTGCATCGGCCGGCCGGGGCGCCTGGCTCAACGACTGGCCGTTGCGGACGCGGCCGGTCCTCCTCTCCCGCAGCTCGCTCGTTTCCATCCGCACGCCCCTGGAGGACGGCGTGCCGCCGTTCATCGAGGAATGGCTGCGGCGCTACCGCCTCCGGCGGTTCGGGTCGACCGCCCTGCATCTCTGCTACGTCGCGCTCGGCGCGCTGGACCTCGTCCACGATCATCGCGCGTCGGTCTGGGATATCGCCGGCGCCGCGCCGGTCCTGCTCGAGGCCGGCGGCGTCCTCACCGGAGTCGACGGCGGACCGGTGTTCCCGGCGACCACCGCCCAGATGCGCGGGGCGCCGCTGGCGTTTCTGGCCGGAAATCCGGCGGGTCATGCCCAGGCGCTGGCCGACGTCGCGACCGGCTGCGCGCTCGCCCGGTAGTTTTCCACTTCATCCACCGGTTACTCCACCGACTGTCCCCAGCAACACAATATTTGTGGTTCCGTAATGCTGGGGCAACACTATATTGTGTATGTTGGGGACGGAAGAGGGCACCAGTGGAATGCGCCTTGCACCACAGCGGCTTGACCATTGTGGATAACGGTGGACAACTCAATGAGGAGGCGCCCGGGTGAAGCGGATCGACACACACACGCACCCCAAGATCTCGAAGCACTTCGCCTTCGATCCAAGCGCGATCGATCGGATGGTCCGGCGAGCCCGGCGGGTGGGGTTGCACGCGATGTGTCTCACCGAGCATTTTCATGCGACCGCGTACTGGGACATTCCGCGTCATCTCGAGCGCGCCTATCCATGCGAGCGCGGGGTGTTCTGGGCGGGGGACGTGGCGTTGATCCCCGGCGCCGAGGTCAACATCCGCGAGGGCGCCCACGTCATCGTGCTGGGTGAAGTCGCCGAGCTGCGACGCCTCGACGACATGTTTCCGCAGCGCCTGTCGGAGAGGTACGAGCCCACGCTGCGCGAGTTCCTCGACGTGACCGACGACTTCGACGTCGCGCGCATCGGCGCCCACATGTTCCGGCGCGCCAAGGAGCTGGGGAAGTTCGCCGCCGGCGATCTGCGCCGTTTGAACGCGCTCGAGATCAACGGCAAGGACTTCGGCACCGAGCTCATGCTGCTGGCGCAGGCTCGCGCGCTCGGGCTGCCCATCGTCGGCGGCAGCGACGCCCATCACTGGCTGCAGATCGGCGTGCGTCACACGCTGGTGCACGTGGATGAGGTCTCGCTGCACAGCCTGATCAAGTCCATCAAAGAGGGCTTGACAGGGTTCGCAACCACCCCCTACACTCCGCTCCGCGTCAAGACTGCTAAGTCACTGAAAAATATTACGAAACTATTACGGAAATGTTACGACGGGGTGGTGCCGCAGGCCCGCTCGCTGGCTGTCTCGATGACCGGTCGCTACTGACCCCGGGTCCGACCATTGCGGGTCCTGCGGCCCCCCGGGGCGAGCAGGCGACCGCCACCATTCCCGCACGGTTCCGCGGGCGCGCGCGCCGCGACGCCGCGGCGTTCTACCTCTCACAACTCGCCAAGGGCGTGCTGTCCGGGGAGATGGCGGTGGGCACGGGGGAGCGCCCGCTACGGCTGGCGACCGCCGAGTTCCTGATCCTCGAGATCGAGGTCAAGCAGAAGAAACGCGCGACGCACGTCGCCGTCAAGCTCCGGTGGCCCAAGCGGCCGCTGATCCGGGCGGGCGTGGTGGGGGGGAGTCTCAATGGGGGATAAGCAGGCGTTCGAGTTCGAGGGCAGCGCGTCACCCGCCGAGGCCGCCGATGCGCTGAACCGCATCGCGGAGGGGATCCGCGCGCGGTCGCTGTCGCTCTCCATGGGCGAGGACGAGATCACGGTGTTTCCGGCCGGGGACCTGTCGATGGAGATCGAGGCGAGCGAGAAGAAGGGGAAGGCCAAGATCGAGATCGCCATCGCCTGGAAGCACGCCAAGAGCGATGGCGAGGACGACGAATAGGCGGGGAGGAGAAGGGCATGGGCAAGGACCACTTCGAGTTCGCCCGCATGGCCTCGCCCGAGGAGGTCGCGGAGTACCTGAGCTCGCTGGCCGTGGGACTCAAGCGGGGAGAGCTGAGCCTGGAGTCGGGTGAGCGGGCGCTGCGCCTGAGTCCTCCGGCGAACGTCAAGCTCCAGATCAAGGTGCGGCAGAAGGAGTCGAAGGGGAAGCTCTCGCTCGAGATCGGCTGGAAACGTCCCGATGGCGCGCGGACGAGCGAACTGCACGTCGGCGTCGGCCCCCGCTCCGCACACTAGCGTCACCCGGGTTCACACAGGCGTTTCGGCCTCCACGTCGAGGTCCATGACTGCCATTCTGCTCGAAGACCTGGGCGCGGACCTCGCCATGATGGCGCGGCTCGTCCAGTCGCAGCTCATGTCGGCGATGACGGCGTTCTTCCGCAAGGACGTCACCCTCGCCCGGAAGGTGACCGAGAACGACGACCGGGTCGACAACCTCCTCGGCTCCATCGAGGAGAAGTGCTTCGAGCGCATCGCGGGTGAGCCCGCCGGCAGCCCCCGCTCCCGGCGCCTGCGCGGGGTGTTCCGCGTCGCGCTGAACCTGGAAAAGCTCGGCGACTACGCGGTGAACGTCGCCGAGCAGGCAGTGCACCTGTCACGCCTGCCCGCGCGTCCCATCCCCTTCGACCTGGCCGGGCCCGCCCGGACCGCGCTGAGCGCCCTCGACGAGGTCATCACCGCCTTCCGGCGGGCCAGTGTCGAGAAGGCCAAGGACGCCTGTCGCTGCGAGACCGAGCTGGACCGCCAGTATCGCGAGGCGCTGGCCGAGACGTTCCGGCGGCTCGGGCTGCCCGAGCAGGATCCGGCCTTCCTGATCACCAACCTGTTCGTGGCCAAGTTCCTGGAACGGATCGGCGACTCGATCCTCAACATCGGCGAGACGACGCTGTTCATCCTCACCGGCGAGCGGCTCAAGCTCCACCAGTACCTGCACCTGGAGCAGCTGGTGGGGCCGATGGCGCCGGCGTCCGGGCAGGAGACCACCGTCGACGTGCGGCAGATCTGGGGCGGTATCAGCGGCGCGCGGGTCGGACGGGTCGACGTCGGCCCCGGCCGCCGCCTCATCTGGAAGGAGGGCGACCGCCGCAAGATCGAGGCCGAGATTCACCAGATGGAGGAGTGGAACCGTGTCGTCCCCGGCCTGGTACCCGACGTCGAGGGGCGCGTGGAGGCCGACGGACGCGAGTCGTTCCTCGGCCGGTTCCTCGACGGCGCCCCACTGCGTGACGTCTACCTCACGCGAAGCTGGGACGAAAAGCTGAACGCGACCCGCCGGCTGCTGGAGGCCGTCCGCGAGGTGTGGCTGGCGACCATGGTGAAGGAGACACCCGCGGTCGACTACGTCCAGCAGATCCGGGATCGGTTGCCCGACCTCTACGCGATTCACCCGCGCCTGGCGGGCCTGCGCGGCGGCCACACCACGGTGTTCGGCATCGGTCACCAGTCGCTCGACGAGCTGCTGGCTGCGGTCGCCGAGCTGGAGCCGTTCCTCGCCCCGCCCGTCTCGGTCCGGCTCCACGGGGACTTCAACACGAACAACATCGTCCTGGACGCGGCGACCGACGGCGTCCACTTCATCGACGTGCACCGCAGCGGGCCCGGGGACTACGCGCAGGACATCGGCGTTCTCCTGGTGTCGAATCTCCGCCACCCGATCCAGGACACCAGGATCCGCGCGGAGCTGGGCCGTCTCAACCGGCTCCTCGAGGGCTTCGCCGCCGAGTTCGCCCGCCTCGTGAACGACGCGCACTTCGCCGCCCGCCTGCGGCTGTCGATGGCACGCTCGTTCATCACGTCGGGCCGGCTGGTCACCGATCCCGACTTCGCCCGCGAGATCTATCTGAAAGGGGTGCGGTTGCTGGAGCGGGTCGCGGCCGTGCCAGCGGCCTGACCCACCGATGCGGATCGCCGTCGTCGGCCAGCCGGGCGCCTGGTCCAGCGAGCGCCTCGCCGAGGCGCTGCGGCGGGCCGGCGCCGACGCCCCGGTGGTCGACCTCGCCGCCTGCGGCGTACGGCTGCCAGAGCCGGTCGTCTACCACGCAGGCCGGCCGCTGGCCGTCGACGCGGCCGTCGTGAAGAAGATCGGCGACACGGCGGGCGGGTGGGCGGTGCGTGAGCGGTTGAACGTCCTGCGGCACCTGGAGGCCGGCGGCGTGCCGGTGTGGAGCGCGCCCGACCGGATCGAGGCGGCGGTGGACCGCGCCCGCATGACGGTCGAGCTGGTCCGGGCCGGTGTGTCGGTGCCGGAGACCGTGATCACCGAGAGCGTCGGCGAGGCCGTGGCGGCGGTGGAGCGGTTCGGCAACGCGGTGCTCAAGCCGCTGTTCACCTCGAAGGGGCGCGGAATGCGGCGCCTCGATCCATCGCTCGACCTGGCCGGGCTGTTCGCCCGTCACGCCCGAGAGATCCCGGGGCCGTTCTACTTGCAGCGCTTCGTCAAGCATCCTGGACGTGACCTCGGCGTCGCGGTGCTCGACGGTGAGTGTGTGGGAGCGTACTGGCGGGTCGCCGGGCGCGACCAGTGGATGACGACGATCCTAGCGGGTGGCCGCTACGAGCGGGCGGAGGCGCCGGCGGAAAGCATCGAGCTTGCGCTCCGCGCCGCCGCGCACTTCGGCCTGCTCTTCACGGGTGTCGACCTGATCGAGTCGGACGAGGGCTACCAGGTGCTCGAGGTGAGCGCCTTCGGCGGCTTCCGTGGCCTGCTGGACGGTTGCGGGCTCGACGTCGCCCCGCTGGTGGCGGCGGCGGTATTGCGGCGGATCGCCCGGCGGTGAGCACGCCGGAGAGCCTCGTCGCTGACGTCGTCGCGCCCCACGTGCTGGGGCTCTCCATCGCCGGCGTCCCGCTGGAGATCGTCACCAACGACGCCGACGTCTGGACGGCGCTCGGCCTCTACTACGCGCCGTGGGTGGCCGGCGTGTCCGCGCCGGCGGCGCGCGTGCGCCTGGTCCAGGGCGGGCTGGACGCGCGCGGGCGCTTCACGGACCTGGTTCGCCGCGACGGCAAGCGGGTCAAGGAGGCGGTGCAGGACCTGCCCGGCGGCCGGCTCGTGCTCAAGCGCGCGACGGGTGTCGTCATGGGGCTCTGGCCCGGTCAGGCCTTCGCCGTCGGTGATCTCCGCGCGAACCTCAACCAGGCGATCAACCTCGTCAACGCCTGCTACGCCAAGCTCGTGCTGGGCCGGGGCCACGTCCTTTTGCACGCCGCCGCCGTCTCGCGTGACGGCCGCGCCGTCGTGCTGGCCGGGCCGCCCGGGGCGGGCAAGTCGAGCGCCGCGCTTCATCTCGTCGATGCCGGACTGCGGTTCGTGTCCAACGACCGCGTACTGGCGCGCGTGAACGGCGGACGCGTGGAGGCGCTGGGCTATCCGAAGCAGCCGCGCGTCAACCCGGGCACGCTGCTCGGGCATCCCCGTCTGTCGGAGCTGCTGAAGCCGGAGGAGCGGGCGCGCCTGGAGGCGATGGATCCCGCCGCCCGGTGGGATCTCGAGGCCAAGCGCGACGTCGACCTCGACCGGATCTACGGCTCGGGCACGGTGGATTTGACCGCCGAGATGCGGGCGCTGGTGCTGCTGCGATGGAGCCGGGACGGTCGCGGCCTGCAGGTGGATCGGCTCACCCCCCCGAGCGCGCTCGAGCGTCTCGAGGTGTTCCGCAAGGACCTCGGCGCATTCGATCTGGATCGTGTGCCGGGCGGGCTCCCCACCGTCGCCGAGATGGCCGGCTATCAGGCGCTGGTAGCCGCGGTGCCCGTGTTCGAGGTCACCGGCCGGGTCGATTTCCGCGCGCTCGTCGGCGTCACCGGGGCCCTGCTGGCCGGCTGAGCCCGGCTCCGGTCGCGAGGAGACGCCATGGCCGAGGACATCGATGCGATCGCCAGGGACAAGTCCGGCAAGGCTGCCCTGCGGGTCACGAGCGTGCAAGGGACGTCCTGCTGCGGCACCGCCGGGTGAGGTAGGCCTTCGCCGAAGATTTACGGCGGCGTCATCGTCCCGTAACTCCCCGGCCGGACACTCACGGCCGATGAGAGCCGCACTGCCCGCCCGTGTTCCCGCCCGCGTGCTCGTGGTCGAGGACGAGCGGGACGTCGCCGAGCTGATTCGCTACAACCTGAGCAAAGAAGGCTACGAGGTCCTGGTGACCGGCAGCGGCACCGACGCGGTCAAGCAGGCGCGCGAGGCCCGCCCCGACGTGGTCCTGCTCGACATCATGGTGCCCCACCTCAACGGCTGGGAGGTGTGCCGCCGCCTCAAGCAGGACGCCGAGACGCGTGGGATCCCCGTGATCATGGTGACCGGCCGGGCCGAGGAGGGCGACAAGGTCCTCGGCTTCGAGATGGGCGCCGATGACTACGTCACCAAGCCGTTCTCGCCGCGCGAGCTGCTGGCGCGGGTGCGGGCGGTGGCGCGCCGCGGGCGCGTCGACGGCGGCGACCGCAAGGCGCACGTCAAGGTCGGCGAGCTGGAGATCGATCGCCACCGCTTCGAGGTCCGGCTGAAGGGCCGGTCGGTCGAGCTCACCCCCAAGGAGTTCGATCTCCTCGCGCTCCTGGCCGGGGCGCCGGGGCGGGTCTTCGGCCGCGAAGAGCTGCTGGACGCCGTCTGGGGACGCGACGGCTTCGTCGAGCCGCGGACGGTCGACGTTCACGTGGCCCGGCTTCGGGCGAAGTTCACGGGGGCCAAGCTTCCGCCTCCGGGGATCGAGACGGTGCGGGGGGTCGGATACCGGTTCCGGGATCCGGCGAGGTCGTAACACGTACGTAACAGGCCCGTGACGCTCCCGAAACGACCGCGGGGCATGATCAGGCCGGACAGAAAGGGAGAGCCAACGATGAGGATACGGGGATTGGTGGGAGCCGTGGCGCTGGTGCTCCTCGTGGGGGGCGGCGTTGCCGCGCAGGTCCAGGTCGACCCGGGGCTCGCGCCCTACAAGCCGGTGGGCGGCGTCAGCGGCAACATCTCGAGCGTGGGATCGGACACCCTCAACAACCTCATGACGTTCTGGGCCGAGCTGTTCGGCAAGTACTACCCGAATGCCAAGCTGCAGATCGAGGGCAAGGGCTCGTCGACGGCGCCGCCGGCGCTCATCAGCGGCACCGCCCAGCTGGGGCCGATGTCTCGTGAGATGAAGGGCAGCGAGATCGACGCGTTCGAGAAGAAGTACGGGCACAAGCCGACCGGGCTGCGGACGTCGGTGGACGCCCTGGCCGTGTTCGTGAACAAGGACAACCCGATCAAGTGTCTCAGCCTGAGCCAGGTCGACGCGATCTTCTCGAAGTCGCGCCGCCGCGGCGCCAAGGACGACCTCGCGACCTGGGGGCAGCTGGGACTGACCGGCGAGTGGGCCAGCAAGCCCATCAGCCTCTACGGCCGTAACTCGGCCTCGGGCACCTACGGGTTCTTCAAGGAGCACTCGCTCAAGAACGGCGACTACAAGGATTCGGTGAAGGAGCAGCCCGGCTCGGCCTCGGTCGTCCAGGGGGTGACCGTCGACCGATTCGCGATGGGCTACAGCGGCATCGGTTATGCCACGGCCGGCGTCCGCGCGGTCCCCCTCGCCGAGAAGGACGGCGGAAAGTGCGTCGAGGCGACCGCCGACAACTCCTACAACGGGACGTACCCGCTGTCCCGGTTCCTCTTCGTCTACATCAACCGGGCCCCGGGCAAACCGCTGGCTCCGCTGGTTCGTGAGTTCGCGCGGGTCATGTTCTCGAAGGAGGGGCAGGAAGCCGTGGTCAAGGACGGTTATTTCCCGATCCCGGCGTCGGTGGCGAAGGAAGAGCTGAACAAGGTCCTCTAGTGTCGATCAACGCGGACGCTCTGCGGGCGGACCGGCGGCGCCCCGCGCCGGTCCGCCCGCTCGTCGTTTCCCGGGCGCGGACGGCGCGGCGGATCCTGCTGGACGCGTGGGCATCGCGGCTGGTCGTCCTGGGCGGGATCGTCATCATCGCGTCCATTCTCGCCATTCTGGTCGTCATCCTGACCGAGGTGTGGCCGCTGTTCAAGCCGCCCACGGCGGAGCGCGTCGGGCAGCTCCTGGCCGGCGCCGTGCCGGCGGCGGGGGAGGCGACCGGCGTCGATGAATACCGGGAGATCGCGTACGCGATCACGGAGCGCGGCGCCCTGCAGTTCACGGCGCTGCGCGCAGCCGGCGCCTACCCGTCGATTGCCGTTGCCGGCCTCGAGGACTCGCGCGTCACCGCTGTTGCCGGCAGCGGGCCGGGGCGGCACGTGGTGGGCACCTCCGATGGGCGGGTCGTGCCGCTGGACGTGAGCTTCCAGGTCGACTTCAAGGACGGAAAGCGGATCCTCACCCCGCGGCACGAGGCTGGAGCGGCGGCAGCGCTCGATCCCGAGAAGAAGCGCGCGATCCTCGGGCTGGCGGCCGCCACCGCGGGGACCGGCCTCGTCGTCGTTGCGCGGGTGGGCCCGCGTGACCTCGTCGTGCTGAGCGTGGTCGAGAAGAAGGCCCTCATCGGCGCGCCCCGGCGCGAGGAGTCGCTCCGGGCGGTCTCGGTGGAGGTGGACGGTGAGGTGACCTCGTTGCGGATCGACGGCCGGGGTGACGACCTCTTCCTCGGCACGTCACGCGGTGAGCTGGTCCGCTACGACCTGCGCGACAAGGAGCGTCCCACCCGGGCGGACAGCGTGACGGTCGGAACGGCGCCGATCACGCTCATCCAGTTCCTCAACGGCGACCGCACGGTCGTGGTGGGTGATCGGAGCGGCGCGGTCACGACCTGGCAGCTCGTTCCGCCCCCGGCGGGCGGCGCCGCCCGTCTCACGCGGATCTACGCGTTTCCCCCCCACTCCGCCCCGGTCGTCGCCGCCAGCCCCTCGCGTCGCGACAAGGGGTTCGTCACGGCCGACGCGGCCGGCGGGCTGCACCTCAACTACGGCACCTCGGGGCGGACGCTGCTGAGGCTGCAGGAGGGCGCGGGGCTGCGCTCCGTCGTGTTCGCTCCCAAGGCCGACGGGCTGGTGACCACCGACGAGCGCGGCCGCCTGTCGCACTGGGCGGTGCACAACCCGCATCCCGAGGTCACGCTGGGCGCCCTGTTCGGCCGGGTGTGGTACGAGGGCTACTCGGCCCCCGAGTACGTCTGGCAATCGACCGGCGGGACCGACGATTTCGAGGCCAAGTTCAGCCTCACGCCACTGGTGTACGGCACGCTCAAGGGGACGTTCTACGCGCTGCTCGTCGCGGCGCCGCTCGCCCTGCTGGCCGCGCTCTACGTCAGTGAGTTCATGCACCCCACCGTGAAGGCGTACGTCAAGCCGGCGGTCGAGATCATGGCCGCGCTGCCGAGCGTGGTGCTCGGCTTCCTGGCCGGCCTCTGGCTGGCGCCGCTCGTCGAGCGCATCGTGCCGGGACTGTTTCTCCTCCCGCTCGTCGAGGTGGCCTGCATCTTGACAGCGCTGCTGCTCTGGCGCGCAGTGCCCCTGGGGCTTCGTACGTGGTTCCGGCCCGGCACCGAGGTGTTCCTGCTGGTGCCGGTGGTGGCCGCGGGAGCCTGGCTCGCCTTCGGCCTGGGCGGACTGGTCGAGGCCCGCCTCCTCGGCGGCGACTACCGCGGCTGGTTCCTGTCGGCCCTTGGGCTCACGTACGACCAGCGCAACTCGCTCGTGGTCGGCGTGGCCATGGGCTTCGCGGTGATTCCGATCATCTTCACGATCGCCGAGGACTCGCTGGCCAACGTGCCCCAGCACCTGAGAGCGGGCTCGCTCGCGCTGGGCGCCACCCGGTGGCAAACGGCGCTCCGCATCGTGCTGCCGACCGGGAGCCCGGGCATCTTCTCGGCCGTCATGATCGGCTTCGGCCGGGCCGTGGGCGAGACGATGATCGTGCTGATGGCCACCGGCAACACGCCGGTGATGGACGCCAACATCTTCAGCGGCTTCCGCGCCCTGAGCGCCAACATCGCCGTCGAGCTGCCGGAGGCGCCGGAGGGCGGCACGCTCTTCCGCGTGCTCTTCCTGGCCGCCTTCCTCCTCTTCTGCCTGACGTTCGCCGTCAACACGGTGGCGGAGCTGGTGCGGCTGCGCCTGCGGCGGAAGTACCGGTACCTGTGAGCCGGTCCGGCCTCGGCAAGCTGTGGCGCAGCGGCGAGCCGTTCATCTGGCTCACTGGCGGTGCCCTCGCACTGGCCCTCATCATGGTGGCGGGGCTCATCGGCATCATCCTCATGAACGCGCTCGGCTACTTCTGGCCGGCTGCCGTCGTCCGGCTGACGCTCCGGGACGGCAAGACGCTCACGGGGCCGGTGGTCGAGCGCGAGCGGGTCCCCGGCAAGCCCGGCGAGTATCGCGTCAAGGTCAAGGTGGCGAACCGTGACCTCTACGGTGCGGATTTCGTCTGGGCGGACGAAGCCCAGATCACGGCCCGGGCGGCGCCGCCCGACGTCGCCGTGATCGAGCGGACCGAGTGGGGCCACCTCATCGGCACCATCACCGCGCTCCGGGACGGCGATCGGGTGATCGCCACCGGCGCGGCGGCCTGGGAGGAGACGAGGCGGCGCCTGCCCGGAGCGGCGCGGCTGCGCGCCGAGATCCGTCGCGTCGAGCGCGGGGACATCGGGGCCATCAACCACGGCCAGGAGCAGGTACGCCTGCGGCTGCGCGGCCTCGAGCTGCAGGGCGTCACGGCCGGTCCCGAGGTCGACGCGCTCCGGGCCCGGATGACCGCGCTGCAGGAGCGCTACAAGGAGCAGGAGGGACGGCTGGTCGCGCTGCGGGGGCGCCAGACGGACAGCCTGGTGGTGGCCGCGGACGGGGGCAAGGAGAAGGTTCTGCCGGTCACCCAGGTCGTCGACGTGCACTTTCCCAACGGCATGAGCCTCGGCGCCAAGGGTGTCCACTATCTGGCCAAGGTCTGGGAATTCGTCTCCGACGATCCACGGGAGTCGAACACCGAGGGCGGTGTGTTTCCGGCGATCTACGGGACCGTGATGATGGTGCTCATCATGTCCGTGCTGGTCACACCGCTCGGGGTGCTGGCGGCCTTCTACCTGCGCGAGTACGCCAAGCAAGGCACCTTCGTGAGCGCCGTGCGGATCGCCGTGAACAACCTGGCCGGCGTGCCGTCGATCGTGTTCGGGGTCTTCGGGGTGGGGTTCTTCATCTACTTCGTCGGCGGCACCATCGACCGGCTGTTCTTCGCCGAGGCGCTGCCCACGCCGACGTTCGGCACCGGTGGCATCCTGTGGGCCTCGCTGACGCTGGCCCTGCTCACGATCCCGGTGGTGATCGTGGCGACCGAGGAGGGGCTGGCGGCGATCCCCGGCGGCATGCGGGAGGCGTCACTGGCGCTGGGCGCCACCAAGCTGGAGACCACGCTGCGGGTGGTGCTGCCGGCTGTCATGCCGTCGATCCTCACCGGGCTCATCCTGGCCATGGCCCGGGCAGCCGGCGAGGTCGCGCCGCTGATGATCACCGGCGTGGTCAAGCTGGCGCCGTCGCTGCCGGTCGACTCCACCTGGCCGTTCCTGCACCTGGACCGCAAGTTCATGCACCTCGGCTTCCACATCTACGACGTCGGCTTCCAGTCGCCCAACGTGGACGCCGCGCGCCCCATGGTCTTCACCACCACGCTGCTCCTGCTCGCGATCGTCGTGCTCCTGAACCTGTTCGCGATCGGCATGCGCAACCGGCTGCGCCGCACGTACGCAACGTCGGCGGTATAGGAGGGCCCGTGATGGCAGGCTCTGTTCAGGTCGCCGCGAGTCTCAACCCCCACGCGAGCGCCTCGTCTATCATGGAAGCGCCCATGGTGGAGATCGAGAACCTCGCGCTGTGGTACGGCGCCAAGCAGGCGCTCAAGGACGTCTCGATGTCGGTGCCCAAGCACCGGGTGACCGCGTACATCGGGCCCTCGGGGTGTGGCAAGTCGACGCTGCTCCGCTGCCTCAACCGGATGAACGACCTCATCGACGGCGTGAAGATCACCGGCGTCATCCGGATCGGCGGGACCGACGTCTACGACCCCGGGCTGGACGTCACCGAGCTGCGCAAGCGGGTGGGCATGGTGTTCCAGAAATCCAACCCGTTCCCCAAGTCGATCTACGAGAACGCCGCCTACGGCCCGCGCATCCTCGGCGTCAACCACCGGGCCGACCTCGACGGGATCGTGGAGCGCAGCCTGCGCGCGGCGGCGCTGTGGGACGAGGTGCAGGACCGGCTCGGCGAGTCGGCGCTGGGGCTGTCGGGCGGCCAGCAGCAACGCCTGTGCATCGCCCGCGCCATAGCCGTCGAGCCCGACGTCCTCCTGATGGACGAACCCTGCTCGGCCCTCGACCCCATCGCCACCGCCAAGATCGAGGAGCTGATGCTCGAGCTGAAGAACAGCTACACGATCGTCATCGTCACCCACAACATGCAGCAGGCAGCCCGGGTGTCCGACTACACCGGGTTCATGCTGCTCGGCGAGCTGGTGGAGTTCGGGGTCACCCGCGAGCTGTTCACCAATCCGCGGGACAAGCGGACCGAGGACTACATCACCGGACGGTTCGGGTAGGACCGGAGGCCACTCATGCAGCGGCACTTCCACGAGGAGCTCGAGGCGCTCAAGCAGACGCTGCTGGCCATGGGCGGGCTGGTGGAGGACCAGATCCGGCGCGTCATGGCCGCGCTGCTCGAGCGTGATAGCGCCGTGGCCCAGGAGGTCATCGACCGCGACCGTCAGGTGAACGCCTACGACGTGGAGGTGGACGAGAAGTGCGTGGAGCTGCTGGCCCTGCACCAGCCCACGGCGGGCGACCTGCGCTTCATCACCACGGCCATGAAGATCGTCACCGACCTCGAGAGGATCGGCGACCAGGCGGTGAACATCGGCCAGCGCGCGCTCGAGCTGAACCGCGAGCCCCAGCTCAAGCCCTACATCGACCTGCCCCGCATGGCCGAGCGCGCCCAGCGCATGGTGAAAGAGAGCCTCGACGCCTTCGTGGCCCGCGACACCGACCTGGCCCGCCGGGTCTGCGCCGCGGACGAGGAGGTCGACGCCCTCAAGGAGCAGATCTTCCGCGAGCTGCTGACCTTCATGATGGAGGACGCCCGGACCATCCCGCGGGCGATCCGGCTGATCCTCATCTCGCGCTTCCTGGAGCGGGTCGCCGACCACGCGACCAACATCGCCGAGATGGTCATCTACATGGTCGACAGCAAGATGGTGCGCCACACCCTGGCCTGACCTCGACCGCGGGCGGTGGTCGCCTCCCGCGGCGTCTCATCACGGTTGGCGGTGACCGGCCGGGGGTGACGGTATACTCGAATCGTGGCGGAGTCCCGGCGCTACCAACTGCAGAACGACGAAGCCAACCGGTTGATCGCCCAGCTCATCGAAGCCGGCGGCGTGGCACCCGAGCGTCGCGGCTACGTCCAGCAGCTGCTGACCACGGTTCTCAAGCTGCACGAGGACGGCGCGCTTCCGGGCGATCTCAAGATCACCAACACGGCCCTCAAGGAGCTGCGGTACGCCTACAAGGTCTTCGCCCCCTATCGGGCGGTTCGCAAGGTCACGGTGTTCGGCTCGGCGCGCACCGCCGGCGACGAGAGCGCCGCGCTGGCCGCCCTGGACTTCGGGCGGCGCATGGTCGAGGAGGGCTGGATGGTGGTGACCGGCGCCGGCGCCGGCATCATGGGCGCGGCCCAGGAGGGCGCCGGAGGCGAGCAGAGCTTCGGCCTGAACATCCGGCTGCCCTTCGAGCAGGAGGCCAATCCGTGGATCGCCTCCGATCCCAAGCTCATCACCTTCAAGTATTTCTTCACCCGCAAGCTGTTCCTGGTCAAGGAGGCGAGCGCGGTCGCGCTGTTCCCGGGCGGCTTCGGGACGATGGACGAGGTCTTCGAGCTGCTCACGCTCATGCAGACCGGCAAGTCGGAGATCGTCCCGGTCGTGCTGGTGGAAACGGGCCCCAAGCCCTACTGGCGGATCTGGGACCGCTTCGTGCAGGGCACGCTGGTGGAGCGCCGGCTGATCGACGGCGGCGACACCGGCTTCTACCGGATGGCCGACGACGTCGAGGCGGCCGTCCGCGAGATCACCGACTTCTACCGCGTGTACCACTCCTCGCGCATCGTCGGCGACACCCTCGTCTTCCGGCTCAAGCGCGCGCTGTCCGACGCGCAGCTCCGCGACGTCCAGGACAAGTTCGAGGACATCCTGAAGGGCCCGCTCGACCAGGCGCCGGGGCCGGTGCCGCAGGAGGCGAACGAGTACCCCGAGCTGCCTCGGCTGATCATCCCGTTCAATCGCTCGTCCTACTCACGCCTGCGCCGGCTCATCGACGAGATCAATTTACATGGGGGCCCCGAGATGGCCCCCAAGCCCCCCGACGCTCGTCGCGTCGCGGCGGAGCCGTGACGCGCCTCGATGAGCCGGGAGGGCCTCGCGGTGGCCGCATCGCCGCGCCAGCCCCCGACGCTCGTCGCGTCGCGGCGGGGCCGTGACGCGCCTCGATGAGCCGGGAGGGCCTCGCGGTGGCCGCATCGCCGCGCCAGCCCCCAACGCTCGTCGCGTCGCGGCGGGGCCGTGACGCGCCTCGATGAGCCGGGAGGGCCTCGCGGT
>DASTOJ010000037.1:0-11510 GCA_035762565.1 Candidatus Methylomirabilota bacterium | reverse complement strand
TGGTGACGACGGCGCTCAAGACGAACAAGGCGCTCTACGAGGACTTCAGCTACCTGCCGACCCGACCCACGGTCGAGCACTTCGTTCGCGTGATTCAGCGGGAAGATCTCCTGAGGAACATCTGGAACAGCTTCGTGGTGGCGTCGACCACGACCGCCGTCACGGTGTTCGTGAGCGCGTTTGCCGCCTTCAGCATCGTCCGGTACCGCTACCGGGGGCGGGAGTGGATCGCGCGCTTCATCCTCTTCAAGTACCTGCTGCCGACCGCGATGCTCTTCGTCCCGCTCTACGCGATCGTGGTCATGCTCGGGCTCGGGAACACACTGAAGTCGCTCATGCTGACGTATCTCTCGATCACGGTGCCCTTCTGCACGTGGATGCTGATGGGCTACTTCCGCAGCATTCCCCCCGAACTGGAGGAGCACGCGATGGTCGATGGCTGCACCAAGATCGGCGCGCTGTTCCGGATCCTCCTGCCACTCTCCGCGCCGGGCCTCGTCGCGTCCGCCATCTTCTCGTTCACGCTGGCCTGGAACGAGTTCCTCCTGGCGCTGGTCTTCACCTCGGACCACACCACGATGACGGTCCCGATCAAGCTCTCGATGATGGTGGTGGGGGACCAGTACATCTGGGGGCAGTTGATGGCCGGCGCGATCCTGGCATCGATCCCCATCACCATCCTCTACTTCATCGGCCAGCGGTTCGTCGTCCAGGGCCTGGCCGCGGGAGCCGTGAAGGGTTAGAAGCCACCGACCCGCGCCCTCGTCCGTGTTGTCTTTGGCGCCCGCCCGGAGTAGCATCCGACAACCTGTCCCGCAACACAAAACGTTCGGCCTCCCCGAGGCAGAGGAGGACCGCTCGATGCATCGACCGCTCGGGGTCGCTCTCGCCCTGGTCATCGCCTTCACCGCCGTGTTCACCGCCCCGCCCGGAGTCTCGGCCAAGCCCGAAGGGACGCTGACGGTCGCGGTCGCCACCTTCGGCAACGAGCGCTGGCTGCCAAACCTCTACGTGGGGGCCGAGGACGTGGTCCTCAAGCCCCTGTACGAGAACCTCCTGTCGCGCGATCCCAAGACCGGCGACCTCGTCCCCATGCTGGCCGAGCGCTGGCAGGTCCTGGACGGCGGCCGCACCTGGAAGTTCCACATCCGCAAGGGTGTGCGGTTCCACAACGGGACCGAGCTGACCGCCGAGGACGTGCGGTTCACGTTCGCGGCGATCGCCAAGGACGGCTCGGCGAACTCGCTGGCGCCGGAGTTCCGGGCGATCAAGAGCATGGAGGTCGAGGACACCCACACGCTCAGCGTGCGCTTCGACAAGCCGTTCGTGGTGTTCGGCAACAAGGTGAACCAGGGGCTGTTCGCCTCGTGCGCCTTCATCCAGTCCAAGCGCCACGTCGAGACCGCCGGGGAGCAGGGCGCCGAGCGCCAGCCGGTCGGCACCGGCCCCTGGAAGTTTGTCGAGCACGTGCGCGGTGACCGCATCGTCTACGAGGCGGTGGACAACCACTGGCGGGCGACGCCGCAGTGGAAACGCCTCGTCTTCAGCAAGGTGCCGGAGCCGGCTACCCGCATGGCCATGCTGCGGGCCGGCTCGGTGGACGTCATCGAGATCGGCGGCGAGTACGTGGACGAGCTGAAGAAGGTCGGCGTGCGGACGCTGGTGATGCCCAACGTGTCCTGGGTCTACGTCATCCTGGGCGGCCAGTGGCCAACCAAGCCGACCTACGACCCCAAGGTCCCGTGGGCGCAGCCCGACGCCGAGCGCGCCCGCAAGGTGCGGGTGGCGCTCAATCTCGCGGTGGACAAGCAGGCGATCATGCAGCGGGTGCTGGGCGGGCTCGGCACCGTCGTCGGCTCCTGGCTCGCGTACCCCGCCGATCCATGGGCGACCGACGCGCTGAGGAAGCCCTTCCCCTACGATCCGGCCAAGGCCCGGCAGTTGCTGAAAGAGGCGGGCTATCCCAACGGCTTCGACGTGACGATGAACCTCACCGCCTGGCCGGGCCGGGGCTACCTGCCCGACGTCGGAGAGGCGGTGGCGACCTACTGGGAGAAGGTGGGCATCAAGGTCAAAAGGCGGCCGCTGGACCGCGCGGTGTTCGCCGCGGACTTCCGGGCGCGAGCGTACTCGGGCGTGACGCTGGCCTACGCCGCGCCGCTGGTGGCGCCGGAACCGTGGGAGGTCCTCTACCGCGGCGCCTACACCAAGGCCTCCCTCAACCTCTTCATGGAGCATCCCAAGCTCGACGAGTTCATCGATCGCCTGGCGGTCCAGCCGAGCTTCCCGGAGCGGGTGCGCATCATGCGGGACGAGATGGGGCCGTTCCTGCACGAGTACGTCCCTGGAGTGGCCATCGGCGCCGCTCACGCGATCGCGGGCGTCGGGCCGAAGGTGGGGGACTGGCCCCTGATCGCCGGCCACATGGGCTTCCACAACTGGGAGTACGTGACGAGAAAGTGACTCGGGCGGGAGGAACGATCATGACGCAGCGGCTCTTCGCGATCGTGTCGATCGTCCTGGTGCTCTTCTGCGCGCTCGCGGTGGCGCCGGCCGACGCCAAGCCGGAAGGCACGCTCACCGTCGCGGTGGCCACCTTCGGCAATGAGCGGTGGCTGCCGAATCTTTACGTCGGCGCCGAGGACGTCGTGCTCAAGCCCCTGTGGGAGAATCTGCTGTCCCGCGATGCCAAGGGCAACCTGACCCCCATGCTGGCCGAGCGGTGGGAGGTCCTGGACGGCGGGCGGACCTGGAAGTTCCACCTGCGCAAGGGGGTGCGCTTCCACAACGGGACCGAGGTCACCGCCGAGGACGTCCGGCACACGTTCGCCTCGATCGCCAAGGAGGGGTCGGCGAACTCGCTGGCGCCGGAGTTCCGGCAGATCAAGAGCATGGAGATCGAGGGCCCGCACGTCATCGCCGTGCGCTTCGACAAGCCCTTCGTCACGTTCGGCAACCGGGTCACCCACGGCCTGTTCGCCTCGGTGGCCTACATCCAGTCGAAGAAGCACTTCGAGACCGCCGGCGAGCAGGGCGCGGAGCGCCAGCCGGTGGGCACCGGCCCCTACAAGTTCGTGGAGCACGTCCGCGGCGATCGCATCGTCTACGAGGCAGTGGACAACCACTGGCGGGCGACGCCGCACTACAAGCGCCTGGTGTTCGTGAAGGTGCCCGAGCCGGCCACGCGGATGGCCATGCTGCGGGCCGGCAGCGCGGACGTCATCGAGATCGGCGGGGAGTACGTGGACGAGCTGAAGAAGGTGGGCATGCGCCTGCTCACCATGCCGAACGTGGCCGCCGTGTGGGTCATCCTCGGCGGGCAATGGCCCACCAAGCCGACCTACGACCCGAAGGTGCCGTGGGCCCAGCCGGACGCCGAGAAGGCGCTGAAGGTGCGCACCGCGCTTGCCCTGGCCATCGACAAGAAGGCCATTGTCGACCGTGTGCTCGGCGGGCTGGGAGCGCCGGTCGGGACGGTGAACTATTACCCGACCGACCCGTGGGCGACGAAGGCCTTGCTCGAGCCGATTCCCTACGACCCGGCCAAGGCCAAGCAGCTGCTCGCGGAGGCGGGATACCCGAACGGCTTCGAGGTCACGATGAATCTCACCGCGTGGCCCGGCCGGGGATTCCTCCCCGACGTGGGGGAGGCCGTGGCGACGTACTGGGAGAAGGTCGGGCTCAAGGTCAAGCGGCGCCCCGTGGACCGCGCGGTGTTCGCCGCCAATTTCCGCGCGCGGTCCTATCCCGGGGTGGCCCTCGCCTACGCCGGCCCCATCATCGCCCCCGAGCCGTGGGAGCTGTTCCAGCGCATCGCCCGCACGAAAGCCGCTGTGCACCTGCTGACGGAGCACCCCAAGCTGGACGCCCTCGTCGACCGCCTTGGCACCGAGGCGAGCCCCGCCGAGCGGGCGCGGATCATGCGCGAGGAACTGGGGCCGTGGCTCCGGGAACAGTTGCCCGGCATCCCGATCGCGGCGACTCACTCGATCGCGGGCGTGGGGCCGAAGGTGGGGGACTGGCCGTTGATCCCGGGCCACATGGGTATCCACAACTGGGAGCACGTGACGAGGAAGTGACCACGGGGGGGCCTCGGCGGCCCCCCCCGTGTGCCCCCCCCAGGATCGGTTGCGCCGGCAAAGCCGGCGCTCGAGCGGAGGTCGATCGAGCGGCATGTGGCGATACTTGGCCGGGCGCGTGGTGCAGACGGTGCTGAGCATGCTCGTGGTGGTCAGCATCGTGTTCGTGCTCACGCGGTTGTCGGGGAATCCCGTTCACCTACTGCTGGATGTCAACGCCACCGAGCGTGACCAGGAGATCCTCACGCGACACCTGGGTCTCGATCGGCCCCTGGCCGTGCAGTACGGCATTTACGTGAAGAACATCGCGCTGGGCGATTTCGGCAACTCGATCCTCACCCGCCGGCCGGTCACCGAGCACATCTGGGAGCGGCTGCCAGCCACGGTTGAGCTGGGCTTCGTGGCGATGTTCCTGAGCGTCCTCCTCGGCGTGCCTCTCGGCGTGTATTCCGCCGTGCGCCGGGGGGGCGCCCTCGACAGCGCGGCGCGCGTGTTCGCGGTGCTCGGCCAGTCGATGCCGACGTTCTGGCTGGGGCTGATGCTCATCCTGTTCTTCGGCGTCGTGCTGGGCGTGCTGCCGGCCGGCGGCCGGGGCGGCCCGCTCCACCTGATCCTGCCCGCCTTCACGCTCGGCTACTTCACCTCGGCGGCGATCCTGCGATTGACACGCTCGGCCATGCTGGAGGTGCTCGGCTCCGACTACATCAAGTTCGCGCGGCTCAAGGGGTTGCACGAGCAGATCGTGCTCTGGAAGCACGGCCTGCGCAACGCCCTGCTGCCGGTCGTCACCTTCGCGGTCCTGCTCTTCGTGCAGTTCCTCGGCGGCGCCGTCGTCACCGAGACCGTCTTCGCGTGGCCGGGCCTCGGGCGCCTGATCCTGGAATCGATCACCACGCGCGACTACCCCATCGTGCAGGCGGGCGTGCTGGTGCTGAGCGCGCTCTACCTCACCGGCAACCTGCTCGTGGACCTGCTTTACAGCTGGCTCAACCCGAGGATCCGCCATTACGCTGCGTAGCCGCCAGCTGCCCTGGTTCCCCGGCCTGATCCTCGCGGCGCTCGTCGTGGCGGCGGTGTTCGCGCCCTACCTGGCGCCCCGCAGCCCCACCGACGGCGACATCACCAAGAAGTCGATCCCGCCGGCCTGGATGGAGGGGGCCGACCCCGAGCATCCGCTGGGGACCGACCGCTTCGGCCGCGACGTGCTCAGCCGCATCATCTGGGGCAGCCGGATCTCGCTGATGGTGTCCCTCGTCGCCATCGGCGTGGCGGGGACGCTGGGAACGCTGCTCGGCCTCGTCTCCGGGTACCGGGGCGGGCTGCTCGACGCCTTCTTCATGCGACTCACCGACGTCGGGCTCTCGCTGCCCATCATCCTCATCGCCGTCGTGATGGTGGCCGTCTCGGAGCCGAGCTTCGGCAACGTGATCTTGGTAATCGCGCTGCTGCTGTGGCCGCGCTTCGCCCGGCAGATCCGCGGCGAGACGCTGGCGATCAAGGAGCAGGACTTCGTGGCGCTGGCGGTCGTGGCCGGCCGCTCGAGCGCGTGGATCATCGCGCGGCACATCTTCCCCAACGTGGTGCCCACGCTGCTGGTGATCTCCACGCTGCAGGTCGGTTACGTCATCCTGCTCGAGGGCACGCTGAGCTTCCTCGGCGTCGGGGTGCCGCCCCCTAACCCGGCCTGGGGCCTGATGATCGCCGACGGCCGCGGCTTCCTGGCCACGGCGTGGTGGATGTCGTTCTTCCCCGGCCTCGCCATGCTCCTGACCGTGCTGGCCGTCAATCTGATGGGCGACTGGCTGCGCGATCACCTGGATCCCAAGCTGCGGCAGGCCGGTCGCGCCACGCTAACGGACTCGCCGCTGGAATCACCGGTGGAACCTCCGGTCGGTGCGACGCCGGCTACCCCGAGCGGCCGTCGCGCCGGCCTCTGATGAGCCCTCGACGGCGGGGCCTGGACGGTTGGCCGCAGATGGACTAAATTTGGTCCACCATGGAAACCGTCAACGTGCACGCGGCAAAGACGCATTTCTCGCGGCTCTTGGATCGGGCGCAGGAGGGCCAGGAGTTCGTGATTGCGAAGGCCGGCAGGCCGGTGGCCCGGCTCGGCCCACTCGCGCGACCGGGAAAGAAGCGCCGGCTCGGCCTGCTGGACGGCAAGTTCAGGATCCCCGACGACTTCAACCAGCCGCTGCCGGACGAGGTGATCGCCGCCTTCGAAGGTCGGCGGCGGTGAGGATCCTGGTCGATACGCACCTGCTGCTCTGGGCAGTGGCGAGCTCGCGGCGGCTGCCGAAGGGGGCGCGGTCCTTCATCCTCGATACGGCGAACGAGGTGTTCTACAGCGCCGCCAGCGTATGGGAAGTCGCCTTCAAGAGCGCGCTGCGCCGCCGGGACTTCAAGGCCAACCCCACGGTGCTCGTGCGTGCGCTCGCGCAAAGCGGGTTCTCCGAGTTGCCGGTGACGTCGGCGCATGCGGCGCGCGTGGCCGGGTTGCCGGCCATTCACCGCGATCCGTTCGATCGGCTGCTGGTGGCGCAGTCTCTGGCCGAGCCGATGACGCTGCTCACGAACGACGCGGTACTGCTGGGCTACGGTCCGCTGGTGCAGTTGGTGTGACGAGGGGGCCCATCCCGACCGAGCAGGCGGCAACGGAGCTGAAGGAACTCGCGTGAGCAGTTGTCCCGAGTGCCGGAACGAGAACCCGGTCGACGTCAAGTTCTGCCTGGAGTGTGGTCGCCGACTGCCACTCTCGTGCGGCGCCGACCGCGGCCCACGCCGGAGCGCGACCCGAGTCCTACACCCCGAAGCACCTCGATCCGGTGCTCGAGCAGGCGGAGGCGGTCATGGGTGCACTTCCGTGAGGAACTGCCGCGGCGTCATGACCCGGAGCGGCAGCCGGGCGCGCCGATCCATCCAGCGTCGGAAGTCCGCCACGTCGCCCGTCACGAAGTGGGTCGCGTGGGCGCCGATCGCCGCCGCGAGGAGTGGCCGATCCTTCGAAGACAGCTCCGGAGGCGTCAGCCGCTCGACGTCGGCCGGCGCCGGCTCTTTGACCACTCGAACCGCCGTAAGGCTCCCCCGCAGGGTGGGCAGTGCCGCCGGTCGCTTCGCCTCGAGATTCCTCTCGGCCTCGACAATCGCGAGGGGCGAGGTCAGGAGCGTGATACGGCCGGCCGCCCCCAGCTCGATCAGAAGCGCCGAAAGTCCGTCCGGGCTGTATGCAGCGGTGAAGAGAACGTTGGCATCGAGGAAGACACGGAGGTCAGCCACGACCGCGACCGCGCCGCGCGGTCGCCTTCAAGCCCCAGCGCCGGCGGAGCGCCGCTTGCTCCCGCGCGCTGGCGCGATCCGCTCCGACCAGGCGCTCGATCTCCTTGTCGGCATAGAACGAAACGGGGGTCACCGCAGCGGGATCCAGGACGATCTTCCCGCCCTCCTCCCGCAGCAGCAGGACCGAGCCTGGGCCGAGCCGCAGGCGTGCGCGCACGGGTTTGGGCAAGGTGATCTGGCCTCTCGGAGAGATGACGAGGGTCGTCGTTGGGCCAGGCGTTCGAGAAGCCATCGATCCACCCCCAACATCAGATTAGCAGAATTTCTGCAATTCTACCGGTCCGGGCGTCGGTGGTGCCAGCACGAGAACCCACCACAGTCACGCTTCTGCTTCGAGTGCGGCGCCCACCTCGCCTCGACCTGCTCGAGTTGCGGCGCAGAACTCCCCGCTGGGGTGAAGTTCGGCAATCAGTGCGGCCAGGCCGCGGCGGGCCAGGCTCCCGCCAAACCGAGCCTCGTGTCGCCCGAGACCTACACGCCGAACCACCTCGCCGACCGCGACCCCGAGGAGGCGCGCAAGCTCCTCGATCCGGTGCTCGAGCTGATGATGGACGCCGTCCACACTACGAGGGCACCGTGAACCAGGTCATGGGCGACCGCATCATGGCGCTCTTCGGCGCGCCGCTTGCCCACGAAGATCACGCCGTGCGCGCGTGCTATGCCGCCCTGCGGGTGCAGGCCGCCGTGCGGCGCCACTCGGATGAGCTTCGCCCCGCGCAGGGCGTGGAGGTGCAGATCCGCGTCGGCGCCAACTCCGGCGATGTCAAGGAGGCAGTGTGATGAGCATGACGCCGTTGTCCCAGATCATCTCGGTCAGCGACCTCGCCTGGTACGAGCGGCAGCCCGGGCTGCGGTCGAGAACCATCTGGGAGCATCCGGAGACGAAGCGACGCGCAGTCATGACGCGCATCGAGCCGGAGGCGAAGCTGCCGCTGCACCACGTCGGTGACGAGCTGGTCTTCGTCATCGAGGGCGCGCTCGCCGACGAGTTCGGTACGGTGACGGGCCACACTTCGCTGGCCCCCGGCTGGGCGTTCTCCGCGCCCTACGAAGACGTCAGGCTGAAGGGCAAGTGAGGAACCTCGGCGTGGGGAGCTCCTTACCCTTGCTGGAGATCGACAACCTCCAGACCCATTTCTTCACACGCCGCGGAATCACCAAGGCCGTCGACGGCGTCAGCTTCACCCTGCACGCCGGGGAGACCCTGGCACTCGTCGGGGAATCGGGCTCCGGCAAGTCGATCACCTGCCTATCGCTGGTACGCCTGGTGCCGGAGCCGGCCGGACGCATCGTCGGCGGCCGGGTGCTGCTCGACGGCGAGGATCTGCTCCAGAAGAGTCCGGCCCAGATGCGGCGGGTGCGCGGCAAGCAGATCGCCATGGTCCTGCAAGACCCCATGACCTCGCTCAACCCGGGACTGACGATCGGCACTCAGCTCGGCGAGGTCGTCCGCCTGCACCAGGGCCTGCGCGGGGCCTCACTGCGCGGACGGGTGCTGGAAGCGCTCTCGCGCCTGCGCATTCCCGGCGCCGCCAGCCGGCTGCGGCACTACCAGCACCAGCTCAGCGGCGGCATGCGCCAGCGCGTGTCGAGCGCCATCGCGATGTCGTGCGCGCCGCGGCTGCTCATCGCCGACGAGCCCACCACATCGCTCGACGTGACCATCCAGGCCCAGTACCTGGATCTGCTCAAGGAGGTCCAGCAAGCCACCGGCGTCGCCGTCATCCTCGTCACCCACGACTTCGGCATCGTTGCGGCCAATGCCGACCGGGTGGCCGTGATGTACGCCGGCCGCATCGTCGAGATCGGCAGCACGCTGGACGTCTTCAATCACCCCGCGCACCCCTACACGCGGGCGCTCCTGCGCTGCCTGCCGGACGTCGAGCTCAAGCGCAGCCGGCTGGTCGAGATCGGAGGACAACCTCCCGACCTCACCCGCCTGCCGGCGGGCTGCCCCTTCGCGCCCCGCTGCCCCGAGCGGCAGCCGCAGTGCGAGACGGAGTATCCGCCCGCGGTGTCTCTGGACAATGGCCACGTCGCGCACTGCTGGGTCGCGGCGGGCGCGGAAGCGCCACCTCGATGATCTTGCAGGGCGTCGGGCTGAAGAAGTACTTCCCGGCCGGGCGCGGCTTCGGGGTGGGCCGCCCGCGCGGCTGGATCAAGGCGGTCGACGGCGTCAGCGTCCAGGTGGCCGAGGGCGAAACCCTGGGCATCGTCGGCGAGTCCGGATCGGGCAAGACCACGCTGGCCAAGCTCTTCCTGCTCCTGGAGCGTCCCACCGGCGGCTCCCTGCTCTTCGACGGCCAGGCGACCGAGACGTTCGCCCACGGCGATCTCATGCGCTATCGCCGCGCGGTCCAGGCCGTGTTCCAGGATCCGTACAGCTCGCTGAATCCCCGGATGCGCGTCGCGCAGATCGTCTCGGAGCCGTTGCCGCGCGACAACGGCGCCAGCCGGGCCGCCGTGCGCGAGCGCGTCGCCGAGGTCCTGCAGCTCGTGGGGCTCCGGCGGGACAGCGCCACCCTCTACCCGCACGAGTTCAGCGGCGGCCAGCGGCAGCGCATCGCCATCGCCCGCGCCCTGGTGACCTACCCCAAGTTCATCGTGCTCGACGAGCCGGTGTCGGCGCTGGACGTCTCGATCAGGGCGCAGATCCTGAACCTCCTGAAGGACCTCCAGGAGCGGTTGGGGCTCGCCTACATCATGATCTCGCACGACCTCGCCGCCGCCCGCTACCTGGCCACCCGGCTGGCCGTCATGTACGCGGGACGGCTCGTGGAGACCGGAGAGTGCGACGCGGTCTACGCCGAGCCCTTCCACCCCTACACGCAAGCGCTCCTGTCGGCGGCGCTGCCGCTGCATCCCTCGGCGGAGCGCAAGCGCATCGTGCTGACCGGCGAGGTGCCCAACCCGATGAACCCGCCCGCCGGCTGCCGCTTCCACCCGCGCTGCCCGCGCGCCATGCTCCAGTGCGCGACCCAAGAGCCCGAGTGGAAGGAGATCACGCCCGGCCGCTTCGCCGCCTGCCACCTGTACTGACGTCGGCGTCGCGACCTCTAGGAGCCCCGATAGGTGACGTAGCCATACGGTGAGACGAGCAGCGGCACGTGGTAGTGCGCCGCCGGCTCGGCGATCGTGAACCGCACCGGCACCTGGTCGAGGAACGGCGGGTCGCGCCGCCCGCCGACCGCCGCGCGGAAGTAGGCGCCGACGTGGAACACGAGCTCGTAGCGGCCGGGGGCCATCTCGGCCGGACCGAGGAGGGGCGCGTCGCAGCGGCCGTCGGCGTTCGTCGTGACAGTCGTCAGCAGCAGCGTCCGGCCGTCGGGCTCGAACCGGAACAGCTCGATCCGGACGCCCGCCGCCGGAGCGCCGTGCGTGGTGTCGAGGACGTGGGTGGTGAGGCCGGGTGGCCGCGCCGCGCTCATCGGGGTCGTATCAGCCCATCGAGTCGGAGCCGGGTGATCTCGAAGACCTGGACCAGGGCGGCCTCCACCTCCTGCTCGACGGCGTTGCCCAGGCGGGTCTCGAACGCGGCCAGGATCCCTGCCTTGTCGTGCTTGCGCACCGCGATGATGAAGGGGAAGCCGAACTTCCCGACGTAGGCCGCGTTCAGCCGCGCGAACCGCTCGTACTCCGCGTCGCTCAGCCGATCCAGCCCGGCGCTCGATTGCTCGGCGACCGAGGTCGCGCTCATCTCGCCGGCGCGGGCGGCCCGGCCGGCCAGGTCGGGATGCGCCCGCAGAAGCGCCAGCTGGTGCTGGAGCGGAGCCTCTCGCACCACCGCCGTCATCGCGGCGTGCAGCCGCTCGACGCTCGCGAAGGGCCCCGCCACCCCGACCCGCTCGGCCACCCACGGCGAGCTCTCGAAGACCCCGCCGAGCGCCTGGCGCAGGTCGTCGGGGCCCATGCGGTTCACCGCGTCGAGCGTGAGTGGCGCGGCCATCGTTCAATTATAATTCCGGGGTCATGCCCGTCGACGACCCCGGTCCCTCGCCCCGGATTCTCCTGGGGCCGGGGCCCACGATGGCGGATCCGCGCGTGCTTCGCGCGATGTCGATGCCCCTCCTCGGCCAGTTCGACCCCGAGTTCACC
>DASTOJ010000036.1:0-14778 GCA_035762565.1 Candidatus Methylomirabilota bacterium | reverse complement strand
GACACCGACTCGCTCGTGCACACGGCGGCGGCGCTCGGCTACGACTTCACCCTGCTGCAGCGGGTGGTCGAGATCAACCGCGAGCGGGCCGGGCACTTCGTGGAGATGATCGCCAAGGCCATGGGCCCGCTCGACGGGCGCCTCGTGGCCGTGCTGGGGCTGGCATTCAAACCCAACACCGACGACATGCGCGAGGCGAAGTCCGTCGAGGTGATCGAGCGGCTGCTCGAGCGCGGGGTCGCGGTGCGGGCCTACGACCCGGTCGCGATGCCCAACGCCCGCCGCGTCCTGCCCCCGTCGGTGACCTACTGCGAGTCGCCCTACGAGGCGGCGGCCGGGGCCGACGCCGCCGCCCTGGTGACGGAGTGGAACGAGTTCAAGTTCCTCAACCTCGAGCGGCTGCGCGGCATGATGAAACGGCCGGTCCTCTTCGACGGCCGCAATCTCTGGGAGCCCGAACGGATGCGCCGGCTGGGGTTCGAGTACCACTCGATCGGCCGCAAGCCCGTCCTGCCGTCCTAGGCGCCGGCGGGGCGGCGCCGGAGCGGCGATGCGAGTGCTGGTGACGGGAGCGGCCGGGTTCATCGGCTCGCACCTGTGCGAGTCGCTGCTCGCCCGCGGCTGCGAGGTCGTCGGCGTGGACAACTTCATCACCGGCTCCGCCGAGAACCTCGCCTCGTTCTCGGCGGTCGAGCGCTTCACGTTCGTCAAGCGCAACGTGACGGAGTACGTCCACCTCGACGGCGCCCTCGACTGGGTGCTGCACTTCGCCAGCCCCGCCTCGCCCGTCGACTACCTGGAGCTGCCGATCCAGACCCTGAAGGTCGGCGCGCTGGGGACGCACAACGCGCTCGGCCTCGCCAAGGCCAAGGGCGCGCGGTTCCTGCTGGCCTCGACCTCCGAGGTGTACGGCGACCCGCTCGTGCACCCGCAGCGCGAGGACTACTGGGGCAACGTGAATCCGGTGGGGCCGCGCGGCGTCTACGACGAGGCCAAGCGCTTCGCCGAGGCGATGACGATGGCCTACCACCGCACCCATCGGATGGACACGCGCATCGTGAGGATCTTCAACACGTTCGGCCCCCGCATGCGGCTGCACGACGGCCGCGCCATCCCGGCCCTGATGACCCAGGCGCTGACCGGCGCCCCGCTCACGGTCTTCGGGGACGGCTCGCAGACGCGTTCCTTTCAGTACATCTCCGACCTCGTCGAGGGGGTCTGGGCGCTCATGCAGCGCGGCGGCAGCGAGCCGGTGAACATCGGCAATCCCCAGGAGATGACCCTCCTCGAGCTGGCCAAGCGCATCGTCCGGCTGGCCGGCTCTCCGAGCCCGATCGTGTTCCGCCCCCTGCCCGAGGACGACCCCAAGGTGCGCCAGCCCGACATCGGCCGGGCCCGCGCGCAGCTCGGCTGGGAGCCGCGCGTCGACACCGACGAGGGGCTGCGGTTGACCCTCGACTGGTTCCGCGCGAAGCTCGACCGCTGAGCCGCATCCGTACGACGAGGGAGGTGGCGGGATGATCGACGAGGAGCTCAAGCGCATCCTGGTGTGCCCGGCCTGCAAGGGCGATCTGCTGTTCGAGGAGACCCGCATCATCTGCCGGGCCTGCCGCAAGGCCTACCCGATCCGCGACGACATCCCCGTGATGCTCATCAGCGAGGCGGAGCCCTGGTCGCCGGCGACCTAGCGCCGGCGACCCAGGCCGTCATCCTGGCCGGCGGCCAGGGCACGCGGCTGCGCCCGCTGACCCTGGCGCGGGCGAAGCCGGTGGTTCCCCTGCTCAACCGGCCGTTTCTCGCCTACCAGCTGGCGCTGCTGCGCGAGCACGGCGTGACCGACGTCATCCTCGCCTGCTCTTATCGCGTCGACGACGTCCGGCAGGCGCTGGGCGAGGCCGCGCCGCTCGGCGTCCGCCTGCGCTACGTGGTGGAGACCGAGCCCCTCGGCACCGGCGGCGGCGTCCGCAACGCGGCCGACCTCGCGCGGGGCGTCCTCTTCGTCCTCAACGGCGACGTGCTCACCGACGCCGACCTCACCGCCATGCGGCGCCTGCACGAGGCGCGCGGCTCGCGTACGACGATCTTCCTGATGCCGGTCGACGACCCGCGCGCCTACGGGCTCGTCGAGCTGGACGGCGACGGCCGGCTGCTCCGCTTCCGCGAGAAGCCCGGCGCCGACGAGCCGGTCACGACCAACACGATCAACGCGGGTATCTATCTGCTGGACGCCGCCCTGCTGGCCCGCATCCCGGCCGGCCGGGTCGTGTCGATCGAGCGCGAGTTCTTCCCGTCGCTCATCGCCGACGGCGTCCCGTGCTTCGGCTGGACGGGCGCCACCAGCTACTGGCGCGACATCGGCAGCCCCGCCGCCTACCGGGCCGCCCAGCTCGACCTCCTCGCCGGCCGCGCCCGCTCCCCGCTGCCGCCGCCCGGCGAGCCGCGCGACGGTTCCTGGGTCGCGCCGACGGCCCGCATCGACCCCGGCGCCCGCCTGGAGCCGCCCTCGGTGATCGGCGCCGGGGTCGAGATCGCCGCGGGCGCCCGCGTCGGTCCGTTCGCGGTCGTCGGCGACGATTCCCGGATCGGTCCGGGCGCGCGCGTCGCGGGCTCGATCCTCTGGGAGCGGGTCCAGGTGGGTGGCCACGCCACCGTCGACGACTGCGTCGTCCCCTCCGGCGTCACCATCGGACCTCACAGCGTCCTCGCCCCGGGCGCCGTGCTGGAGCCCGGCGCCGTGGTCCCCGAACGCTCGCGGCTGCCTCGTTGAGCCTCCGACGCGGCAGCCGGGGCGCGTGACGCGACGTGCTAGACTGAACGCGCATGAATCCGTCGCGCATCCGCAACTTCTCGATCGTCGCGCACATCGATCACGGCAAGTCGACGCTGGCCGATCGCCTCCTGTCGCTGACCGGCACGATGGACGCCAAGAAGGCCGTCGACCAGGTCCTCGACTCGATGGACCTGGAGCGCGAGCGCGGGATCACCATCAAGGCCCACACGGTGCGGCTGCTCTACCGCGCCCGCGACGGCCAGGAATACACGCTGAACCTCATCGACACGCCCGGCCACGTCGACTTCTCCTACGAGGTCTCGCGGGCGCTGGCTGCCTGCGAGGGCGCCGTGCTCATCGTCGACGCCGCCCAGGGCATCGAGGCCCAGACGCTGGCGAACTTCTACCTCGCCTCCGACGCCGGCCTCGCCATCATCCCGGTGATCAACAAGATCGACCTGCCGGCCGCCGACGTGGAGGGGACCCGCGAGCAGATCACCGAGGTCCTCGACCTCGACGGCACCGAGGCGCTGGCGATGTCGGCGAAGCACGGCACCGGCGTGCCGGAGGTGCTGGAGGCGATCGTCGCCCGCATCCCGCCGCCCCAGGGCGATCCGGACGCCCCGCTGAAAGCGCTGGTCTTCGACTCGTTCTACGACTCCTACCAGGGCGTCGTCGTCTACGTGCGGCTGCGGGACGGCCGCGTGCGGCCGGGGATGCGGATCCTCCTGATGTCGAACGGGCGCACCCACGAGGTGCAGCAGGTCGGCGTGTTCAGTCCCGACATGCGCCCGGTCGAGGAGCTGTCGGCGGGCCAGGTCGGCTACATCACGGCCTCCATCAAGCGGGTGTCCGACGCCAAGGTCGGCGAGACGATCACCGACGCGCTGCGGCCGACGGCGGAGCCGTTTCCCGGTTATCGCGACGCCAAGCCGATGGTGTTCGCCGGCCTCTACCCGATCGAGGACACGGACTACGAGGCCCTCCGCGACGCGCTCGAGAAGCTCCGCCTGAACGACCCCGCGTTCAACTACGAGCCGGAGACGTCCCTGGCGCTCGGCTACGGCTTCCGGTGCGGCTTCCTCGGCATGCTGCACATGGAGATCGTCCAGGAGCGGCTGGAGCGCGAGTTCAGCCTCTCGCTCATCATCACGGCGCCGTCGGTGCAGTACCGGATCCTCACGACCGCCGGCGAGGTGCTGGACATCGACAACCCCTCCAAGCTGCCCACGCCCGACAAGATCGAGCAGATGGAGGAGCCCTACGTCCACTCGTCCATCTACGTGCCGACCGAGTTCATGACGGCCATCTACAAGCTGGCCCAGGAGAAGCGCGGCGAGCACCGGTCGCTCGAGTACATCGGCAAGCGCGTGCACATCCGGTTCGACTTCCCGCTGGCCGAGATCGTGGTGGACTTCTACGACAGGCTCAAGTCGATCTCCAAGGGCTATGCCTCGTTCGACTACGAGTTCGCCGACTTCCGACCCTCGGAGCTGGTCAAGCTGGACATCCTGCTCAACGGCGACCCGGTCGACGCGCTCAGCATCATCGTCCACCGCGACAAGGCCTACGAGCGGGGGAAGGCGCTGGTCGAGAAGCTGCGGGGGGTGATCCCGCGCCAGATGTTCGAGGTGGCCATCCAGGCCGCCATCGGCAGCCGGGTCATCGCCCGCGAGACGGTCAAGGCCATGGGCAAGAACGTCACCGCCAAGTGCTACGGCGGCGACATCACGCGCAAGCGCAAGCTGCTCGAGCGCCAGAAGGAAGGCAAGAAGCGGATGAAGCAGGTCGGGAGAGTCGAGGTGCCGCAGGAAGCGTTCCTGTCGGTGCTCAAGAGCTGAGGGATGGAGCAGGAGCGCAAGCCGCCGGCCCCGCCCGAGGCCGCCGTCGAGCTCGACCGGATGCCGGCGCCGGTCGCCGACGGCGCGGCCGCCACCGACGGTCAACCGGCCGCCCCGCCGCTCACCGGCGCCCGCAAGCGCAAGTCGGTCGTCCGGGAGTACGTCGAGGCGATCGCCATCGCGATCCTGCTGGCGCTGGTGATCCGCACGCTCATCGTGCAGGCCTTCACCATCCCGTCGGGGTCGATGATGGACACGCTGCTGGTGGGCGACTACATCCTCGTCAACAAGTTCCTGTACGGGCCCGAGGTGCCGCTCACCGACTACCGGCTGCCCGCCCTGCGGCTGCCCGGCCGCGGCGACATCATCGTGTTCAAGTATCCCCAGGACGAGAAGCGCGACTTCATCAAGCGCATCGTGGCCACGCCCGGCGAGACCGTGCAGGTGCGAGGCCAGCACGTCCTGATCAACGGCCAGCCGCTCGACGAGGCCTACGTGCGCCGCAACCCGGCCCCGATGGGGCACAGCGCCTCGCCGAGCTTCTGCGGCTACGCCTACGCGTGCGAGCCGCTGCTCGTGCCGCCGGATTCGTACTTCGTGATGGGCGACAATCGGGACAACTCCCAGGACTCCCGCTACTGGGGGTTCGTCAAGCGGGACAAGGTCAAGGGCAAGGCGTTCCTCATCTACTGGTCGTGGGATTCGGACCGGCACTGGCTGCGATGGTGGCGGCTCGGGCGGTACATCCCCTAGCGCCGCGTCGGGGGCCGGGATGCGGGCGGGGTCCGGCGACCACGAGGTTTTGGGCGTAGATCGTGAGGCGTGATTCCTTCGAGCCGCTCGGCGTAGCCATCCGCGAGGGAAACGGGTCGGCGGACCCCGCCCGCATCCCGGCCCCCGACGCTCCCCTTGGCGTACTCGCCCAGACCACACCACGCAATCAGGTTCTCGGTCTGTACGTCCACGTCCCGTTCTGTGCGAAGCGTTGTTACTACTGTTCGTTCAACACGGCGCCGCTGGAACGGCCGGAGGATGTCGAACGATACCTTCGGGCGGCGGGGCGGGAGATCAGGCTGCTGGGTCGGGCAGCGTGGGCGCGCGGTATCTCCATCGGGACGATCTTCCTCGGGGGTGGGACGCCGTCGCTGCTGGAGCCTGATTCGCTGGCCGCGCTGCTGGAGGCTGTCCGGGAGTCGTTCGTAGTCGCGCCGGAGACCGAGATCACGGTGGAGTGCAATCCGGAGAGCGTGAGCCGGGAGAAGCTGGCGGGGTACCGGAAGGCGGGGGTGAATCGGATCAGCCTGGGGGTGCAGTCGCTGGACGATTCGATCCTGCCGCGGCTGGGGCGGTTGCACGACGCGCGGGGCGCGCGGGCGGCGTTCGAGGCGGCGCGCGCGGCCGGCTGTGACAACGTCAGCGTGGACGTGATGTACGGCCTGCCGCACCTCGACCAGGCGGCGTGGACGCAGACGATCGAGGGCGTCCTCGGCTGGGAGCCGGAGCACCTGTCCGCGTATGGCCTGACGCTCGACGCCGGCAGCCTGTGGGCGGTCACCGGGGTGGCGGGGGTGCCGCCGGAGGGCGCGGTCGTGGAACAGTACTGGGCGCTGGCCCGCGCGGCCGGGGGCCGGGGATTCGAGCACTACGAGATCTCGAACTACGCGCGGCCAGGCTTTCGCGCGCGCCACAATCTCGTGTACTGGCACGCCGACGAGTACCTCGCGGTCGGCCCCGGCGCCTGCGGCTTCGTCGGGGACGCGCGCTACGGCAACGCCAAGCCCGTCGCCCGCTACTGCACGACGCTGGAATCGGGCGCGCTCCCCATCGACACGGCCGAGCGTCTGTCCCCGCGCCAGCGGCTCGGCGAGCGGCTCATCCTGGGGCTGCGCCTCTCCGACGGGGTGCCGCGCGCGTGGCTCGACGAGCGGCTCGCCGGCGACGCCGCGCTCGCCCGCAAGGTCGAGACCTGGCGCGAGGCCGGCGTCCTGGCCGAGCGCGACGGCCGGGTGGCCCTCACCGAGGCCGGCTTCCTCGTCTCGGATGCGATGTTCGTCGACCTGCTCTAGGAGGCCTGTGGATCCCGCCGCCATCACGGAGCGCTTCAAGGGCACGCTCGGCGACCTGCTCGGCATCCGCTTCGTCGAGGCGGCACCCGATCGGGTCGTGGCCGAGCTGACCTACCGCGAGGACCTGACGACGATCGGCGGCAGCCTGCACGGAGGCACGCTGATGGCCTTCGCCGACACCATCGGGGCGGTGGCGACCGTGCTGAACCTGCCGCCCGGCGCCTCCACCACGACCCTCGAGTCCAAGACGAACTTCTTCGCCCCCGGCCGCGGAGGGACGGTGCGCGCGGAGTCGACCCCCCTGCACCGGGGCAAGCGCACGATGGTCTGGCAGACCCGCGTCACGGATGGCACCGGGCGGCTGCTCTCGCTCACGATCCAGACCCAGATGGTCCTCACGTGAGCGAGGACGCGCGTCAGCGCGCCCGGCGTCCGGCGATGCGTCCCTCCGCGTCCGCCCAGCCGGGGTCGAACGGGTGCCCCGGCGCGTCGAGGTCGATGACGAGCGGGGCGTGATCCGAGGGCACCGGCTTTCCCTTGCGGGCCTCGCGATCGATCTCCGCCCACACCGTGCGGCCGGCCACGCCCGCTGTGACGAGCAGGTGGTCGATGCGCATGCCGAAGTTCTTGTGGAAGTTGCCGGCGCGGTAGTCCCACCAGGTGAAGCGGCCGGGCTCCTGATGATGCAGCCGGTAGGCGTCGGTGAGGCCCCACGCGCAGAGCCGGCGGAACGCGCTCCGCTCGGGCTCGGAGACGTGGGTGCCGCCGTGGCAGGCCGCCGGGTCCCAGACATCGGCATCCTCGGGCGCCACGTTGAAGTCGCCGCCGATGACGAGCGCCTCGGCCGGCGCGGCGGCCTGGCCGAGCCAGCGCTCGAGCCGCTCGTACCAGGCCAGCTTCGCCTGGTAGAACGCTGAGTCGACCGCGCGCCCGTTGGGCGCGTAGACGCTCACCACCCGCACGCCGCCGCACACCGCCGCCAGCATCCGGGCCTCGGCCAGCGGCTCGTCGTCGGTCACCTCCGGCGTGACCGGCGGCCGCAGCGGCTCGCCGAAGTTGGCGACCACGCCCTCGACGCCCACGCGGCTGGCGATGGCCACGCCGTTCCAGCGGCCCTCGCCGTGGTGTGTGAGAACGTAGCCGGCGTCGCGAAAGGCGTCGGCGGGGGCGTCGGCGTCGGCCAGCTTGGTCTCCTGCAGGAGGAGCACGTCGGGCCGCGCGCGCTCGAGCCACCACACGACCTTCTCCAGGCGCGCGCGCAGCGAGTTGACGTTCCAGGTGGCGATCCGCATGTCCCGGTCCTTCGCCGCCATGATAGCCGACGCCGCAAACCCGCCCGCGCCAGACACGGTAAGATCTGGGACCAGCCCCGATCGAAGAAAGGAGTCCGCCATGGGAGCGAAAGGTGAAAGCCTGGCCAGGCAGTTCGAGGCGAAGGCGAACGAGGCGACGGCGGTCATCGAGCGGCTGAGCGAGGCGGACTGGACGAAGGTCACCGCGGCCGAGAAGTGGTCGGTGGGCGTGACGGCGCACCACATCGCGGTCGGCCACGCCGGGCTGTCGGGCATCGTCAAGATGCTGGCCGACGGCAAGCCGGGGCCGAGCATCCAGATGGACATGCTCCACGCCCGCAACGCCCAGCACGCCCAGGAGTTCGCCGGCTGCACGAAGGTCGAGACACTGGCGCTGCTCAGCAAGAACGCCGCGACGGCCGCCGCCACGCTGCGCTCCATCGCCGACGCGGACTTCGACCGGAGCGGTGTCCTGCTCGTCGGCATGCCGCCGGTGAGCGCGGGTCAGCTGGCCGGCGGCCTGCTCTGCGGCCACATCGACGAGCACCTCGGCAGCATCAAGGCCACCGTCGGCCGCTGACCGGCGCCGGTGGGCCCTCGACTGTTCGGCATCCCCGCCGCGCGAGCGCCGGTCGTGGCGGTGCTGCGGCGGGGGCCCAGCGCCTGGTCGCACGTCGGGCGGTGGGACGTCGCCCGGGGCGTCTACGAGCCCGGCGCCTGGATCCGCGGCCACCTCTACCCTCAGCGCTGCGACGTCTCGCCCGACGGCCGCTGGCTCTGCTACTTCACGCTGAAGGCGTCGGCGCGCTGGCCGGCCGGCAGGACGTACGTGGCGATCTCACGGCTGCCGTGGCTCACCGCGCTGGCGGCGTGGTCCACGTGCGGCACCTGGACACGCGGGCTGCACTTCGTCGACGATCCGGGCGTCTGGCAGGTGGGCGCACCCGACGCCGGCGATGCGACGCCCTGCCGGAAGGCCGTGGGGGTGGCCTTCACGCCACCGGTCGTCTTCGCCGTCGAGCGACGGCGCGGCTGGACCGAGACGGCGGACTCGCCGCCCCGCGATGCCGGCGACATGTGGGATGAGGAGCGTGCGCCCCGCGTGTCGATGGAGAAGCCACGGCCTGGCGCCGGCGGATCGAGCCGGCTGATCGTCCAGGGCCACTTCGCGGCCTTCCGTGAAGGCGAGCCGGGACCCATCGCGTACGCCGTCGTCGAGGACGGCCGGGTCGCGCCGCTCGACGACGTGCAGTGGGCCGACTGGGACGGCGCGGGCCGGTTGCTGGCGGCCACGGTGGATGGGAAGCTCCAGATCCGGGATGGACCGATGACGCCAGGGGCCGTGCTCTCCGAGGTCGATCTCGCTGCGCTGCATCCGCAACCGGCGCCGCCTCCCGAGGAGGCGCGCCGGTGGTAGCGCCGTCGCGGCGGGCGCTCGGCGGATGAGCGTCGCCGCCGACGCCAACGTCGGCTCGGCCCTCGGCCTGCTGTCGGCGTGGATCGAGTCGCAGCTGGCCTACAGCGGAGTCCCCGGCTTGTCGATCGGCATCGTCCACGACCAGGAGCTGGTGTGGTCGGCCGGCTTCGGCCGCGCGCGCGTCGAGCCGGCGCGGCCGGCGACGCCCGACACCCTGTATCGCATCGCGTCGATCACCAAGCTGTTCACCAGCACGGCGATCCTCCAGCTGCGCGATGCCGGCAAGCTCAGGCTCGACGACCCGCTCGTCACGCACCTGCCCTGGTTCCGTATCACGCAGGCCCACGCCGACGCGCCGGACATCACCATCCGTCACCTGCTCACGCACACGGCGGGCCTGCCGCGCGAGGCCGGCTTCCCGTACTGGACCGACGGCGCCTTTCCGACGGCCGAGCAGGTCCGGGCACGGCTGCCCGACCGGCAGACGGCGCTGCCGACCGAGACGGAGTGGAAGTATTCCAACCTGGGGCTCACGCTCGCGGGCGAGGTCGTCGCGGCCGCCTCGGGGCAGCCCTACGCGGAGTACGTTGCCCGCCACATCCTCGAGCCGCTCGGCATGCGGCGCACGTGGGTGACGACGCCGGCGGCCGACCATCCCGACCTCGCCACCGGCCACACCCGCCGGCTGCCGGGCGGTGCGCGCGGCCTGGCGCCCCACACCGACGGCCGGGGCATCACCCCCGCCGCCAACATGACGACGTGCGTGACGGATCTGGCCCGCTTCGCGATGCTGCAGTTCCGCGACGGCCCCGGGGGCGGCCGCCAGATCGTGCGGGGGAGCACGCTGCGCGAGATGCAGCGGGTGCACTGGCTGCAGCCGGACTGGACCGCCGGGTGGGGACTCGGGTTCCGCGTCGTGCGCCTCGCCGGCCGGACGTACGTCGGCCACGGCGGCAGCCTGCGCGGCTACCGTACCCAGCTCGAGCTGTGCCCGGCCGACCGTGTCGCCGTGATCGTGATGACCAACGCCGACGACGGCAACCCCGGAGCGGTCGTCGAGAAGGCCTTCCAGTGGGTGGCGCCGGCGATCCGGAAGGCGGTGACGCCGCCGGCGCCGCCCGGGCCGCCGGACGGCTGGCAACGCTACGCCGGCCGTTATCGAAGCGCCTGGAACGACCTCCAGGTCCTCGTCGTCGACGGTCGCCTGGCGATCCTCGACCCCTCGCTGCCGGATCCCATGCCGTTCGTCATCTGGCTCCACCCGGTGGCCGAGCATACGTTCCGGAGCGAGACGACGAACGGCTTCGGCACGAATGCCGAGCCGGTCGTGTTCGAGGTGGACGGCACCGGGCTCGTGCGCCGGCTGAAGATCGGCGACAATTGGCTCGATCCGGTGGCTCGGTGGTGACTTCCCGGCAAGGAGGCGCGATGCTCGAGATCGAAACACCCAAGGATCTGCTCCAGCAGGTCGGCCGTGAGCTGGGCCCGTCGGACTGGCTGACCGTGGACCAGGCGATGATCGACAAGTTCGCCGACGCCACCGGCGACCACCAGTGGATCCACGTCGACGTCGAGCGCGCCGGGCGGGAGCTGCCGGGCGGCAAGACGATCGCCCACGGCTACCTCACGCTGTCGCTGGTGCCCCGGCTGGCCGCCACGCTGATGCGCGTGAAGCGACGCAGCCGGGGCGTCAACTACGGGTCCAACAAGGTCCGCTTCATCAATCCGGTGCCGGCCGGCGCCCGCGTCCGGCTGCGCCAGCGCATCGCCAACGTCGAGGAGATCCCGGGCGGCGTCCGCGTGACCTCCGAGATGACGGTGGAGGTCGAGGGCCAGCCCAGGCCCGCGCTCGTCGCCGAGACCATCGGCGTCTCGTACGCGTGATACCGGGGACCCGACGGCCCTCGTCAGGTCCGCGACAGCGGTGGCAGCATGAGCGGTCCGTCCTCCCCCGCGAGCGGGCCCAGGGCCATGAGGCCCGCGAACCATCCGTCGCCGCCCGCCGCCGCGCGCCCCGCGTCCCAGGGTTCGGGGTGGAACCCCTCGCCCAGCCGGTCGGGCGCGAAGAAGGTCACCACCCGGTCGGCGCCGGCGCCGACCACGGCGGTCAGTCCCTCGAGCGCTGGGATCGAAGAGGCCACGACGTCGTAGAGCACGAGCGTCCGGTCGCGCACCTCGTGGACGGTGAGCGCGTCGAGCTCCGCGTGGTAGTGGAGCCGCGAGAAATCGCCCCAGGTCAGCAGCAGCGCGATGACGAAGACGGTGCCGGCCTCCAGCGAGCCCAGGCGCTCCGACACCGGCGCCCGCCGCTCGAGCAGACGCCGGAGCAGCCGCACGTCGTCGGGCGTCTCGGCGAGCGCCCGGCTGGGCGACGACGACGGCGTCACCCGCGGCAGCGCCCGCGAGAACGCGTGCTCGCGCACCGGGCGGAATCCGAGCTTCGCGTAGAAGTCGGGGATCAGGGTGGTGAGGACCAGCGTGTCGTAGCGCGCGCGACCCGCCGCCAGCGCCTCTTCCATCAGCGCGCGCGCGAGCCCGCCGCCCCGGCGGTCGGGATCCGTGCAGACGGCGTGGATGGACCCGACGCGGCACGGCCGCCCCGCGATCACCAGCGGGAGCTCGATCAGGCCGACGTGGGCCACCGCGCGCCCGCCCTCCCAGCGGACGAAGGGCGTGGAGACGGCGCGCCACGAGAAGCCCAGCGCCCCGGCCCGGGCCACCCCCGCGGGCAGCGCCGGCCACACGCGGCCGAAGAGCGCAGCCAGGCGGGGATCGAGCGTCGGCGGCGCCATCGTGACCGGCGCATTGTAGCGCCGCCCGCCTTGACTTGGCCGGACCCCCTCGCTACAAGGAATTGATGGACGCACGTCACCGGGACGTTCTCGTCGCCGTCATCCGCGAGTACATCGACTCGGCGGAGCCGGTCGGCTCGCGCGCCCTCAGCAAGCGCCACCTTCCACGGCTGTCGCCCGCCACGATCCGCAACGCGATGGCGGACCTGGAGGAGATGGGTTACCTGGCCCAGCCGCACACGAGCGCCGGCCGCGTGCCGACCGACAAGGCGTACCGGTTCTACGTCGACTCGTTTCCGCCGTCGCAGTCCGGTCCCTCGGGCGCCGTGCTGAGCCGGGCGGCGCGGCGGGCCGGCGTCGACGGCTTCATGGAGCAGGCTTCCTCGCACCTGTCGGCCGTCACCCGGCTGACCGGGCTGCTGCTGGCCCCACCGCTCAAGCACACGACGATCGCCCGCGTGGATCTCCGGCCGCTCGAGGACGACCGGGCGCTGGCGGTGATGGTCACCGACGCCGGCTGGCTCACGGTGCGCGAGATCACGCTCGACCCGCCCCTCGGCGTCGAGGACGTGCGGGCCATCGGCCGCGAGCTGACCCGGCGCTTCCGCGACCGCACCGTCCAGCAGATCGTCGACATGGAGCAGACGCCCGACGACCCGCTCGACACGCTGCACACGCGGGCGCGAGCGGTGACCGAGCAGATCGTGGCGATGCTGCGCGGCCGCACGCTCTACGTGAGCGGCGCCATCAACATGCTCGACCACCCCGAGTTCTGGGACCTCGACACGACCCGCCAGCTGCTGCGCACCTTCGAGCACAAGGAGCGGCTGGCCGAGCTGATGACCACCCTGGCCGGCGACGAGGGCGTGCGGGTGACGATCGGCGACGAGAACCCCGTCAGCGAGATGCGCGAGTGCACGCTCATCACCTCGACGTACATGTACCGGGACCAGGTGCTCGGCATCCTCGGCGTGGTGGGCCCGCGCCGCCTGCCCTACCCGGACGTCATCTCGGCGGTCAACGAGACCGCCCGCCAGGTGACGGAGGCCCTCTCCCGAGTCCGCCAGGATCTCTACCTCCCGTCTTGATTGACATGGGGGCCCCGAGATGGCCCCCAAGCCCCCAGATGCTCGTCGCGCCCCGGCCAAGCCGGGTCGCGCCTCGATCACCCCCGTGGGCCTCGGCGTGGCCCCTGTCCCGCCCCCTTGCTCGTCGCGCCCCGGCCAAGCCCGGTCGCGCCTCGATCACCCGCGTGCGCCTCGGCGTGGCCCCATGAGCCGGGGGGCTGGGGGGCGGCTGTTATAATTCGAGCGATGGACGAGCCGACACCGCGGACCGCCACAGAGCCCGAGGAGCGGGTCCCCGACGCCGAACTGGAGGGCCTGCGGCGACAGCTGCAGGAGCAGCAGGACCGCGTGCTGCGCGCGCTGGCCGAGACGGAAAACGTGCGCCGTCGGGCCGAGCGCACGGCCGACGAGCGGGTGAAGTACGCCAACGAGGCGCTGCTGCGCGACCTCGTCCCCGTGGTCGACAACCTCGACCGCGCCCTGGCCGCCGCCCGCGACGCCGGCGGCGCCGCCACCGTGGTCGATGGCGTGGAGCTGATCCAGCGCGAGCTGCTGCGCGTGCTGGAGCGTCACGGCCTCGTCCGCTACTCCGCGGTGGGCCAGCCGTTCGACCCGGCCCGGCACGAGGCCATCGCCCGCGTCGTCAGCACCGAGGCGGCGCCCGACACCGTCGTCGGCGAGACGGCGCCCGGTTACCTGTTCAATGGCCGCGTGCTGCGGGCCGCGCTGGTCGCGGTGGCGGCGGCGCCCGACGAGAACGCGGCCTAGGGCGTGGCGCGCGACTACTACGAAATCCTCGGCGTCGGCGCGCAGGCCAGCGACGCCGAGCTGAAGAGAGCCTTCCGCGGGCTGGCCATGCAGTACCACCCCGACCGCAACGCCGGCAACAAGGAGGCCGAGGAGCGGTTCAAGGAGATCAACGAGGCCTACGCCGTCCTCTCCGATCCCGACAAGCGCGCCCACTACGACCGCTTCGGCACCGCCCCCGGCGGGGGCGCGGGCGGTTTCGAGGGGGGCTTCGGCTCGCTGTTCGAGGACATCTTCGAGAACTTCCTCGGCGGCGGCGGGCGCGGCCGGCGCACGCGCGCGGCGCGCGGCGAGGACCTCCAGTACGAGCTGAAGATCACCCTGGAGGAGGCCGCCGTCGGCCTCGAGACGAAGGTGCAGATCCCCCGCCTGGAGGCGTGCGAGCCCTGCGGAGGCACCGGGGCGGAGCCGGGCACGCGCAGGGTGGCCTGCGAGGCCTGCGGCGGCCGCGGCGAGGTGCGCATGAGCCACGGCGTCCTCACCGTGGCGCGGCCGTGCCCGAGGTGCCAGGGCGAGGGCCAGCTCAACAAGAGCCCGTGCAAGAGCTGCCGCGGTGAGGGTCGCCAGCGCGCCGAGCACCTGCTGTCGGTCAGGATCCCGCCCGGGATCGACGACGGCATGCAGTTGCGGCTCACCGGCGAGGGCGCGGGCGGGCTCAACGGCGGTCCGCCCGGCGATCTCTACGTGCTGGTGCGCATCCGTGAGCATCAGATGTTCGCGCGCAAC
>DASTOJ010000035.1:0-10669 GCA_035762565.1 Candidatus Methylomirabilota bacterium | reverse complement strand
CTGTGCGAGGCGGGCAACGCTTCGCTCTATCGTGTCGAGGGGGAGCTGATGCGGCGGGTGGCGGGTCACGGGTCGATCGAGCTGACCCTCCATCTCGGCGAGACGAGACCGATCGCCCGCGACTCGGTGACCGGGCGCGCGATCTGCGACCGGGACATCGTCCACGTTCCCGATCTTGTGGCCATCGCCCGGACCGAGTTCGCCGCGATCCAGGCCAACACCGAGCGTGCGGGGATCCGGGCCACGCTCGGCGTTCCGCTGATGCGCGAGGGCGTCGCCATCGGGGCCCTGGCGATCTACCGCACGGAGGTCCGTCCCTTCACGCCCAAGCAGATCCAGCTGGTGAAGACCTTCGCCGACCAGGCCGCGATCGCCATCGAGAACGTCCGCCTGTTCCAGGAGCTGCAAGCTCGCACTGCCCAGCTCACGCGCTCGGTCGGGGAGCTCGAGGCCCTGGGCGAGATCAGCCAGGCGGTCAGCTCCACGCTCGACCTCGACACGGTGCTCACGACGATCGTGTCGCACGCCGTGCAGATCTGCGGCGCCGCCGGCGGGGCGATCTACGAGTACGACGAGCCGGCCGAGGCGTTCAACCTGCGGGCCACGGAGGGCCTCCCCGAGCAATATCTGGAGATCGCGCGCCACGCCCCCGCGCGCAAGGGGGAAGGGGCGACCGGGCGGCTGGCGATCACACCCGAGCCCATCGAGATCCCCGACATCACGCTGCCCGGCGCCTACGAGAGCCGGCTCAAGGAGGCGCTGGTGCGTACGGGGCACCGCGCGCTGCTCGCCGTCCCCCTGCTGCGCGAGGGGCACGTGATGGGCAGTCTCGTGGTGTTCCGCAAGACGGCGGGCGTCTTCGGGCCGGACGTGGGGAACCTGCTCCAGACCTTCGCCACCCAGTCCGCGCTCGCCATCCAGAACGCCCGTCTCTTCCGCGAGATCGAGGACAAGGGACGGCAGCTCGAGGTCGCCAGCAAGCACAAGTCGCAGTTCCTGGCCAACATGAGCCACGAGCTGCGGACGCCGATGAACGCCATCATCGGCGTCACCGAGATGCTGCTCGAGGACGCCCAGGCGCTCGGTCAGCGGGACCAGATCGAGCCGCACGAGCGCATCCTTCGGGCGGGCAGGCATCTGCTGGCCCTGATCAACGACATCCTGGACCTGTCCAAGATCGAGGCGGGCCGGATGGAGCTCCACCTGGAGTCGTTCGCCATCGCGCCCCTCGTCGAGGACGTGGTGACGACGCTCCGCCCGCTGGCCGAGAAGAACGGGAACCGGGTGACGCTGGAATGCTCCGCGGATCTCGGCACGATGCGGGCCGACGCCATGCGCGTCCGCCAGGCGCTGCTCAATCTCGGCAGCAACGCCGGCAAGTTCACCGAGCGAGGCCTGGTCACGGTGGCCGCCGCCCGTCGACGCGACGAGGGCCGGGACTGGATCACGCTCGCCGTGTCCGACACCGGGATCGGCATGACGGCCGAGCAGGTGGCGAGGCTGTTCGAGGAGTTTACCCAGGCCGACGCCTCGACCACCCGGAGGTACGGCGGGACCGGGCTTGGCCTGGCCATCAGTCGCCGCTTCTGCCGGATGATGGGCGGTGACATCACCGTCGAGAGCACGCCGGGGCACGGCTCCACCTTCACCATCCGTCTGCCCGTGGAAGTTCAAATGGTGACGGCGGCGGCCGACGACGCCGGAGCCCGACGGGCCGCCATGCCGGCTCCGGGCACGACCCGGCCCGTGCCGCCGATCCGGGGATCGCGCACGGTGCTGGTGATCGACGACGATCCGACGGTGCGCGAGCTGATGGAGCGGTTCCTGGTCAGGGAAGGGTTCCCGGTGGTCACGGCCGCCAGCGGGGTCGACGGCCTGCGGCGGGCGCGCGAGGTCCGGCCGGCCGCGATCACGCTGGACGTCCTGATGCCCGATCTCGACGGCTGGACCGTCCTGGCGGCGCTGAAGGGCGATCCCGAGCTGGCCGACATCCCCGTCGTCTTCGTCACCATCCTCGACGAGAAGACCAAGGGCTACTCGCTCGGGGCGACCGACTACCTGGTCAAGCCCATCGATCGCGAGCGGCTGACCCAGATTCTCGAGCGCATCTGCGGCGGCCGGCCAGCCCGCCATATCCTTCTGATCGAGGACGACGAGACCACCCGGACGGTGACCCAGCGTGCCCTCGAGCGCGATGGGTGGTCGGTCACGCAGGCCGAGAACGGACGGCTCGGCCTGGCCCGCCTGGCGGAGCAGCGTCCCGATGCCATCGTGCTCGACCTCATGATGCCGGAGATGGACGGGTTCGAGTTCCTGGCCGAGCTGCGCGGCCGGGCCGCCTGGCGCGACGTCCCGGTCGTCGTCGTCACCGCCATGGACCTGACCGAGGAGGATCGTCGCCGACTGAGCGGCGAGGTGGAGCGGATCATCGAGAAAGGCGCCTACGGCCGTGACGAGCTGCTGCGCGAGGTCGGCCGCTTGCTCACGACCGCCATCGAGCGGCGCCAGGCGAGAGGGGCGGGCGAGGCGACATGACGAAGATCCTCTACGTCGAGGACAACGACGACAACGTCTACATGCTGCGCGGCCGGCTTGCCCGAGCGGGATTCGAGGTCGTCGTGGCCACCGACGGCGCCCAAGGTGTGGCGATGGTGGCCTCCGAGGCGCCCGATCTCATCGTGATGGACCTGAGCCTCCCGGTGGTCGACGGCTGGGAGGCGACCCGCCGGCTGAAGAGCGCGCCCGCCACCCGAGCGATTCCGATCATCGCCCTGTCCGCCCACGCGATGGAAGGCGACCGTGCACGGGCCATCGACGCGGGCTGTGACGACTACGACACCAAGCCGGTCGACTTCCCGCGGCTGCTCGGGAAGATCCGGGCGCTGCTCGCCAAGGAGCCGCCGCGATGAGCGCGGGGGGCGGCACGCTGCTCGTCGTCGACGACAACGAGGACAACCGCTACACGCTCACCAACCGCCTCAAGCGCCAGGGTTACACCGACGTGGTGACCGCCAACGACGGCCGGCAGGCCCTGGAGCTGCTCCGGGCGCACCCGTTCGACCTCGTGCTCCTCGACATCATGATGCCCGAGCTGAACGGCTACCAGGTGCTCGAGCAGCTCAAGGCCGACGAGCGGCTCCGCCACGTACCGGTCATCATGATCTCGGCCGTCGACGAGCTGGACAGCGTGGTGCGGTGCATCGAGCTGGGGGCGGAGGACTACCTGCAGAAGCCCTTCAACCCGACCCTGCTCCGCGCCCGCGTCGGCGCCTGTCTCGAAAAGAAGCGCCTGCGTGACCAGCTCGTCGAGTGGAACCGCACGCTGGAGCAGCGCGTCCAGGAGAAGGTGACCGAGGTCGAGCGCCTCGGGCGGCTCAAGCGGTTCTTCTCGCCCCAGCTCGCGGACCTGATCGTGGCCGGCGGCGCCGACGACCCGCTCAGGACCCACCGGCGGGAGGTGACGGTCGTGTTCCTCGACCTCCGGGGATTCACCGCGTTCGCGGAGACGGCCGAGCCGGAGGAGGTGATGGGCGTCCTTCGGGAGTACCACGCCGAGATGGGCCGCTTGATCCTCGAGCACGAGGGCACGCTGGAGCGCTTCACCGGCGACGGCATGATGGTCTTCTTCAACGACCCGGTGCTGGTGGCGAATCCCGCCGAGCGCGCGATCCGGATGGCGGTCGCCATGCGCGATCGCGTGACACATCTCAGCGTTACGTGGCGCAAGCGGGGCTACGAGCTGGCGCTCGGCGTGGGGATCGCCCAGGGTTACGCCACCATCGGCGCGATTGGCTTCGAGGGGCGCTGGGACTACGGCGCCATCGGCACCGTCACCAACCTGGCGGCCCGCCTCTGCGCCGAGGCCAAGGGTGGTCAGATCCTCGTCTCGTCCCGGGTCGTGGGAGCCACCGAGGAGCTGATCGACACCGAAGAGATGGGCGCGCTCGCCCTCAGGGGATTGCTGAGGCCCGTCCCGGCGTTCAACGTGGCGCGACTGAGGTCGTAGGAGCCGAGGGCGATCCGCGCGGCGCCAAGTATACTCGTCACATGTTCCAGCCCGACATGGAGGCGATCGATCCCGACGCGCTCGCGCGGCTCCAGCTCGACGGCCTGCGGCGCACGCTCGCCCGCGTGGCACGCAACCCCGCCTGGGCGCGGCGGCTGGGCGGCGCCCAGGCCGGCGACGTCAAGCGCGTCGACGACTGGCGCCGCCTGCCCTTCCTGACCAAGGAGGATCTGCGCGACGCCTATCCGCTGGCGCTGGCCTGCGGCGCGCTGGAGGGCTATCGCCGCGTGCACATGTCGAGCGGCACCACCGGCAACCCGATCCTCAACCCGTACACCGCTGCCGACGTCGGCCAGTGGGGCGAGGTGATGGCGCGCTGCTACGTGGCGGCCGGCGTCACGCGCGACGACGTCGTGCAGATCACCCCCTCGTTCGGCCTGTTCACCGGCGGCTTCGGCTTCCACTACGGGGCCGAGCGGCTGGGCGCGATGATCGTGCCGGTCGGCGCCGGCCGCACGCTGCTGCAGCTCACCCTGATGCGCGACCTCGGCGTCACCGTGCTGCCCGCCATCGCGACCTACCCGCTGCGCCTCATCGAGGTGGCGCGCGAGGAGGGGTTCGATCTTGCCTCGCTCCGGCTGCGCGTGGGGATCTTCGGCTCCGAGATGTGGTCCGACGAGCTGCGCGCCCGCATCGACCGCGAGCTCGGGCTCACCTCGTACGACATCATCGGCATGACGGAGACGGGCGGCCCCGGCCTCGGCATCGACTGCGCGGCGCGCGCGGGCATCCACGTGTGGGAGGACCACTACCATGTCGAGATCGTCGATCCGGCGACGGGCGCCGGGCTGGCCGATGGTCTCGAGGGCGAGCTCGTCGTCTCGACCCTCACCCGTGAGGGCCTGCCGCTCGTGCGCTACCGCACCCGCGACCTCACGCGCGTCGTCTCGCGCGCGCGGTGCGACTGCGGGCGCACGATGCTCCGGCTCGACCGGCTGCGCGGGCGCACCGACGACATGGTGATCTTCAAGGGCGTGAACTTCTACCCGCGCCAGGTCGAGACGCTGCTGCTGCGCACAACCGGCCTCGGTCCCGAATACCAGATCGTGCTCGACGGGGACGGCGGCGGCGAGCGGCTGACCATCGTGGCCGAGACCGAGCCCGGCTGCGATCCGGCCGTCGCCACCCGCCTGCGCCGCGCGCTGCACGACCTGCTGGCCCTCAGCCCGGAGATCCGGCTGTGCCCGGCGGGCACGATCGAACGGCCGCCGGGCAAGGCCGTCCGTGTCGTGGACCGCCGCGCCCGCGCGTGAGCGACCTCACCGCGCTCTTCGCGCCGGCTGGCGTGGCGGTCCTCGGCGTCTCGCGCAGTCCGTCCAAGCTCGGTCACCGCCTGCTCCAGAACGTGAAGGACGGCGGTTACGCCGGTGCGGTCTATCCCGTGAACCCGTCCGGTGAGTCGATCCTCGGCTGCGCGACGGTGCCGAGCGTCGAGGCGCTGCCGGCCGGCCTCGACCTGGCGCTCGTGAGCCTGCCGGCGCCGGCGGTGCCTGCGGCGATCGCGGCGCTGGCCGCGCGAGGGGTGCGGGCGGCGGTGATCCTGTCGTCCGGGTTCGGCGAGGTGGACGACGGCGGCCGTTCCACCCAGGCGGGGCTGCTGGCGACGGCGCGGGCGGCCGGCCTGCGCCTGGTCGGGCCCAACTGCATGGGCGTGTACTCCGCACCGGCGCGGCTCAACGGTACGTACTTCTGGGACCTGCCGCGGACGCAGGGCGGGATCTCGATCGTCTCGCAGAGCGGCGCCTATGGCGGGCTGATCTTCCGCCACCTCGGCGGCCGCGGCCTCGGCGTCGCGCGGTTCGTGTCGATCGGCAACCAGATGGACGTCGAGATCGCCGAGGTGGTGGAGTGGCTCGTCGACGATCCCGCCACCACGCTGATCGCCTGCTTCGTCGAGGCGCTGCGCGACGGCCCACGCTTTTTGGCGGCCGCGCGGCGGGCGGCGGGACGCAAGCCCATCGTGGTGCTCAAGGGCGGGCGCTCCGACGCGGGGCGGCGCGCGGCCGGCTCGCACACCGGATCTCTGGCGGGCTCCTACGACGTGTTCCGGGCCGCGTGCCTCGGCGCCGGGGCGGTGCTCGCGGAGGAGACCGAGGAGTTCTTCGACGCGATCGAGACGCTCGCCGCCCGCCCGCCGGTCCCGCGGGCCCCGCGCATCGCGGTCGTCACCGTGTCGGGAGGCCCCTCGGTGGTCGCCGCCGACACGGCGGAGCGCGAGGGGCTCGCGGTGCCGTCGCTGAGCAACGCCACGCAGGCGGCGCTGCGAGGGCTGTTGCCCGCGTTCGCGGCGGTCGGCAACCCGGTGGATCTCACGCCGCAGGTCGAGCCGGGGAACATCGCCACGGCGGTGCGGCAGGTGTTCGACGAAACGACGATCGGCGGCGTCGTCGCGGTGAACGTCGGCCTCGACATCCCGGAGTTCGCCGACGGCATCGTGCAGGCGGCGCGGGCGACGGGCAAGCCGGCGGTCGCGTTCACCGCCGATGCGCCGGAGATCAGCGCGCGGTTCCGGGCGGACGGCGTGCCGGTCCTGCCCAGCCCGGAGCGGGCGGTCCGGGCGTGGCGCGCGCTCTGGCGGGCGCGGCCCCCGGCGCCCCGCACGACGCCGAAGCCGCCGGCGCTGACGGCGGAGCTACGCCGGGCGCTGGAGGCGACCCAGGGGCTCTTGCCCTACGCGCTCGCGCGCCGGCTGCTGGAGGCGTGCGGGATCCGGTTCTGCCGGGAGGCGATCGCCGGCGGCGCGGAGGAGGCCGTCGCCGCGGCCGAGCGCGTCGGCTACCCCGTCGTGATAAAGGCCGACGCCGCCGGGCTCACGCACAAGACCGAGGTCGGGGGCGTGATCCTCGACGTCGCGGACGCGGCGGCGGTGCGCGCGGCGTGCGCGACGCTGCGCGCGCGGGCGGGCGCCGAGCGCTTCGTCGTCCAGGAGCGCGTGGGCCCCGGCGTCGAGCTGCTGGTGGGCGCGCGCCGCGACGAGGTGTTCGGCCCGGTCGTCGTGGTCGGTGCCGGCGGGGTGCTGACCGAGGTATTGCACGACGTCTCCGTCCGGCTCGCGCCGCTCGGGAAAGGGGAGGCGGAGGCGATGCTGGAGGAAGGCGCGCGCCCCCGGCTGCTGGCCGGGCCCCGGGGACTGCGCCCGGTCGAGCGAACGGCGCTCGTCGGGGCGATCCACGCCGTGGCCGCGCTCATCGTCGCCGAGCCCCGCATCCAGGAGATCGACCTCAACCCGCTGATCGCCGCCGGCGCCGACCTCGTGGCCGTCGACGCGCTGGTGCTGGTCGGCGGCGCGTGACGACGGCCTCGCCGCCCACGCTGATCGACGAGCTGATGCCGGAGTTCGACGAGTTCGAGCACCACGAGATCCTCGTGCGGGCGCCGGCGGCCGCCGTCCACGCCGCGCTCCGGCGGGTGGACCTGTTCGGCTCGCGCGTGATCCGCTGGCTGCTCCTCCTCCGCGCCGCCCCGGGCGTGCTGCGACGCCCGGGCCCGCCGCGGCGGCGCGGGCCCCTCACGCTCGAGCGCCTGCTGGAGCACGGGTTCGTCCTCCTGGGCGAGCGGGCCGAGCGCGAGCTGGTGCTGGGCGTCGTCGGGCGATTCTGGCAGCTGGCCAGCGAACCGCTCCGGCTCGATGCGGCGGGGTTCCGGGCGTTCGAGAGCCCCGGCTATGCCAAGGCCGTGTGGGACTTCCGCCTCGCGCCGATCGACGCCGGTACGACCCGACTGTCCACCGACACGCGCATCCGCTGCCTGGATCCGGTGAGCCGCCGGCGGTTCAGGCGCTACTGGCGCGTCATCCGGCCGTTCAGCGGCCTGATCCGCATCGCCCTTTTGCGGGCGGTGGCGCGGGAGGCTACTCGATGAGCGGGACCTTGGCCTTGGCGTAGGTGAGCTTGTGCTTCACCAAGCCGTCCTCGAAGTGCAGGATGTCGAGGCCGCGCCAGCCGCCCCGGCCGCGCCGGGTGTCCAGCGTGCAGACCCAGCGGATCAGGGCCTTGCCGGTCGCGGGATCGACGAACAGGTCCTCGGTCTCGAAGCGCATCTTGCCGAAGTCCCCGCGGAATTGCGGCACGAACGCCGCCCGGATGGCCTCCCGCCCGCGGTTGATCGTGCCCGTGAACTCCTCGTAAACCGCGTCCTCCGTCATGAACGCCATCACACCGTCCAGGTCGTTTCGGTTGAAGGCGTCGGTGAAGCGGATGACGAGATCTTCGAGCCTCGCCCTGTCCATGGCGGTCTTATACCATACGGGCCATGAACGACCTCTTCTACCTGACCGACGAGCAGCGGATGATCCGGGACCTCGCCCGCAAGGTCGCCCGCAAGCGCATCGCCCCCCATGCCGCGCGCTACGACGAGCTGGAGGCCTACCCCGAGGACTCGATGAAGGCGATCCTCGAGTCCGGGCTGTTCGCGATCTGGGTGCCGGAGGCGTACGGCGGCTCCGACATGGGCGCTCTCGCGCTGGCGCTCGCGACCGAGGAAATCGCGTACGCGTGCGCCGCGACGGCCACCCAGTTCCTCGACCAGCCTCTCGGCGGCCTGCCGATCTTGCTGGCCGGCACCGAGGAGCAGAAGACGAAGTACCTGCCAGGGCTGGCAACGGGCGACATCCTCTCCGCGTACTCGCTGTCGGAGCCGGGCGCGGGCTCTGATGCCGCCGGGCTCAAGACCACCGCGGTCCGGCGGGGCGACCACTACGTGCTCAACGGCTCCAAGCAGTGGTGCACCAACGGCGACCACGCCGACGTCATCACCGTGTTCGCCACGGTCGATCCGTCCAAGCGCGCCAAGGGCGTGACGGCGTTCCTGGTCGAGAAGGGCACGCCCGGCTTCGAGGTCGGCAAGAAGGAGCGCAAGCTCGGCATCCGGGCCTCGCCCACGGTGGCGCTGCACTTCACCGACTGCGCGATCCCGGTCGGCGAGCGGCTGGGTGCCGAGGGCGAGGGCTTCGGGATCGCGATGGCCACGCTCGACATCACGCGCCCGGCCACCGGCTCGATGGCGGTCGGCATCGCCCAGGCCGCGCTGGACGCCGCGGTCGGCTACGCGAAGGAGCGCCAGCAGTTCGGCCAGCCGATCGCCGCGTTCCAGGGCATCCAGTTCATGCTGGCCGACATGGCGATGCAGACCCACGCCGCCCGCCTGATGGTCCACCACGCCGCCCGCCAGCTCGACGCCGGCATCCGCGCCAACACCTACGAGGCGTCGATGGCCAAGTGCTGGGCCGGGGACGCCGCCATGAAGGTCGCCACCGACGCCGTGCAGGTGTTCGGCGGCTACGGCTACACGCGCGACTTCCCCGTCGAGCGCTTCATGCGCGACGCCAAGATCATGCAGATCTACGAGGGCACCAACCAGATCCAGCGGCTCATCATCGCCAAGGAGCTGCTGGGCGGTTGAGCCTGTGAAGGTCGTCGTCAGCGACATCACCGTCGCCTTCGAGAGCCACGGGCAGTCGGTCGTGGCCCTCGAGCGGATCTCGCTCCAGGTGGCGGCCGGCGAGTTCCTCTGCCTGGTGGGCCCGAGCGGCAGCGGCAAGTCGACCCTCCTCCGCGTGATCGCCGGGCTCCTCCGCCAGACGTCCGGCGACGTGCGCATCGAGGCGAGCCGTCCCGGCACGCCGCAGACCGCCATGGTCTTCCAGGAGCACGCGCTGCTGCCGTGGCGCACCGTGCTTGCCAACGTCGCTTTCGGCCTCGAGAACCGCGGCGTCCCCCGCGCCGAGCGCGAGGCGCGTGCGCGGGAGATGCTGGCCATGGTCGGCCTCACGCGCTTCGCGCAGCACTATCCGCACCAGCTCTCGGGAGGAATGAAGCAGCGCGTGGGAATCGCGCGGGCGCTGGCCAACGACCCCGAGGTGCTCCTCATGGACGAGCCGTTCGCGGCGCTCGACGCCCAGACGCGGGCGATCATGCAGGAGGAGCTGCTGCGCATCTGGGCCAGCCTCGGCACGACGGTCGTCTACGTCACCCACTCGCTGGAGGAGGCGCTCCTCCTGGGCGACCGGGTCGTGCTGATGACCGCGCGACCCGGGCGGGTGAGTCAGGTGTTCCCGGTCGATCTCGGCCGGCCTCGGGGGCTCGAGATTCGCGCCTCGCAGGCCTACGGCGTCCTGCTCGAGAAGATCTGGTCAGAGCTGCGCGAGGAGGTCGTGCGGGCGATGGGCGCGGACCGCGACGGATGAACCCACGCCGGCGGCGGCTCGCCGAGCGCTGGCTGGCCCTCGGCTCGCCGGTGGTCCTGCTCCTCGCCTGGGAGGTGGCCAGCGCGAACGGCCTGCTTCGCGAGGCCTTCTTCCCGCGCCCGTCCACGGTGCTCGCCCATCTCGGGCGGCTCGGTGCCGACGGCACGCTGCCGGGCCACACGCTGGCGACCCTCGGCCGCATCGCCTGGGCCTTCGCCCTCTCGGCGGTCCTCGGGGTCGCCGTCGGACTCGCGATGGGCGTGTGGCGCCGGCTGCGGGAGGGACTCGACCCGGTGTTCGCCGTCGTCTATCCCATCCCGAGCGTGCTGTTCCTGCCGCTCGTCAGCTTTCTGGTGCCACGGGGCGAGACCGCGCTGGTCGTCACGACGGCGGTGACCTCGTTCTTCCTGGTCGCCTTC
>DASTOJ010000034.1:0-4656 GCA_035762565.1 Candidatus Methylomirabilota bacterium | reverse complement strand
CGGCGAGCGCGCGATCGGCGATTCGACTTCTGATCGGCCCAGCCCCCTTCGAGGGGGATGGGGGGCTCGCGCTCGCCGAGCCCGGAGCGAGCTTACGGCGACAGGCGAGCCATCCGTGGCGCGCCAGGGCCCCCACACACCGCCGCCCTCCCGGCGCGACCACGGGGGCAGGAGCTCGAAGACGGGTTCACGCGAGGGTCTGGACGATCCTCCAGCCGGCGTCGGCGAGGGGCTTGGCGCGTTCGCCGCGGGAGCGGGCGTGGGGGTCGTTGGCGGTGCCGGCGATGACGCGGCCCATGATGCCCTGGGCGATGGCGGCCAGGCGGAACATCGCGAACACGATGTACCAGTCCCACTCGGGGATGCCGCTCCGGCCGACGCGGCGGCAGTAGGCGGCCACGAACGCTTCCTCGCTCGGGATGCCGAGCGCCTTCAGATCCTTGCCGCGGAAGCCGTCCCACTCGCTGCCGAGGCGGTACGGCATGCAGAAGTAGGCGAGATCGCCGAGTGGGTGGCCGAGCGTGGACAGCTCCCAGTCGAGGATGGCGGCCACCCGGGGCTCGGTCGGATGCATGACGAGATTGCCCGGGCGGTAATCGCCGTGGACGAGGGTCGTCGTGTCGTCCGCCGGCAGGTGCGCGGGCAGCCACTCGACGAGCCGCTCCATCGACTCGAAGCGCTCCGTCTCCGAGGCGCGGTACTGCTGCGTCCACCGGTGGATCTGGCGGCTGAAGTAGTTCCCCGGCCGGCCGAAGTCGACGAGACCCACCGTCTCGGGATCGACGGTGTGCAGGCGCGCCAGCACCTCGTTCATCGACCCGTACATCGCCGTCCGCTCCGGCGGCGTGGCTCCCGGCAGCGCCGGGTCGGAGAAGACGCGGCCGTGCACGCAGTCCATCACGTAGAACGCGGTCCCGATCACGGTGTCGTCCTCGCACAGCAGATAGGTCCGCGGGACCGGGACGTCCGTGCGCCCCAGCGCGGTGATCACCCGGTGCTCGCGGTCCACCGCGTGCGCCGACGGCAGCAGCTTGCCCGGCGGCTTGCGGCGCAGGACGTACTCGCGCCCGCCCGCGGCCAGGTGATAGGTCGGATTGGACTGGCCGCCGCGGAACTGCCGGACCTCGAGGGGGCCGCCGAAGCCCGGCACGCGCTCGCGCAGGTAGCGCTCCAGCGCGGCGACGTCGAAGCGATGCTGCTCGCGAACCTCGGCGGTCTGCGCGATCATGCGGTCCCCCCTCACGGCACTCCCTGGCAGTCGTATTGCATATCACGGATTCACCGATGCGTATCGCCCAGGTTGCCCCGTTGTTCGAGTCCGTCCCGCCACGACTCTACGGGGGCACCGAGCGCGTCGTCTCCTACCTGACCGAAGAGCTGGTGCGCCGCGGCCACGAGGTCACGCTCTTCGCCAGCGGCGATTCTTCCACGAGCGCGACGCTGGTGCCGGTCGTCGAGCGGGCCATGCGCTTCGACACCGCCCGGCGCGATGTGCTCGGCGCCGACTTCATCCGCCAGCTGGGCATGGTATTCTCGCGCGCCGCGGATTTCGACGTGATCCATTGCCACGTGGACTACCTCGCGTTCCCCTTCGACGCGCTGACCCCGACCCCGACCGTACACACGATCCACGGGCGTCTCGACCTGCCGCACCTGGCGCCGCTCTATGGGCAGTTCCGCGCCGTGCCGCTCGTGTCGATCAGCGATGCGCAGCGGGCGCCGCTCGACCCGCTCGGCGTGCGCTGGGCGGGGACGGTGTACCACGGCCTGCCTTTGGAGGGCTACGCCTTCGCGCCCGAGGACCGGGGCTACCTGGCCTTCCTCGGGCGGCTCGCGCCCGAGAAGCAGCCCGACCTGGCCATCGAGATCGCGCGACGCGTGGGGCTGCCGCTGAAAATCGCCGCCAAGGTGGATCCGACCGATCAGGAGTATTTTGATCGGGTGATCATGCCGCTGCTGGACGACCCGCTGGTGGAGTTCCTGGGCGAGATCAGCGACGACGACAAGCCGGCCTTCCTGGGCGGCGCCCGGGCGCTGCTGTTCCCGATCGACTGGCCCGAGCCCTTCGGCCTGGTGATGGTCGAGGCGATGGCCTGTGGCACGCCGGTCGTCGCACGGCCCCGCGGCTCCGTGCCGGAGGTCGTCGTCGCCGGCCGCACCGGCTTCCTCGGCGACACCCTGGTCGAGCTGGCGGACGCGGTGAAGCGCCTGGACGAGATCGACCGCGCCGAGTGCCGGCGCCACGTCGAGGCGCGCTTCGCGGTCGCGCGCATGGCCGATGACTACGAGCGCGTGTATCGCCGGCTCGGCGCCCGGCGCCGCGCCGCATGAGCGACGACCGTCCGCCGCGAGAGGTGACGGACACGCCGCACGGCGACGTCCTCGTCGGCGAGCAGTACTACATCCTCGCCTCCGAGGTCGCTGCCGACCTGCCCAAGCTGGTCCTCAAGCACGACGAGGCGTTCCTCGTGGCCAACCGGCGCGGCGATCTGCCCAACCTGCCCCACACCGAGTTCGGCTTCTACGTCGACGGCACCCGCTTCCTGCGGCGGCTGGAGCTGCGGCTGCACGGCCACCGGCCGCTCGTGCTCAACGCCGGCGTGTCGGAGGACGCCGTGCAGGCGGCGATCGACCTCACCAACCCCGACGTCGCCCTCGGCCCCCAGGTGCTCCTGCCCGGCCGATCGCTGCGGATCGCCCGCCGCCTCACGGTGCGCGGCGGCCAGCTCTACCAGCGGCTGGTCGTCGAGGCGTTCAATCGCGAGCCGCTCGACATCTCGCTCACGCTGCACTTCGCGGCCGACTTCGTGGACGTCTTCGAGGTGCGCGGCCACCCGCGCGAGCGCCGGGGCCGCGGCCTGCCGCCGGAGGTCGACCGCGCCGCCGTGCGGCTCGGCTACCGCGGCCTCGACGACGTCACCCGGACCACCACGCTGGCCTTCGACCCACCCCCCGGGCGGCTGGACGCGACGAGCGCCGAGTTTCGCCTGGCGGTGGCGCCGGGCGCCGGCACGGAGCTGACGGTCGTGGCCAGCGCCGCCGTCCAGCCCGCCCCGCCGCCCCCCGCGCTCGGCTATGGCGAGGCCCTGCGCCGGCGCCGCGCCGTCACCGAGCGCCTGGCCGGCGCGGAGGTCCGGAGCAACCACGACCTGTTCGAGGTGTGGGTGCAGCGCTCGCGCCGCGACCTGCACCTGCTGCTCACCGAGACGGAGGACGGCTTCGTCCCCTACGCTGGCATCCCGTGGTACGTGGCGGCGTTCGGGCGCGACGCGCTCATCACCGCGCTCCAGGTGCTGCCGTTCGAGCCCGCGATCGCCGCCGGCACCCTGCGCTTCCTCGCCCGCCACGCGGGCCGGCTCGACGACGCGTTCACCGACCAGGAGCCCGGCAAGATCATCCACGAGCTGCGCCACGGCGAGATGGCCGCCTGCCGCGAGATCCCGTTCATCCCGTACTACGGCAGCGTGGACGCCTCGCCTCTGTTCCTGATCCTGCTCGCCGAGTATTGCAAGTGGACGGCCGACGTCGTCCTGGCGCGCGAGCTGTGGCCGACGGCCGAGCGCGTGCTGCAGTGGATGCTGAGGGCCGCCGACGCCGGCGGCGGCTACCTCACCTACGTCCGCCGCTCGCCGCGCGGCCTCGTCAACCAGGGCTGGAAGGACTCGCACGACGCGATCATGCACGCCGCCGGGCACCTGGCCGAGCCGCCCATCGCGCTGGCCGAGGTGCAGGGCTACCAGCACGCGGCGCTGCTGGCGGCGGCCGAGGTGGCCGAGGCCCTCGGCGTCGCCGGCCACGCCCCCGCGCTGCGCGAGCGGGCGCGCCGCCTGCGCGACCGGTTCGAGGCCGACTTCTGGCTGCCCGACGAGGCTTACTACGCGCTGGCGCTCGACCGCGAGCGCCAGCCCTGCCGCGTGATCGCCTCCAATGCCGGCCACCTGCTGTGGACGCGCCTGATCAGCGACAGCCGCGCCCACATCGTGGCCCGCCGGCTCATGGCCGACGACATGTTCACCGGCTGGGGCGTCCGCACGCTCGCCAGCGGTGAGCGGCTCTACAACCCGATGAGCTACCACAACGGCTCGGTGTGGCCGCACGACACCGCCATCGCCGCCGTGGGCATGCGCCGCTACGGGCTCGCCGACCCGTTCCTGACGCTGGCCACCGGGCTCTTCGAGAGCGTGCTCCAGTTCGAGAACGTGCGCATGCCCGAGCTGTTCTGCGGCTTCCCTCGCGCGGACGGCTATGGGCCGACGCAGTATCCCGTGGCGTGCTCGCCCCAGGCGTGGGCGGCCGGCGTCGTCTTCATGCTGATCGCCGCGATGCTCGGCCTCGCGCCCGACGCCGCCGCCAACCAGCTCACGCTCAATCGCCCGCGGCTGCCCGGGTGGCTCTCCTGGATCGAGATCCGCGGCCTGCAGCTCCGCGCCTCCCGCATCACGCTCCGCGCGTCGCAGGGGCAGGACGGCGCCGCCATCGAGATGCTGTCGCGCCAGGGCGACGCGGAGCTCGTCGTCCGCCGCTGACGCGGTGTGACGGCGGGGCGTGGCCGGGGGCCGGGGAGGGGCGCGGCGGATTCCGCGTGATTCTGGCCGCGAGCGCCTGCCCAGGTTTGGCCTGTCGTACGTCAGGCATAGCACCATCGAAGCCAACGGA
>DASTOJ010000033.1:0-41939 GCA_035762565.1 Candidatus Methylomirabilota bacterium | reverse complement strand
CCCTGGGCGTGGTCGCCTACCTGCTGGCGATGGGCGCCGCCCTCGTCTACCTCCGGAGGCTCACCGGATGAGCGCCTGCACCCTGCTCGCGCGGGCCGCCGGCCTCGCCGTCGTGGCGTTCTTCATCGTCGGCCCGCTCACGAGCCTGGCCGTGTGGTCCCTGGCCGAGCGCTGGACCTATCCAAGCGCCTGGCCGCAGCGCTTCGGCCTCCGCTACTGGCACCGCGTCGCCAGCGGCGACTTCTTGGAGCCCCTGCGGCTCGGCGTCTTCATCGCGGTCATCGTCACGATTGTCGCCCTCGCGATGGCCATCCCCCTCGGCTATGCGCTGGCGCGCCTGGCCTTCCCCGGCCGCTCGCTGGTGCTCCTGCTCTTCCTGCTCCCCCAGGCGTTCCCGCAGCTGCCGGTGTTCGCCAGCGCCACGCGCGAGTTCTACCGCTTCGGCCTGGCGGGAACGATCCCCGGCGTCGTGCTGGTGCACCTGGTCGGCGGGCTGGTCTTCGCCGTGTGGACGATGACCGCGGTCTTCCGCTCGATCGCGCCCGAGCTGGAGGAGGCCGCCTGGAACCTCGGGGCCTCGACCACCCGCGCCTTCGCAACCGTCGCGCTACCCCTGGCGCTCCCCGGCATCGTGGCCAGCGCCGTCCTGGTCTTCCTTTACTCCCTCGACGAGTTCACCGGCACGCTGCTGGTCGGCGCGCCGTTCGTCACCACGCTCCCCGTCTACATGTACACGGCCAGCCTGGGGTACGAGCTGCAGATCGCCTCGGTGACGGCGCTGGTGCTGATGGCACCGGGGGCGGTGCTGCTGCTGCTGCTCGAGCGCTTCCTGAAGTCGGAGTACCTGGTGTTCTTCGGGCAGCTGTAGAGGTCGCGGTGATTTTCGCCGGCTTTCACCTCAAGTCACTCGAAGAGATTCGACGGGGCTCAAAGACCACCACCGCGAACGCCATCGCGGCGCACTGGCCGATGAGGATCGGCCGGGCCTGACCCACGATGCCGCGGACGACGGACGCACCTGCCATCGTCCGCGCTATGACGCGAGGCCCCGCCGTGCTTCGGCGCCTACCAGGGAGTCGACGTCAGGCGGAAGAAGCGCGCCGCGTTCTCCCACATGAGCTTCTGGGTCGCGCGCTCGCCCAGCGACTTCCGCCACGCGATCACGGTCTCGGCATGGTCGGGGAAGATGGTCTCGGGGTGCGGGTAGTCCGACTCGAACATGAGCACGTGATCACCGAGGAGGTCGATCACCGCCCGCGTCAGCTCGATACCCTCGGAAAAGTCGATGCCGCAGAAGACGCGACCCATCCGGGCGTACTCCACGGGCGTGTGCTGGAGCGCCGGCGACACGGAGCCGCGGACGTAGTCGATCTGCCTGGTGAGGCGTACCAGCCAGTGAGGCAGCCAGCCGTGGCCGCACTCGAGCGTGGCGACCCGGAGCCTCGGATAACGGTCCAGCATGCCCCCCATCAGCATGAACGACAGGAACCGCTGCCCGCCCCACGTCTGGCCCGCGCACCGGCTCATGGCGGGATTCTCCCAGACGTCGCGATAGCCGGGGAAGTACGGGGTCTCGATGGTGAAGCCGTGATACATGATCGGCAGGTCCGCCTCGTTCGCCGCCGCCCAGATCGGCTCCAGATCGGGATCGTCCACCGGCAACCCCTCGGGCAGCAGGGGCCACACGGCCGCCACCCAGTCGTCCTTCGCGAGCGTCTCGATGGCTCGCGCGCTCGCCGGCGGATCGGTGGCCGGGGCGAGGACCATGCTCTTCAGACGCCGCCGGTCGGCCGCGCAGTACTCGGCCATGTAGCGGTGATAGGCGTCGACCAGTCCTCTCGTGAGGTGTGGGGCCAGTGCGGGCGCGCCATACGCCCACGGGCCGGGGATGATGAAGTCGATGTCACGGCCCTCGGTGTCCATGTCCGCGAGCCGGCCGCGCGCGTTGTCGTCTGCCACGCGCGCGGTGATGGGCCGTCGCGTGACCATGTGCGTCCGCGCGGAGAGGAACCCGCGGTCTCCCTCCGGGCCCGTCGGAGCGCTCGGCTTCTGGCCGGCCACGCGCGAGTAGCGAAGCTGCTTGACCGACAGGATGGTGGCCTGCCCCTGGTCCTCGGCGTCACCGCGGCCGGGAGAGACCTTCACCGTCCTGAGGTACGGCGCCAGATCGTCCAGGCGATCGCGCAACGGCGTGTCGGCGTACCGCAGCAGCACGTCCATGGAGGGGTTGACGTGCGTGTCGGCATCGATGACGCGGAACCCCTGTCTCACATGCGCCCGCCCTACTTCGCCGCGGCCTCGCGCATCTTCGCCAGCGCCGACCCGTAGATGTGCTCGGGTCGCACCACCATCGCGACGCGCTTGTCGGTTGCCGCGATCCGGTCGTACTGCTCCCAGTCTGCACTGCGCCGCCGGGTGGTGGCGCTGAAGATGTGACGCCGGGCCAGTCGGAGTGTCTCGGGGTCGCTGTTGCCGGAATGGACGAGCTCGGCCTTGCCCTCGAAGACCAGGAACCCCGACCACCAGTCGACGTGTGACACCAGCACGGAGCATCGAGGATCACGCAGGAGATTCTTGAACTTGGCCCGCGTCTCCGTGATGGAGATGCCGACCCCACCGTCCCGCGGGTACACCGTCACGATGCTGAGCTGCGGCATGCCGTTGCGCCTGAACGAGGTCAGGACGCCCTGGGGATTGTCGTGGAGGAACTGCTCGATCTGAGGCGGCAACGGGGTCAGTGTCGGCATGGTCTCTAGCTTTGCGCTCCGGGCCGGGAGAGCAGCCACCACTGCCAGGCGAAGTGGACGATGAAGCCGAGTGCCGCGGTGCCGAGCAGCAGGACGGCGAACAGCCACCACGACAAGCACAGCATGGCGCTTCCAGCGGTTAGAGCTTCGCCACCCCGGCGCGCGCGCAGTCCTCGTCCTGCTGGGCGGTGCCGCCGCCGACGCCGCAGGCACCCTCGACCACGCCGTTGCGGATGATGGGGACCGCGCCCTGGCTCGGGATCATGTGCCCGCCCTCAGCGGCGGCGATGCCCTGGATGATCGGGCTGCCCGCGCGCTCGGCCAGTTCGCCGCTGGGCCGGGCGAATCCAGCCGACGCAATGGCCTTGCCCTGCGACCCGTAGACGCTGGCCCAGATGGCGCCATCCATGCGGTTGAAGGCGACCAGGCGCCCGCCGGCGTCACACACGGCCGCGCTGATCCGGATGTTCGTCTCCTTGGCCCGCTCGATCGCGGCCTGTACGACCCGGTTGGCTTCCGCCAGCGTCAGCGCCATCGTCGTGATCTCCTCTCGGTTGGTGTGCTGCGTCCGCGGCTACTCGGCCGTCGTGCCGCCGTCGATCACCAGCTCGCTGCCCGTCATGTAGGACGACTCGTCGGAGGCCAGGTACAGCTCGCCGTAAGCGATCTCGTCCGGCGTGCCCGCCCGCCCCATGGGCAGGCGGCGCATGCGCTGCTCCCAGGCGGCCCGGCTCTCCAGCATGTCCTTGATCATGTCGGTCACGATGGGGCCGGGATGGACGGAGTTGCAGCGGATGTTGTCCCTGGCGTGCTGGATGGCCGTCGACTTGGTGAAGAGCCGCACCGCCCCCTTGGTGGCGGTGTAGGCGGCCGTAGGCGGCCGTCTCGCTGGGGCTGCCCACCAAGCCCGCCGTGGACGAGATGTTGACGATCGAGCCGCCGCCGGCCTGCCGCATCGCCGCCATACGCCTCTCCTCCCGCCGCGATGTAGGCCAGACCCTAGCCGGCCCGCCATCCCTGGTCAAGACGGACGGACGGGGATCCAGAAAGCCGGGACGTGGTCTATCTCTTGGGCGGGACCCCGGCGCTGGTGACGGCCATGAACGCCTTCCGAAACTGACCCAGCGCCCTCCGGGCCTTCACCGGCAACTCGACAGGAACGAACCACGCCCGCGGATAGAGATAGTCCTCACCCGACTCGTCGAGGACGCGGATGTCGGCCGGCCCGTCGTTGCGCTTGGGTCTCATGACGCGATAGATCTTGCCGATGATGAGGTCGGCCTCGTACTCCCCGTTGCGGATGCACACCGCGAACGCCCCGGAGCGGCTCGTCATGAGGGTTCGTCCAGATTCTTCTTTCGCTCGAAGTACACCCTGCCGATTCCATGCGCCTCGAACCAGTGCAGCTCGACGCGCCGAAGCGGCCGGCTCCAATCACACGCGCATTGCGAATCCCACCAACGATCTCGAAGTGCATCGAGTCCCATTGGTAGCCGCCTGTTACGCGCCGTCAAGTGTCGATGAAGTCAGACGGCCGCCGAACACACGGTCGCCGGCTGGAACTCCAGGGTGTTGCCGTCGGGGTCGTTGCACAGCATCTGGATGCCGCCGCCCGGCTGCCTGTTCTCGACGTACGCGATGCCCTCGCGCTCCAGCGTCGCCTTCATGGCCGAGTAGTCGGCGACCTCAAAGCAAGTGTGGCGACCGAGCGGGCTGATCGGCGCGCCCGCTCCCGGCGGCACCATGTCCGACTGGATCAGGTGGATCTGCGGAAAGATGCCCGGCGTGCCGAGCCAGTAGCCGTGGCTCGAGAACGCCGGCCGCGGCAGCACCTGGAAGCCAAGGACGCGGCAGTAAAAGTCCCGTGATCGCTCGGCATCCGCGGTCACCAGGCCCTCGTGCTGCACGCGGACCACGTGCGTCCCCGTCACCGGCCGAATCCGCTCCTGCGTCGTCTCCAGCGCCATCGTCGGCCTCCCCGCGGGCCCCGCCCGGCCCGCGCCGAAGTATACGCGGGGTGCCCCCGCTCAGCGCGCGCGGTCGCCCCAGACGACGTAGCGGCGGCAGGTGCGCGGCTCTGCACCCTCCGCGATCAGCCGCTGCATCTGGGCCTCGACGAGATCGTGCAGCGAGTCGCCGCCCACGCTCACGAGGCCGTGCGCCGCCAGCAGCGCCTCGATCGCCTCGCGCGCGCCCACCGTAGAACGGAAGCTGGTCGGCGACGGCCGCGTACTCCGCGCTCGTCCGGGCGCTGCCCGGCGACGCCGGCGCCGCGGAGCCGAACTGCCCGTCGACGATCACCAGGCGGCCGCCCGGCCTCAGCACGCGGATCCACTCGTCGATCGCCGCCTCCGGATGCGGGAGCGTCCAGAGCAGGTGACCACCGCGGGAGGGAGATCCTCGTAGCGGAGACCGACGACCCACCGCGCGAGTTGCCGGCTCAGCGACGCCATCCACCCACCGAGCGACCGAGGGTGAGCGGCTACCGGAGCGGCGAGAACGCCGCCGGGATCAGCAGCTTACTCTCCTGCCGGACCGGCCGCACCCCGGACTGCGGCGGCCACTGGCCGCCCTTGCGCGACTCCTCCCGGATGCGCGTGCGCTCGTTGGAGTCCTTGTACACCCAGACGTGGACGAACTTGTTGAGCCCGCCCAGCTCGCTCGTCCAGCAGGCGGCCAGCGGCGAGAGCTTCTCGCGGGCGGGGACGGCCTTGCCCCACGCCTCCAGCACCGCCGGCAGGTCACCCGGCGCGTAGGTGTAGATGCGCATCTCGTAGAAGTTGCCGGTGCCGAAGTCGCGGCTGCCGAGCGGCTGCATGAACGGCGCCGGGATCATGATGTCGGCCTGCTGCTCGACGATCAGGTCGCGACCGCCAACCAGCGCGTTGAGCGCGGCGTCCTTGGTCATCGCCTCGCGCACCGCCGTGCGGTGCTGCAGGTTGTCGTAGGGCCAGGCGTGGATCACCTGGTTGAGCGGGCCGAAGTCGGTGTGCCAGAAGGCGCCGAGCGGCGAGTGCTTCTCCCGCAGCGGCTTGCGCTTGGCGAACCGCTCCTCGAACTCCGCCACGGCGCCGGTGCGCAGCGTGTAGGTCCGGACCTCGTAGATCATGAGTGCGCCTCCTTGTCTCGGGCTATGCGCTTCTTACGCGCAAACACTGCTTCCGGTCAAGGCTCGAGGGTGGTGCCCCCGAGCCCAACGTCGAGCCAGCCGCGCGGGGTGACGGTGGCGTGCTCGCTCTCGCGGAGCAGCACGGTGGTCGTCGCCGACTCGAAGACCGCGGGGCCGTTCACCTCGTAGCCGGCCGGAAGTCCGTCGAGGCGATAGACGGGCACCTCCGTCCAGCCGCCGAGCCAGACGCGGCGGCGGACGGGCGGCACCAGCGCCCAGCCGGCGGCCACGGCCTCGTCGGCCGGCAGCACGGGCAGCCGGCCCACGACGGCCACGCGCGCGTTGACGATGACGACCTCCTGGCCCGGCGCGCTGTAGGCGTACAGGTCCTCGTGACGGCGGTGGAAGCGCGCGGCCACCTCGTCGAGCAGGTCGGCGCGCGCCAGGTCGACCCCGTCCAGCGGGACCTGGATCTCGAAGATCTGCTCGCCGTAGCGCATGTCCGCCGCCCGGCGGACGTCCACGACGCCGTCGAAGCGCCCCAGGCGGCGCCGCCCCTCGGCCTCCAGCGACGCGAACAGGCGGCGCAGCGCGCCTGCCGTGAGACGGCGGACGTCGCTGACGTGCGAGCGCACCAGTTCGTAGCGCAGGTCGGTGGCCAGCATGCCCCAGGCCGACAGCACGGCGGCCACGCTGGGGACGATGACGCGGCGGATCTCGAGCAGCCGGGCGACCTCCGTCACGTGCAGGCCGGCGGCGCCGCCGAAGGCGACGAGGGCGAAGCCGCGGGGATCGACGCCGCGGCGCACGGAGACGAGCTTGATGCCCTCGGCCATGTTGGTGTTCACGACCTGGGCGATGCCCTCGGCGGCGGTGAGCGCGTCGGTGCCGAGGGCCTTTGCGATCGTCTCTGTCGCGCGCCGGGCGGCGGCCACGTCGAGGGCGATGCGACCGCCCAGGAAGTTGGCGGGGTCGAGCAGGCCGCGCACGAGGTTGGCGTCGGTCACGGTCGGCGCCGTCCCGCCCCGGCCATAGCAGGCGGGGCCGGGGTCGGCGCCCGCGCTCTCGGGGCCGACGTGCAGGATCCGCCCGGCGTCTACCCGGGCGATCGAGCCGCCGCCGGCGCCCAGCGTGTGGATGTCGAGCGAGGGCAATGCGACACGCGCGATGCCCACTGTCTTCTCGCCGGTCAGCGTCGGCTCGCCCCCCTGTAGCAGCGCGATGTCGGTGCTGGTGCCGCCCATGTCGAACGTCACCAGCTCACCGTGCCCGATCAGGCGCGCGACGTGGCGCCCGGCCGCGAGGCCGCCGGCGGGACCGGACAGGACGGCGCCGGCCGCCAGCCGCGCCGACTCGCGGATGGGAGCGACGCCGCCGTGCGACTGCATGATCAGCACGTCTCTCGCGGGCGCGGCCCCGGCGCGCGCCGCCACGCCATAGCCGGCGGTGCGCAGGCGGGTGATGAGAGTACTCAGGTAGCGCGCGAGCGCCGGGCCGACATAGGCGTTGACGACCGTGGTCCACACGCGCTCGTACTCCTTGATCTGCGGCAAGACCTCGGACGACAGCGACACGTAGAGGCCGGGGCGCCAGCGGGCGACGGCGTGCCCGGTCTCGCGCTCGTGCCGCGGGTTGCGGTAGGCGTGCAGGTAGCACACGGCCACCGCCTCGACCCCCGCCCGGTCGAGCGTCCTCAGCGCGGACGCTAGCGCCCGGCGGTCGAGCGGCGTGCTCACGGTGCCGTCGAATCGCATCCGCTCCCGCACGCCGAGCCGGCATGAGCGCGGCACCAGGGGCTCCGGCGGCGGCATCCTCAAGTTGTACCGGTCGTCCTTCAGCCCTTCGCGCATCTCGATCACGTCGCGATGACCCTGCGTGGTGAGCAGGCCCACGCGCGCGCCCTTGCGCTCGAGCAGCGCGTTGGTGGCGACGGTGGTGCCGTGCACGATGCGCTCGGTCCGCGCCAGCAGGCCGGCGAGGTCGGTTCCCAGCTCGGCGGCCAGCAGCCGCAGGCCATCGAGCACGCCCTCGGAGGGATCACGCGGGGTCGAGGCCGCCTTGGCGACGGCGACGCCGCCGTCGTCGTCGACGGCGACCAGGTCGGTGAACGTGCCGCCGACGTCGATGCCGATCCGGTACATGGAGTACCGATCCTCCCCGGCCGGTCGAGCCGGCCGCCCGCAGTGTAATTCGTCGGCACGCGCCGTGCACCGGCCAGCGAGAGGGCGATGTGGCCCGGCGATCTGGCCCCGGAGGAGACTGCATCATGGACAGGGAGTTCGAGCCCAACTGGCGTGGGTGGCCGGTGTGGAGCGCCGTCTGGGTCGGCGCCCTGAGCGCGCTGGCCCTCGGCCTGATCATCGGGCTGATCGGGTACGCGATCGGCGCCCACCAGCTCACGGCGCCGCGCACGACGACCTTCCGCAGCGTCCGCCTGCTGACCACGGTCTTCAACGTGTCCGGCGCCTTCTTCGCCTTCGTCGTCGGCGGGTGGGTGGCCGCCCGGATCGCGGGGCTGCGCCGCGCCGAGCCCGCGATGCTGCACGGGGTCATCGCCTGGCTGGCCACGATCCCGATCATGCTGGTGCTCGCCACCTTCGGCGCCACCGCCATGTACGGCGGCTGGTACGGCGGCATCGTCGCCGGTCCGGCGTGGGTGGCGGTGCCGCCCATGACTCCGGAGCTGGCGGCCGCCGTACGCAACGGCGCGGTGGCGGCGGTGGTGGCGCTGCTGCTGGGCCTGGTCGGCGGCGCGCTCGGCGGCTGGATGGCCTCCGGCGAGCCGATGCGCATGAGCTACTACCGCCGGCGCGACCGGGCGGCGTTCGACCCGACCCGGCGCGCGGCGTAACACAACGGAGGACTACGGAGATGCTCTACATCCTGATGTGGCTGCTGGGCGTGCCGCTCGGCATCATCGTGCTGCTGTTCCTGTTCGGAGTAGGCCGTTAACCTGGTCTCGCGATGATCATGTAGGTCGCGCGGCCGACGGCGACGAGGGTGCCGGCGGGGTCGGTCACGCGGGTTTCGCCGAACGCGATCGTTCGGCCGCGGCGGATGATGCGGCCTTCGGCGACGAGCGAATCGCCGCGGGCGGTGCCGACGAAGGAGACGTTGAGGTCGAGCGTGGCCTGGTCGGTGCCGCCGGCGGCGGCGGTGCCGTAGGTGCCGAGGGCCCCGCCGATGGCGGCGTCGACCAGCGTGGCGAGGACGCCGCCGTGGACCGGGGCGCCGGGGGCGTTGCGCAGCTCGTCACGCATCGGCACGCGCAGCCGCACCCAGCCCTCACCCGCGGCCTCGACCTCGATGCCGAGATGGCGCCAGAAGAGATTGGCGTGCCCGCGCTCGCGGACGCTCGTGAGCAGCTCGTCAGCCACGCCGCCCCGAGCGGGTGACGACACCGTTGGCGCGGTCGCGCTCGCGCGCCTCCCGCGTCCGGCGAGACGGCGGCCCGTAGCCGCCGCCGCCCGACGACTCGACGAGGAAGACGTCGCCCGGCCGCACCGGGATCCCGACTTCCTTCGTGCGCAGCACGCGCGTCCCGCGGCGCGAGAGCAGCCGGTAGCGGTGGGGCAGGCCGTCGTGGCCACCCAGCAGGCCATAGGGCGCGTGCCGGACGCCGTCGCCGGCAGTGTTGGCGACGGCCGGCTCCTCGATGTCGATGCGCAGCCGGAGGGTCGCGCCGACGCCGCCGCGGTGCTGGCCGTCGCCCGCGGAGTCGGCGCGGAACTCGTGGTGCTCGAACGTGAGCGGAAAGCGCACCTCGGCGACCTCCACGCTGCCGAACTTGATGCCGCCGGCCGCCTGCCCCTCGCCGGCCGTCTCCCAGCCGTCGCCGGCCACGGTCGCCCCGCCTCCCGGCCGCGCGTGGAACATGTGCCAGATGAACGGCCGCTTCGTGCGCGGGTTGACGCCCTTGATCGCGATGCGGAAGCGTCGCCCCCAGCCCGCGATGGCCCGCTCGGGACAGGCGGGCGCCAGCGCCTTGATGATCGCCTCGGCGATGTCCTGGGCGCAGTGGTTGGTCGACAGCGTCACCGGCGCCGGCGGGTTCGGGTGCACGATCGTGCCGGGCTTGGCGATCACCGTCACCGGGCGGAAGCTCCCGGAGTTCTTCGGCGTGCGAGGGTCGATCAGGTAGGCGAACGCCATGTACACGGCCGACATGGTGTTCGGGAACGCGGAGTTGATGAAGCCGGTCACCTGGGGGGCGGACTCGCTGAGGTCGATGACGAGACCGTCGCCCTTCTTGGTCACGGTGGCCCGGACCGGGATGTCGGTGGCGCCGTGGCCGTCGTCGTCGAGGATCGACTCGCCGCGGTACACGCCGTCGCGCCACGTCCGCACGCACGCCCGCGCCTGACGCTCGGCGCCGTCCAGGATCTCGTCGACGGCGTCGATCACCGTCTTGGCGCCGTAGGCGTCGACGAGCGCCAGCAGCCGCCGCTCGCCGACCCGGGCCGAGCCGATCATCGCCCGCAGGTCGCCCATGAAGTCGTGCGGGTGGCGCACGTTGGTGGTGACCATCCGCAGCACGTCGTCGCGCAGCTCGCCGGCGTCGTAGAGCTTGAGGGGCGGGATGCGGATGCCCTCCTGCCAGATCTCGGTGGCGCCGGGGTTGTAGGCGCCGTGGGTGGCGCCGCCGATGTCGCTCTGGTGGGCGCGATTGACCGACCAGAAGGCGACCTCGCCCTCCACGAACACCGGCACGAACGCGGTGAGGTCGGGCAGGTGGTTGTTGCCGTGATAGGGATCGTTGAGCAGGAACACGTCGCCCGGGCGGACGCGGCCGGCGAAGGCGTCGCGCACCGCGGCCACCGCCCACGGGATCGCGCCCACGTGGATCGGCACGTGCTCGGCCTGGGCGACCAGCCGCGCCGGGTGGTCGCAGATCGCGGTGGAGAAGTCGCGGCTGGAGTTCAGGATCTGCGAGTAGGCCGTCCGCAGCATCGCCTCGCCCATCTCCTGCACGATCGCCTCGAACCGGTGGGTCAGCACCGAGACCGTGATGGGATCGATCATGGCGTCCTCAGACGAGCCGGCTCACGATGTTGATCTCGGAGGTGAGCGTGCGGTGGACCGGGCACTTGCCGGCGATCTCGAACAGCCGGGCGCGCTGCTCGCCGTCCAGCGCCCCGGTGAGGACGATCTCGCTCTCGATACGGTCGAGCTTGCCCTCCCGGGTCTCGCACTCCTCGCAGTCGGCGGCGTGGATCTTGGAATGCCGCAGCCGCACCTCCACGCGCTCCAGCGGCCACTGCTTGCGTCGCGCGTACAGCGCGAGGGTCATGGAGGTTCAGGTCCCCAGCGCCACGAGCAGGTAGTCGTACGGCGAGGGCCCGGTGTCGGTGCCGCCGGCCGCCTCCGGCTCGTCGGCCGCCAGCCGATGGCGCTGGTCCACGACCACGTCCTGGGCGAACCCCGTCGCCGCGCCCCGCACGATCACCATCGCCATCTCCGGGCCTCCCGCCCGACCAAGGGATGCCCGGATGTTCGCAGGCGCGGCCCGAACGGTCAATCTCATGAGTCTCGTGGAACAACGGTGACGCCGGGGGCTGGGCGTGGCGCCGCGGGCGCGCCGGCATGGCTCGCCTGTCGCCGTAACTCGCGCCGAGCACGGCTCACTCGGCCCCCCAATCCCCCAAGGGGGCTCGGCGGCAGGCCAGTCGAAGCGCTGGCGGCTCGCTCGCCGTGCCCGGCGCTCGAACGGCGACGACGGCTCGCCATGATGGCGCGCCCGCGGCCCCACGCCCAGCCCCCGGCGTCACCGTTATTCCACGGGACTCATTAGGCGGCGGAGGCCACCAGGCAGATGCGCACCTTGCCCTGGCGGACCAGGTACGAGACGAGCGAGGCGGCGCCGTCCTCGGAGACTCCCAGGTGCTTGCCCAGCTCGGCCGGGGTCATGGGGCCGTGCTCGGTGAGACAGCGCAAGGTCTCGGCGTCGAGCGCTCCCCACCAATCCTCGCCTTCGTTCATGCCTCCATGCCCTAGCACCCGACCTGCCAATTCGAACTCGCGTCGATTCAAGGGGTTACGTGACGCGGCCCGGCCGCGCGCTGCCGGGATCTTCGGCAGGCCGCCGGCGCTGCCGCCTGCTTCAGCACCACACACGGCCTTTCACACGACCCCCGATCCGGTGTCTCATAGGGCAAATGGAGGCGACCGCCTTTGACGGGATCGTCGCGGCCCATCACGGGGAGATCTTTCGCTACTTGCGGCGCATTGCGTCGTACGCCGCCGAGGCGGACGATCTCTCCCAGGAGACGTTCCTGCGCGCCTACCGCGCCTGGGAAGCTCTGGCGCCCGATGCCAACGTCCGCGCCTGGCTGTTCGCCATCGCGACCAACGTCTTCCGCAACCACCTGCGCTCCGAGCGGCGCCGGCGCACCGCCCACGACACGGTGCGGGCAACCCGGCGCGAGCTGGACACCGAGGGTCCCGAGGAGGAAGCCATGGCCGGCGAGCTGCGCGCGTTGACCGAGGCGGCCATTCGCCGCCTGCCCCCCAGGCAGCGCCTGGCCTTCACGCTGCGCAAGCTGCACGGGCTCGAGTACGACGTGATCGGGCAGAGCCTCGACTGCACCGCAGAGACCGCCCGCGCGCACGTCTTCCAGGCGCTGCGCAAGATCCGCACGACGCTCGACGGCCACGCCCGGCCCCTGGCGGAGTCCACGCGATGAGCGACAGGCCGAAGGTGTGCGTCGCCATCGAGCCCGACCTCATCGCCGCGGCGACGGGCGAGGCCGAGCGCCCGGCGGCCGAGCGGGTGCAGGGCCACGTGGCCGCCTGCCGCACGTGCCGCGACGACTTCGCGCGGTATCGCGCGATCGACGGCGCGGTTGGCGAGCTGCGGGCGACGCCGCCCCCGCCCGGCGACGCCGAGGCCGCCCGCGAGCGCCTGATCGCCCGGCTGGCCGATCTCCGGACGCGGGTCGTGAGCTACGGCGTCTTCCCCTCGCCGCTGGGTCCTATCCTGCTGGCGCGCTCCGAGCACGGCGTGTCACTCGTCGAGTATCTCGACGCGGGTGGTGCCGACGGTTCGCGGCTGTTCCGCACGGCCGGGGTCGAGACCAGGGAGGATGCCACCGGGCTGGAGGGACTCCATCGCGAGCTGCTCGACTTCCTCGCGGGCCGTCGCACGCGGCTGGACTGGCCGCTCGACCTGCGCTTCGCGCGCAGCGACTTCGAGCGCGCGGTGCTCCAGGCGACCGCCGCCGTGCCCTACGGTGCGGTGTCCTCGTACACCGGTATCGCGGTCGACGTCGGCAAGCCGTCGGCCGTCCGCGCGGTGGCCCAGGCCCTCCGCCACAATCCGGTGCCGATCGTGGTGCCGTGCCACCGCATCGTCGGCCTCCACGGCGACCTCGTCGGCTACGCGGGCGCGCGCCTCGGCCTCAAGGAGCGCCTGCTGGCCGTCGAGGGCGTGCCGACCGACCACGCCCGGGCGGGGCGGATCACCCGGCACGCGATGTACCATTACGATCCCAATCCCGACCGCCAGTACTGCCTGCCCACCTGCGGCGACATCGGCCGGCGTCCCCTTGGACAGGTGAAGCTCTTCGCGCGCCGCGAGACGGCCGAGGCCACCGGGCTGGCGCCCTGCCTCGACTGCCGCCCCGACCTCCACACACTGCAGCACTGACGCGCGCCGCCGTTTCACGCACGCGCCTCCCCGGTGTCGTAGCGGGAAAAGGAGGCGCTCATGGAAACGCTGGCGGGAATCCTGATCCTCTCGGCGCCGGTCGTCGGCGTGGCCGCGCTGACCGCGCTGGTCGACCGGCGCCGGACGCGCCGTCGCGCCGAGATCGCGCGGCAGATCGCGCTCACCGACGCGCTGCACGCGCGGCTGGGCGCGGCGGTGGCGCCGTTCGTGCGGTGGCGCCGCCACCGGTGGGAAGTCGCGGTCGCCGTGCCCTTCGAGCGGCCGGCGGTGGTGGCGGTCGTGCTGGCCACGGTGGACGAGACGTTCAGAGCAGTCACGTACGAACTGGTGCTCAGCCGGCAGGCGGCGCCGGCGCCCGCGCCGCGCACGCGGCGCCCGGCGCCGGTGGGCGCGGAGTCGCTGTCATGGACATGAACGTGTACGTCGCCGAGATCCTCGCGCGCTCGCACCTCGCCGAGCTGCGCGCGCAGGCCCTGCGATGCCACCAGGCGCAGCAGGCGGCGCGGGCCCGGCCGCTCCGGGTCGCGCTGGGCCACGCGCTGATCCGGGCGGGGCGGCGCTTGCTGGGTGGACTCGCGGCCGTCGAGGCGCCGGCGTAGGATTACGACCGTCATGCTGCAGCGGGTGACCGCGGGCGTCCTCGACGTCACTTACGAGGAGCAAGGGGCGGCGACGGGGACGCCCGTGGTGCTGCTGCACGGTTTCCCCTACGACGTTCACGCTTACGACGACGTCACGCCGCTTCTGGCGTCGGCGGGCTGTCGCGTGTTCGTCCCCTACCTGCGCGGCTACGGTCCCACCCGCTTCCGCTCGCACGACACGCCGCGCTCGGGCCAGCAGGCGGCGCTCGGCCACGACCTGCTCGCCTTCCTGGACGCGCTGGGGATCGGCAGCGCCGTGCTCGCCGGTTACGACTGGGGTGGTCGCGCGGCCTGCATCGTCGCCGCGCTCTGGCCCGAGCGCGCGCGGGGGCTGGTTTCCGGCGGCGGCTACAACATCCAGGACATCGCCGGAGCCATGCGACCGCAATCACCCGAACGGGAGTCCGGCCTCTGGTACCAGTACTACTTCCACAGCGAACGCGGCCGGGCCGGGCTGGCCCAGAACCGCGCGGCGCTGGGCAGGCTCCTCTGGCGGCAGTGGTCGCCGAGCTGGCACTTCGACGACGCGACGTACGCGCGCACGGCCGTCTCGTTCGACAACCCCGACTTCGTGGACGTGGTGATCCAGTCCTACCGGCACCGTTTCGGGCTGGCGCCGGGCGACCCGGCGGTCGCGGACACCGAGCGGCGCCTGGCCGCCCAGCCTCCGATCACGGTGCCGTCGATCGTCCTGCACGGCGGCGACAACGGGGTGTCGCCGGCGGCGCTCTCCGAGCGCCACGCCCGCTTCTTCATGGGCAAGTACGAGCGCATGGTGATTCCCGGGGTCGGTCACAACCTGCCCCAGGAAGCGCCGCGTGACTTCGCCGCGGCCGTTCTCTGCGTCGCCTGACCAGCCTGTTCGCGGTCTACCCGGGCGCGGTGACTGCCGAGGCTCCTCCTGTAACCTACCGGTCGATCACCTGCTCCGCGCGTAGCAGGAGGGATGGCGGGATCGTCAGGCCGAGGGTCTTGGCGGTATTGAGATTGACCACGAGTTCGAACTTGGTGGGTTGCTCGACCGGCAGGGCACCGGGCTTGGTTCCCTTCAGGATCCTGTCGATGTACCCGGCCGCGCGGCGATACAGGTCCGGCCAATCCGGCCCGTAGGCCATGAGACCGCCGGCATCGACGAACTCGCGGAATCCGTACATCGCAGGCAGATGGTGCTTCATGGCGAGCTCCACGACCTGTTTGCGGTGAGACGTGAACACCACGTCGTCGAGCTGAATGAGCGCGTGGGCCCCCCTCGCCGCACCGAACGCGCGATCGAAATCACCCGCGTCCTGGACCATCAGGAATTGCAGCGTGACACCGGCCGCGCGCGCCGCGAGATCCGCCTGCCTCATGTACTCGACATTGCCGGGATTCGCCGCGTGCGCCATGATCGCAACCCGAGCAAGCTTCGGGACGGTCTCTCGCAGCAGCTCGATCCGCTTCCCCATGAGATCGGCATGGGTGCCGGCGAAGCCGGTCACGTTGCCGCCGGGCCGGGCGAGGCTGGCCACCACGCCGGTCGCCACCGGGTCGATCGAGGCGACGAACACGATGGGGATCGTGCTCGTGGCCCGCTTCGCGACCGGGACCGGCGGCGTGCCCGATGCGAGCAGTACGTCGACGTTGCGGCGCACGAGCGCGGCGGCGGCGGCGACCAGCTGATCCGACGTCTCGGTGAGAGCGAATTCGATGACGATGTTCTGCCCTTCGACGTACCCGAACTCGCGTAGGCCTTGTCGGAAGCCCTCGAGGAACGTTCGGGGGGGTGGGCCGTTGCGGAGGAACCCGATGCGATGCACCTTGGCCGCGGGCTGCGATCCGGCATCAGCGACTGGAACGGCGAGAACGCTCAAGGACCCGAGCAGGAATCGCCGGCGGTCCATACCAGACGGTAGAGCGGACGACGTCGAAGGTCAATCCACTCGTGGTATCTTCCATGTCGCTCATGGATCTTCCGCGGACCGCGAGCGTGGTGGTGGTCGGCGGCGGGGTGGTGGGCTGCAGCATCGCCTATCACCTGGCCCGCCGCGGCCAGCGGGACGTCGTCGTGCTCGAGCGCGAGGCCGTGGGCAGCGGCACCACGAGCAAGGCGGCCGGCGGCATCCGCGCCCAGTTCCCCACCGAGACCGAGATCCGCTTCTCGCTGGAGGCCATCGGCGCCTTCGAGCGCTTCGAGGCGGAGTTCGGGGTCGACATCGGCTACCGCAAGATCGGCTACCTGTTCCTCGTCTCCGACGCCGAGGACCTGCTCGGCTTCCGCCGGCGCATGGCGCTGCAGCGGCGGCTCGGAGTGGACGTGCGCGAGATCACGCCCGCAGAGGCCCAGGCGATCGTCCCCGCGCTCCGTGTGGAGGACCTCGTGGCGGCGGTGTGGGGGCCGCAGGACGGCATGGCGGGGCCGGCCGAGGTCACCAACGGCTTCGCGCGCCGGGCCCGCGAGCTGGGCGCGCGCATCGTCGAGGGCGTCGACGTGACGGCGATCGACGTCGAGCGCGGGCGCGTGCGCGGCGTGCGCACGTCCGCGGGCGCGCTCATGGCGCCGATCGTGGTCAACGCCGCCGGGCCGGCCGCCGCGCGCATCGGCCGCCTGGCCGGCGCCGACGTCCCGGTCCAGCCCCGCCGGCGCCACATCTTCTTCACCGAGCCGTTTCCCGAGATTCCGGGCCCCGTGCCGCTCACTACCGACCGCGCCAGCGGCTTCTACTTCCGCAAGGAGCTGGAGCAGCTGCTGCTCTCGCCCGGGGACGTGGAGGACATCGGCGAGGACTTCACGGTGCCGGTCGACCGCGCCCGCATCGACGAGACGGTCGAGAAGGCGCTACACCGCATCCCGATCGTCGAGAAGGCCCGGATCTCCGGCGGCTGGGCCGGCCTCCGTCCGCTCACCCCGGACGACCACGCGATCATCGGCTGGGCGCCCGGGGTGGAGGGGTTCTTCCTGGCCGTCGGCTTCGGCGGCCACGGCTTCCAGCACTCGCCCGCCACCGGCCGCTACGTCAGCGAGTGGCTGCTCGACGGCAAGCCCTCCCTCGATCTCTCGCTGTTCGACCCCGCCCGCTTCGCCGCCGGCCACGCCCAGCACCACGACCGCGGCCCCGACGCCGAGTAGCCGGTGGCGTCAGCTCAGCGAAGCAATGCGATCCGGGCCCCGAGCATCCGACCCGCACGCTCCAGGCGCCTATCGGCCGTCACGAACTCGAGTCCCTCGCCGACCGCCGCGGCGAGTTGGAGCGCGTCGAGAGTCCGAAGCGGAACGGTCAGTCGGGCGACCCAGCCGGTCGGCCTGCACGCTGAGCGGCTCCGGACAGTAGTAGGCGACGACCACGTTCGAATCGAGAAAGATCAGAAACGCTCCTCCCGACGCATGCGGATCACGGTCGCGCTCATCGGCTCGCCCTTGATCTTGATGGTCTTCCGGAACGCCGCCAGGCTGGGCAGCCTGCGAGCGCTACGGCCGGGCGGCACGATCCGGGCGACTTCCCTCCCCCGCCGAAGGACCGCGATCTCGCCCCCGCGCGCCACTTCATCGAGCAGCGCCCGAAACTTCTGTCGAGCTTCGGCGACACTCACTCGGCGCATCGTGACCCTCCCGTCGAGTGGCCCTCACGTACAGATGAAGTGGACAGCAGACCCACGGGGGGAGGCGCGCCCCCGGCGGCGCCCCTGCACCGCATGATCATCGGCGACGTCCGGCTGGTCCTCGCCGACATCCCGGTCGCGCGCCCCCACCACATGTCGTTCACCACCCTGGAAGCGGTGAACTTCGTCTTCGTGCGCGTCGAGACGCGCGACGGGCTGGTGGGCTGGGGCGAGGCGGCCTGCCTCGGCGGCCCGACCTGGAGCGAGGAGTCGGCGGAGTCGATCACCGCCACGCTCCAGCGCTACGTGACTCCGTGGCTCGTCGGCCGCGACGCGACCCAGCTGGAAGCCCTGCGGCTGGAGATGGCCAGGCGCGTGCAGGGCAACCCGTTCGCGCGCGCGGCGGTCGAGATGGCGCTGTGGGACCTCAACGGGCGCGCCCTCGGCGTGCCGGTGCACCGGCTGCTCGGCGGGCGCGTGCGCGACCGGGTGCCGCTGTCGTGGTCGCTGGCGGTCGCCAGCGGCGACGCCGAGGTCGCCGAGGCGCGGGAGAAGGTCGCGCACGGCCATCGCATCTTCAAGATCAAGACGGCGGCGCATCCGGTGGCCGAGGACGTCGCCCGCGTGCGCGCGATCCGCGCGGCGGTCGGCCCCGAGGTCCGGCTGCGGGTGGACGCCAACCAGGGCTGGGACCGGCCGAGCGCGCTCCGCGCGATCCGCGCCATGGAGCCCTACGACCTCGACTTCGTCGAGCAGCCGGTGCCGCGCTGGGACCTCGACGGCCTGGCGGAGATCGCGCGCAGCGTGAGCGTGCCGATCATGGCCGACGAGTCGTGTTGCTCGCCGCAGGACGCGCTGGCCATCGCCTGCCGCGGCGGCGTGTCGATCCTCGCGCTCAAGCTCACCAAGTCGGCCGGCCTCGCCTCGACAATGGCCATCGCCCGCATCGCGGAGGCGGCCGGGCTCGGCTGCTACGTTGGGTGCATGATCGAGACCTCGCTCGGCACCGCCGCCTATCTGCAGGCGGCGGTGGCCGCGGCACCGGTGACCTGGGGCTGCGAGCTGTTCGGCCCCCTGCTGCTGCGGGGCGACGTGGTGCGAGAGCCGGTCCGCTACGCCGACGGCTGCATTCTCGCCCTGAACGGGCCGGGGCTGGGCGTCGAGGTCGACGAGGCCGCGCTCAAGGAGTGGACGCGGCGCTGAGCGCGTGATCGAGGGGTGCCCCTTTTCTACGCGGAAATCGCGGGGCGCGCCACGGCTGCGCCGGGGCGTCCCGAGCCGCCGGGGGTATGGGGGGCCATTTCGTGGCCCCCCATTCGGTCAATCACCCAGGCGGCGTCGCGTGAGCAGCGGCGCCAGGCGGGGAACGCGTTCGGCGAGCCGGCGCCCCGCGGCCTGGGCGACGCCGGCCAGCCCGGCCGGGTAGACGCGCGCGACCACGATGACAAGCAGAGCGAACAGCACCATCCGCACCTCGCCCCAGGCGCGCAGCCACTCGAACAGGAGCTCGGTGAATACCGCCCCGAGGATGGGGCCGGTGAACGTGCGGAGACCACCCACGATGACCATGATGACGATCATCGCCATCTCGTTGAACTTCATCGGCGTCGGCGACAGCAGGCCGACGTAGTGCCCCTGCACGCCCCCGGCCGTCGCCGCGAACACGGCCGAGGCCGCGAATACGAAGCGCTTCCACTTGAAGGTGTTCACGCCCATGACCGAGGCCGCCTCCTCGTCGTCACGGATGGCGCGCATGTACACGCCGACCCGGGAGTGGACGATCTGCCAGGCGGCCAGCACGGCGGCCACCGCGAGGGCCAGGAACACGTAGTAGTAGCCCTTCGAGCGCGGCGTGCCGAAGAGAAACGGCGTGGCCAGCCCGAGGTCGCCGCGGGTGACCTGGTACTCGACGGTGACGAGCAGGCGCACCGATTCCGCGAAGGCCCAGGTGGCCAGCGCCAGGTAGATGGCCCGCATCCGCAGGCAGAGCGTGCCGAGACCATAGCCGATGGCGGCCGCCACCACCACTCCGGAGGCGATGCCCAGTACCAGCGGAACCTTGGCGTACAGGACGAGCAGTGCCGACGTGTACGCGCCGATACCGGCGAAGGTGTGGTGGGCGAGCGAGAACTGCCCGGTGTAGCCCGCCAGGAGGTTCCAGCCGACGGCAAGGACGACGTAGTACAGGCTCGTGGCCAGGACGTGGACCTGGTACTCGGAGACCGCCCACGGCAGCCAGGCCAGCGCGGCGTAGGCGGCGAGGCTCCAGCCGAGGCGACCGCCGAAGGCGGCCAGGGATCAGACTCCGAGCAGGGCGTCGCGGATGATGTCGCGAAGGTGCTCGGCGAACGCCGGACGCGGCCCTTCGCGCCGTACCTGGCCCATCTCGAGCATATAGAGGTATTCCGAGACCTCCACGGCCTTCACGACGTTCTGGTCGACGAGCAGGATCGTCACTCCCTGGGCCCGGGTGGCCAGCAGCTGGGCGTAGACCTGGTCGGAGAGCTTCGGCGACAGCCCCGCCGACGGCTCGTCAACGAGCAGCAGCCGCGGGTCGGTCACCAGCTCCTTGGCGATGGACAGCATCTTGGCCTCGCCCCCGGAGAGCCCGGTCGCCCTCAGGCGCCGCTTCTCGGCCAGACGGGGAAAGGCGGCGTAGGCGCGCTCGAGCATCTGCGCCACGCGAGCCTTGTCGTGGCGGAACACCCAGGCGCCGAGCTGGAGGTTCTCCTGCACGGTGAGCTGGGGAAAGGTGTTCGTGCCCTGGGGGACGTACCCGATCCCCAGCCGCTTGATCGCATGCGGCGCGACGGCCTGAATCTCCCGCCCGTCGAAGGTGATCCGCCCCCGGCGCGGGTGGAGGAATCCGAACACGGTCTTCAGCAGGGTGGACTTGCCGGCGCCATTCGGCCCGATGACCCCCGTGATCGAGCCCGGCTCGACGGCGACGCGGATGCCGTCGAGGATGTCGATCTCGGCGACGTACCCGGCCACGACACCGTCCAGCTCCAGGAGCGCCATCAGCGGGTGCCCAGATAGGCCTCGAGGACGAGCGAGTGGTTGGCGACCTCCTCGAACGAGCCCTCGGCGATGAGCCGTCCCTCGTGCATCACCGACACCCGCGGGCACAGCCGTCGCAGCGTTCCCATCTCGTGGGACACGATGAGGAAGGTCACGCGTTCCTCGCGGTTCATCTTCAAGATCGTCTCCATGATGGTGTCCTTGATCGTCGGGTGCACGCCGGCGAACGGCTCGTCCATCAGGAAGAGGCGGATAGGGTGCACCATCAGCCCCCGCGCGATCTGCAGCAGCATGCTCTGGCCCCCCGACAGCTCTTTGGCCGGCGCGTGGCGCAGCCGGTCGAGGGTGACGAAGGCGAGCAGCCGCCGGGCGCGCTCGAGGATCTCGGCGATGGGACGGCCGGCGCCCCGGTCGTGCTCGGCCAGCGCCGGCACCAGCACGTTCTCGAGCACCGTCATGTTCCCCCACAGCTTGGGGATCTGGAACGTGCGGGCCACGCCCCGTGCGGCGATCTGATAGGGGCGGAGCTCATCGGTACGCTCGCCGTCGAGGTGGATCTCGCCGGCGTCGGCCCGGTAGAGGCCGGAGAGCAGGTTGATCGTCGTCGTCTTGCCGGAGCCGTTGGGCCCGATGAGGCCGCGGACCTCGCCCGGCTGGACGACGAGCGGCAGGCGATCGACCGCCACCAGGCCGCCGAACCGCTTCGTGAGGCCGCGCGTCTCGAGCAACCCGCCGCCGACGTCGCTCAGGCCAAGGGCTCCCAGAATCGCTGGATTTCGAGGAGGTAGCCGTTAGGATCGCGCACGAACGCGTTGTAGATCCGGTACGGCGGGTTGTCGGCGGGCTCGCGGACGAAGCGAACGCCGTGCGCCCGCAGGCGGCCGCACCACTCGTCGACATGCTCGGTGACCAGCGTGAGCGTAGGGGCGCCGGCCGGCGCCGGAATGTCGGCGCGCTGGCAGAAGCCGAGGTAGGCGTTGCCGCTCACGTGATAGATGCGGCACCTCCCCTGGTCGCGGGCGAGCCGCAAGCCCAGGATGCGCTCGTAGAAGTCTGCCGTCCGCGCGAGATCCCGCGTGTCGAGGAAGGTGATCTGCTGCGTGATCGGGCGCTCGGCGGGGTCCATCTTGGCCGGGGATTGTCTCACAGCCTGTGATACTTTTTCGGCCCAGGACTGCGCATCCAGGGAGGGCACGCCATGAACGGACGGTTCCATCTCTTGCTGCTCACCACGCTGTTGCTCGTCATCGCGGTGGTGGCCGCCGGGCCCGCGCTCGCCCAGAAACCGATCAAGATCGGCGTGCTGACTCCGCTGTCGCCCCCGGGCGACGCCGCGGCCGGACAGCTCATCGTGCGCGGCGCCAAGATGGGCGCCGAGGACGTCAACGCGCGCGGCGGCGTCCTCGGTCGCAAGATCGAGCTGGTCATCGAGGACGACTCCGGCACGCCCGAGAAGGGCTCGTCCGGCATGCGCAAGCTTGCCACCCAGGACCAGGTGGCGGCGGTGGTCGGCCAGTTCCATAGCTCGGTGATGGGGGCCGTGCAGGTGCTGGCCGAGCAGTTCCAGATCCCGGTCTTCGCCACTCAGGCCTCGGCCAAGAGCATCACCGAGAAGCACCTCACCTACACGTTCCGCACCCATGTCATCGACCCCGATCGCTGCCAGATGTGGACGCGCTGGGTCAAGGAGCGGGGCTTCAAGCGCGTGGCGCTCATCACCGAGAACACCGACTACGGCGTGGGCCTCGTCGACGAGACCAAGAAGGCGTTCGCCGCACTGCTGCCCGGCGCCGAGCTCAAGACGATCATCTTCGACCGCGCGGTGGTCGACCTCACCCCCCAGCTCCTCGAGATCAAGAACTGGAAGCCGGACGTCCTCCTCAACGGCGGCATCGGCACGCCCATGTACCTCATCATCAAGCAGGCCTACGACGTGGGGCTCCACCCGGCGGTGCCCCAGCTCATCTCCTACGACGCCCCCGTGCGGCCCGAGTACTGGAAGACCCTGGGCGAGAAGGGCAGCGGGGTGTCGTTCATCGTGTACTACCACCCCACCATGAAGCTGCCGCCCCGGGGCGACGCTTTCCGCAAGCGGCACATCGAGCAGTTCAAGGAGGAGCCCATCTACGGCGCCTTCAACGCCTACTCCCAAGTGTCGCTCATCGCCGACGCGCTCAGCGCGGCCAAGAGCGAGAAGCCCGAAGACCTGGTGAAGGCGCTGCTCGCCAACAAGTTCGAGGGGTGGAACGCCACCGTCAGCTTCTCGCGCGGCGAGGGCCCGTACTGGCAGCAGTGGACGCCGCCGATGCTGGTCGTGCAGTTCACCCGGCCGGAGATGTCGTTCACCGACGCCAAGATCATCTACCCGCCGGAGTTCAAGACCGGCGACTGGATGCCCGCCAAGCGGTGAGGCCCGCGTGGACCTGACGCTTCTCTCTCAGTACGTGCTGGCCGGCGTGGTCATCGGGGTCATCTACAGCCTGATGGCCCTCGGCATCACGTTCATCTACAGCATCATGAAGATGATCAACTGGGCGATGGGCGAGTTCTTCATGATCGGCAGCTATGTGCAGTACGCCCTCATCGTCACCCTGCTCGGCCCCGAGCGCTGGTGGCTGGCCCTGCCGCTGGCGATGGGGGCGGTGTTCCTGCTCGGCCTCGTGATCCAGCGCGTGCTCCTGCGGCCGATGTACGTCGGCATGATCGAGCGCCGGGACGAGTACGCGACCATCATCACCATCGCCCTCATGATCTTCTTCCGCAACCTGGCCATCGTCGTGGGCGGGCCGAACCAGTACGCGCCGCCGGACTACGCCCGCCCCGTCACGCTCGGCACGCTGCCTATCTCGGGCAACCGGTTCGTGGCGCTGGTGGGCACGACGGTGCTGCTGTGCCTGTTCTTCCTGGTGATCAGGCGCACGTGGACGGGTCGCGCACTGCGCGGGGCCGCCCAGAACCGGGTGGGCATCCAGACGGCCGGCGTGGACGTGCTGCGTCTGGACATGCTGGCGTTCGGCGTGGGTGTGGCGCTGGCGGCGGGGGCGGGGGCGCTCGTGGCCCCCGACTTCCTCGTCTACCCGGAGAACGGCGCCATCTCCACGTTCAAGGGCTTCGAGATCATCGTGATCGGCGGGCTGGGGTCGATCGTGGGCAGCATCGTCGGTGGACTCCTGCTCGGCGTGATCGAGGCCCTGGGCTCCGTGTTCATCTCCGCCGCCTACAAGGACCTCTACGGCTTCCTGCTCCTCATCGGCCTCCTCGTCTTCCGCCCCACCGGCCTCTTCGGCGAGCGCGAGCGGACAGCGTAGACCTCGGAGGGGGGCTTCGCTCCCCGCCCGACGGTTGTCGCGCGGCGACGGCGATGTCTATCAGCCGCCGTTGCGCATGAACGGGTCCTGGGGAGAAATCGTGGTGGGCATTTGGCTCGGCGCTGATCGGGATCACCGCGCTGTCGGTCACATGTTCGGACCGCTGTCCTGGCGCCGGCGCCTGTTCGTGATCGTGGTGTCGCTGGCCGCCGTCGGACCCCACGTGGCGGTCTCGCTCGCCAGCAGCGCGGTGCTGCTGACCTGCATGGTCTGGGACGCGCGGCGGGCCGCTACTCGGGGGTGAGCGTCGCGCGAATGCGGATGGGGAAGCTCCCGTCCGCGACGAACTGCGCGACCCAGGGCCGGAAGCCCGGCGCGATGACGTGGATCGCGTGGGAACCGTGGGACACCGGGAGGGCCAGGGCCACCAGCTCGCTGGCCGCGCCCAGCCGGCGTCCGTCGAGATACACCTGGGCGGCGGGCGGCGTGGCATCCACGATCAGCAGCGCGGGATCGTCCCGCCACCCCATCCCGCCGTAAGGCGCGCCCGCACCGCCGAGGGACATGGCTAGGCCGCCGTAGACGCCGGCGGCGACAGCCGCCTGGCTGCCCGAGAAGGTGCCGTGCAGGAAGAGCCCTGCGGGGCCACCGGCCAAGGCGCCGTCCGAGTGCGCCAGCCCGGCGAGGAGAATGCCGGCGATCAACGCTCGGCGTGGCATCACGGGCCCGTTACTCCGTCGCCGGGGCGCGCCGCCGCTCGCGATGGTAGTCGGCCAGCGCGTCGTTCGCCGCCAGGATCGTGGGCATTTCGGCCGCGACGCGCGCCACGTCGCGCCGGGCCACCGCCACGTAGAGCTCGTCCTCGCCGAGATCGGTGTAGACGCGATTGCTGATGCAGCCCGTGCTCGCCACGGCGCCGCCGACGAGCGCCACCGGCAGCGCCATGCACGTCGGCCGCCCCGCCAGTCCCGGCTGCGTGGCCACCCCCGCCCGCCCCGCCGCCCCCAGCAGGAGCATGAGCCGGGCCCGGCCGGCCCGCGACGAGCACCACGTCGGTATCGCCCGGCCCATCAGTCCCAGCGTGCCGTCCAGCTCCTTGGCGCGCTCGGCCGGCAGCGGGATGTTGTGGGTGTAGCCGCCGACCGGACAGTTGTGGTGGTCGGACGGCACGGTGTAGAAGGCGCGGCCGGCGGCGGCCAGCCCCAGAAGCTGCAGCCCGACGGCTCGGTGCACGAAGGGCGCTACGCCGGCGGGCGGCGTGCCCCGGAACGCCACCGCCACCGGACGGCGCGACGTCCGCACGCGCTGAGTGATGACCGCTTCCAGTTCGGCCCAGGCGCCATACCGTCACGCTCCTCGACGAGAATTCACGGTCCGCAGCCGATAGTACACGGGCCGTCCAGCACCCGCTTGACCCCGGCGCGGCGCGAGACGTAGAGTCCGCCCACGCCATGCAGCTCGGTCTCGCGCTCTCCGTCCAGCACCGGCCCGAGGACTCACAGGCCGCGCGCTTCGCCGAGCACGTCGAGCAGGTGCGCCTGGCCCGCGCGGTCGGTTTCGTGTCGGTGTGGGCCAGCCAGCACTACCTCTCCGACCCGTTCACGTACTTCCAGCCCCTGCCGACGCTGGGGCGCATGGCGGCCGAGGCCGAGGGCATGACGCTCGGCACCGGCGTGCTGGTCCTGCCGCTGCACCAGCCGGTCGACCTCGCCGAGCAGCTGGCCACGCTCGACGTGATCACCGGCGGCCGCCTCGTGGTGGGCGTCGGCCTCGGCTACCGCGACGCCGAGAACGAGGCGATGGGCACCGACCCGCGCGCGCGCGTCGGCCGGTTCGTGGAGGGGCTGGAGGCGCTCGAGCGGCTGTGGAGCGGCGAGCCGGTGAATTACCAGGGCCGGCACTTCACGCTGCGCGAGGCCCGGATCTCCATGCCGCCGCTGCAGCGCCCGCGCCCGCCCGTCTGGCTGGCCGCCAACACCGACGCCGGCGTGCGGCGCGCCGCGCGGCTCGGCGACGCCTGGCTCATGAACCCGCACACGACGCTGGTCGCGCTCGAGCGCCAGCTGGCGCTGTTCCGCGAGACGCGGCGGGCGGAGGGCCGCCCGCCCGCGCACGCGGTGCCGCTCATCCGCGAGTGCTGCGTGGCGCCCACTGCCGCCGCCGCGCGGGCCGCCGGCGGGCCGTTCCTGGACGAGAAGTACGGCGCCTACCGGAGCTGGGCGCAGGACCAGGCGCTGCCGGCCGACGACCGGTGGAGCCCACAGTTCGAGGAGCTGGCGCGCGACCGCTTCCTGCTCGGCGATCCCGCCGCGATCGCCGAGGAGATCGCGCGGTATCGCGAGCGGCTCGGCGTCACCGCGCTGATCGTGCGGGTGCAGTGGCCGGGCATGGCCCAGGCCGACGTGCTGCGCTCCATCCGGCTGCTCGGCGAGCAGGTCCTCCCGGCGCTCCCCCGCTGACGCGGCCCCGTCACCCTCCCGCCGCCGTCAACGGGACGTAGTCGTACTCGCCGATTCCCTGCAGGACGAGGAACGTCGCCGAGCGCGGCCCGCCGTTGACGACCAGGTGCGGACGCCCCGGCCGGACGCTGTGCGTCTGGCCCGGCGCCAGGCGCACCTCTTCCTTGGGGTCACGCAGGAAGAGACGGATCTCGCCCTCCAGCACGTAGAACGTGTCCTGGACGTTCGTGTGGAAGTGCCAGGGCACCTGCTGCGTGGGCGAGATCTGCAGCTCGCTGATGCGGAACCCGGGGCGCTCGGCGTGTCGCGCCCGACGCTCGACCTCGTAGAGATGACTGGAGTCCTTCACGGCTTGCATACCCGACCTCCCGGCGCGCCGGCGCGCGGGCTCAGTATGGCCGACGACACGCCCGCCGCCAAGCGCGCGAACTCCGCCACTACTGTTGAGATCGACCCGACCGGCCGACGGATTCGGGCCGCCGGCCGGCACCCTCCCCGCGCTTTCACACATCGGAACGGGTGGGGTTGGAGAAGGCGAGAGGGAGGTCGAACGACGATGGAGAGCTGGGTGCTGCTGAAGCTGCTGTGGATCGCCGGTGTCGTCGTGATGGGAGCCGTGGCGGTGGCGCTCGGCCTCTTCGTCCAGTGGCTGCGCGAGCGCGGCGTCGCTCCCGGGACGCCCGGGGCGCGCGACGTCGCCGCGGCCGGCCGGGCGCTCGGGCGCGCCCGGGCGAACTGAAGGCCGAGCCGGCTGCGGCCGGAGCACGGTCGCGACGCTCGCCCGATTCCTGCTACAATCCGCGGCACATGGCGGGCGACGGACTCGGCCGCATCCTGATCGTCGACGACGAGCCGTCGGTGCGCGAGGTCGTCAGCGAGTACTTCTCCGAGCAGGGCTACGGCGTGGAGACGGCCGGTGGCGGCGAAGAGGCGCTGGCGCTGGTGCAGAAGAGCCCGCCCGACCTCGTCCTGCTCGACGTCCGCATGCAGGGCCTGGACGGCGTGGAGACGCTCAGGCGGCTGCGCGCGCTCGCGCCGCAGGTCTCCGTCATCATGGTGACCGCCAACGAGGACGTCGGGCTGGCGCGCGAAACGCTGAAGCTCGGCGCGCTGGATTACGTGGCCAAGCCCTTCGACTTCGTCTACCTCGAGCGTGCCGTGCTGGCCGGAATGGCGCAGGCCGGCAGCCAGGCCGCGACGGCGCCCGGGGATCCGTGGCGCGAGCTGGTCCACGCCGTGTTCCGGACGGTGCGCGGCATGGGCACGATCCCGCGCGCCTCGACGGGCGCGCGGCTGGAGGAGGCGGCGCTGGCCTCGGCGCGCGAGGCGGCGGCCCGCCGGCGTGAGGCGGCCGACGGTGCCCTCGGCGACATCGAGCTGCTGCTGAGCGTGGCCGCCGAGCTGCGCGACCTCGCCGGCCCCGATCTGACCGTGATCCAGGGCGCCGTCGAGCAGGCCCGCCGGGCGCTGCGCGCAGGCTAGCGCCGCCGGCCGCCCAGTCCCCACGCCCAGGCGGCGGCGCCGACCAGCGAGGGGAGCACGACCAGCGAGTGCAGCAGCGCGGCGACCACGTTGTTGGCGGCGTCGCGCGTGTACTCCAGTCCGGTGACGCCGAGCACGGACGCGATCAGCGTGATCAGCCAGTTCGCCCACGCGGGAACCGCCACCAGCCAGGCCAGGCGCCTCTGCCCGGTGGGGCCGTAGCGCAGCATGTCGAGCGTCGAGGCGACCGCGATGAGCCACAGTCCGCCCAGCAGCGCGTTGAGATGCGCGGCGAGCGCCAGGCGCGGGATCGTGACGACCACCTTCTCGGTCACCACCGCCGCCGCCCACAGTCCCGTCACCATTCCCACCGCGAACAGGCAGGCGCCGGCCCCCGCCAGCCGTCGGCGCAGCGTGTCGCCCGACATCGCCGGTCAGGCGAGCGGACCGCCGGGCGCCGTCAGCTCGTACAGCCGTTCCTGCGAGCGCAGGGCCGGACGGCCGTCGAGACGGATGCGAACCGAGGTGCCGTCGCCCAGGATCCGGCGGGCCTTGATGGTGTCGGCCAGCTGGATCTCGAGCAGGAGGCGCACCTGGGCTTGCAGGCCCGGGTCCAGTACCGGGAAGGCGATCTCGACCCGGCGGTCCAGGTTCCGGGGCATCCAGTCGGCCGAGGCGAGCAGGTATTCCGGCGAGCCGCCGTTCTCGAAGAAGAAGATGCGCGCGTGCTCGAGGTAGCGGTCCACGATCGAGACGGCGCGGACGTTGTCGGAGAGGCCGGGCACCTCGGGCCGCAGGCAGCAGATGCCGCGCACGATCAGGTCGATCCGGACGCCGGCCTCGCTGGCGGCATACAGCTCCTCGATCAGACGCCGGTCCACGAGGTTGTTCAGCTTGGCGATGATCCGCGCCGGCAACCCGGCCCGGGCGCGGGCGGCCTCGCGGCGGATGCGCTCGGCCAGCTCGTCGCGCAGGTCGGTGGGCGCCAGCAGCAGGTGGCGGAAACCGGGTGGACGGGTGTAGCCGGTCAGGAGGTTGAACAGCTCGGTGAGGTCCTCGCCGAACGAGTCGCGGCTGGTGAAGAGCCCCAGGTCGCCGTAGACCGCCCCGGTCCGCACGTTGTAGTTGCCGGTGGCCAGGTGACAGTAGCGCCGGAGGCCGTCGGCTTCCTGGCGCACGACCAGGCACGCCTTGCAGTGGGTCTTGAAGCCGACCAGGCCGTAGACGACGTGGGCGCCCACCTCCTCCAGGGCGCGCGCCCAGCGGATGTTGGCCTCCTCGTCGAAGCGCGCCTGCAGCTCCACCAGCACGGCGACCTCCTTGCCGTTCTCCACGGCGGTGTGGAGCGCGTGGGCGATCGGCGAGGCGGGACTGACGCGGTAGAGCGTCATCTTGATGGCGAGCACCTTGGGATCGGCGGCGGCCTCGCGCACGAACCGGGTGACGGCGTCGAAGCCGTGGTAGGGATGGTGCACCAGCACGTCGCGCGCGCGGATGGCGGCCCACATGTCGGCGCCCTCGAAGGCCGGCACCGGATGCGGCGGGCGCGGGGGATCCTTGAGCCGGGGCACGTCGAGCGCCGCGTAGAGCTGCAGCAGGTCGGAGAACGCCGTGAAGCCCTCGCCCTCGTAGAGATCCTCGGGCTGCAGCTCGAGCTCCTCCAGCAGGATGGTCAGGATATCGAGCGGCAGGTCGGCGTCGTACTGCATCCGCACGGCCGTGCCCAGCCGCCGCCCGCGCAGGCTCTCCTCGAGGCTGGTCAGCAGGTCCTCCGGCCGGCCGCGCACCTGGATGTCGGCGTCGCGGGTCACGCGGATGGCGTGGCTGGAGAGGATGTCGTAGCCGTTGTAGAGGCTCGGCAGCTGCAGGCGGATGACGTCCTCGAGCAGGATGAAGACGTGGCGGCCACGTGCGTCGGGCAGCGGAACGAAGCGCGGCAGGACCTGGCTCGGGATGTGGATGATCGCCAGGGTGCTGTGAGGCAGCGCCGAGGGCGCCGCGGCGCGGATCGCGGCCACCAGGCACATCGACCGGTTGCCGAGGTACGGGAACGGGTGGCCGGGATCGACGGCCAGCGGCGTCAGCACCGGCAGCAACGTGCGGCGGAAGTACTCCTCGAGGAACCGCTCCTGCTCGCCGCTGAGGTCCTTGGGCCGCAGCAGCACGACGCCCTCGGCCGCCAGCAGGGGCTGGATCTCCTGCAGGAAGCAGCGGTGCTGCTCGTCGGCCAGCTCGTGCACCCGGGCCGACACCGCGGCCAGCGTCTCGGCCGGGGTGAGGCCGTCGGGGCCGGAGGTCGGCTCGCCGGCGTGCAGCCGTCGCTTGAGCGTGGCCACCCGCACCATGAAGAACTCGTCGAGGTTCGCGCTGAAGATGGCCAGGAATTTCACGCGCTCGAGCAGCGGCACCGTGGAGTCCTGGGCCTCCTCCAGCACCCGCCGGTTGAACTCCAGCCACGACAGCTCGCGGTTGACGAAGGCGTTGGCGTTCATGTCACCCCCGACCGTTGAACGTCTCGTGCAGAAGGAGGCCGTCGCGCACGCCGCGGTCGCACACGACCAGGGTGAGATAGCCGCCGAACACCAGCAGCTCCTCGACGACGATGGCCCCGGCCAGGATGATGTCGGCCCGCTCGGCCCGGAGCCCGCGGATCCGCCGGCGCTCGCGCAGGGGGACGCGTTCCAGGCGCTCGCGGATGGCCGTCACGTCGGACTGCTGCAGCCGGAGCCCGTGCCGGTGCTTGCGCTCGCCCGGATGGGCCCGCAGGTGAACGCGGGCCAGCGTCCGGATCGTGCCCCCGAGGCCCACGACGACCTCGTCCGGCCCGGCTGGCCGCAGGGCACCGTGCAGCTCCTCGCGGATCGCACGCCGCAGCGCCCGCAGCTCGCGCGGCCGGGGCGGGTCGTGACGCAGGAACCGCCGCGTCGCCCGCACGGCGCCCAGCGGCACGCTGTCGGTGCCCAGCACGCGGCCGCCCCGCACGCGGCTGAGCTGCAGGCTGGCCCCGCCGAGGTCGGCCACGACCGCGTCGCGCACCGGCAGGCTGAGGAGCGCGGCCTCGGCGCCCAGGCGGGCCTCCTCGCGCGCGCTCAACACCTGGACCTCGATACCGTGCTGGTACCGCAGCGGCGCCAGCAAGCGTTCGCGGTTGCGGGCGTCGCGCACGGCCGACGTCGCCACCGCCAGCACGCGGGGGCCGCGCTCGCGGCCGCCGTGGCGCTGGAAGAACCGACGGACCGCGCGGAGCGTCTCGTCGATCGCTCCGCGCGCGAGCGTGCCCGGCGCCCCGCCGCCCAGGCGCGTGGGAACGCGCTCCTGGGCCACGACCCGGTAGCCGGTGTCGGGCGTGATCCGGGCCAGCAGGAAGCGCACGGCGGTCGAGCCGAGGTCGACGACGGCGACCAGCTCCTCCATGCGCCCGGCAGCGTGGCGCCGCGATGGCATCAGGTCAAATCACGAAATCGTGACGTCGCGCGGGAGCGTCAGTCCCGCCAGAGCGCGACGCCGCCCTTGAGGCCGGCGTCGTTGGAGACGATGGTCACGTCGGGGTCGAGCTCGACGTCGACCTTCCTGGCGTTGCCGCCCCCGACGTAGAGATGGTCGAAGTTCGTGAGCGCCCGGAGGTTGCGGATCGCCTTCTCGACGCGGCGGTTCCACTTGCGCCGGCCCACCCGCTTGCGGGCGGCGTTGCCGAGCTGCTCGTCGTAGGTCTCGCCCTTACGGAAGGGATGGTGGGACAGCTCCAGGTGAGGCGCCGGCCGTCCGTCCAGATAGAGCCCGGTGCCGAAGCCGGTGCCGAGCGTGACGACCATCTCGACGCCCTTGCCCGCGATGACGGCCAGGCCCTGGACGTCGGCGTCGTTGGCGACGCGCACCGGCTTGCCCAGCGCGCGGCTCAGGGCCCCCGCCAGGTCGAAGCGCTTCCACCCCTCGTGGTCGAGGTTGGGCGCCGTGAGGACCCGGCCCTCGCGGACGACGCCGGGGAAGCCGACCGAGACGCGGTCGTACGCGCCGAGGGGCGCCACCAGCCGGGCCAGCGCCGCGACAATGTCCTCGGGCGGGCGGCCGACCGGCGTGTCGATCCGGACCCGCTCGGTGAGGAGCCGGCCGGTGTCGTCGATCACGGAGGCCTTGAGTCCGCTGCCGCCGACGTCGACCGCCAGCGTGCGGGTACGTCCGACCGCGGTCAACTCGACAGGCTGGGCCTGGGCCATTGAGCACCTCCCTGGAGCGGGGACCCGCGCGAAGCAACGGGACTGGGATCGTACCACGAGGCGCCCACCGGCTCGGGGGGGGGCAGCTCGGGGCCTCCCTGCGGCTAGTCCGCGGCGAGAGTCCTCAGAATGCGGGGTTTCAGGAACCAGACGAGACGGCCGGGCGCAGCCGGCCCCGCCGGAAGGTCGACCAGCGCGGCGCCGCCTTTCTTGAAGGCGAACCGCTCGCCTCGAGGGCCCTCCAGCAGTCGCGCGAGCAGCGCGCCGAGCGTGGGCTCGTGGCCGACGAGGGCGACGGTCGCCTCGGTCGGCAGGCGGCCGAGGGCGGCCACGATACCGGGGACGCCGCCGTGCGCCAGGGCGGGCTCGACGGCGGGCGCGATCCGCCCGAAGGCGCGGGCGGCGATCTCGGCGGTGGCCCGGGCGCGCGGCAGCGGGCTGGTGAGCAGGACGTCCGGCCGGTCGGCGACGCGGGCCAGGCCCTGGGCGGCCCGCTCGAACCGGGCGCGGCCGCGCGGCGTCAGCGGCCGATCGTCGTCGGCGATGCCCGGCGTGCCGCTCGGCACGGCGGCGGCGTGGCGGATCAGCAGCAGTCTCATGACGGCAGCGGCCCCTGCCCCTTGACCTCCAGGAGCCGGTGGACGGTGACCGGCTCGCTCACGCCCTTCACCCGCTCCGCGCGGCCGGGCGCGACGCTGACCAGGGGCGCCACGCGCCCCAGGAGCGCGTCGGAGAGCAGGACCTCGCCGCCGGCGGTGAGCGTCTGAATGCGCGCCACCAGATTGACGGCGGGACCGACGACGCCGTACTTCAGCCGATCCGCGCTGCCGATGTTGCCCGCCACGACCGGGCCCACGTGCAGCCCGATGCCCATGCTCAGCGGGGGCAGGCCGTGCGGGGCGTTGTCGGCGTTGAGCGACGCCAGCGCCTCCTGCATGGCGGCCGCGCACCGGACCGCGCGCTCGGCGTCGTCGGGGCGTCCGAACGGCGCGCCGAACAGCACGAAGATCGCGTCGCCGATGAACTCGTTGATCACCCCGCCGTGCTGGACGATCACCGGCGTCATGGCGCCCAGATAGCGGTTGAGCAGGCCGATCATCGCCGCCGGTCCCAGGCGCTCGGACAGCTCGGAGAAGCCGCGCAGGTCGGACATGAGCATGGCCACCTCGCGCAGCTCGCCGCCCAGCTGCAGGGCCTCGCGGTCGCGCAAGGCCCGGGCGGCCAGCTCGGGACTCACGTAGCGCCCGAGCGTCTCGCGGACGAAATCGCGATCGCGCAGCGCCGCCGCCATGTCGTTCATCGCGCGGGCGAGCACGCCGATCTCGTCGTGGCTGCGGGGCACCGCCGCCACGTCGAGCTGGCCGTGCCGGATGCGCCGCGCGATCTGGGCCAGCTCGCGCAACGGGCCGGCGATCCAGCCGGCCAGCGCCACCCCGCCGGCCAGCGCCACGCACAGCGCGAAGATGCCGAGCAGCACCGCAAGGCGCGCCTCGGCGTCGATCTGCTCGGTGTAATCGCGCTCGGGGACCACCACCTCGACCAGCCACCGGAGGTCGCCGACCGTGAGCGGCACCGCGCGGCCCAGGTAGCGCTCGCCGCGGTGGTCGAACTCGAAGGTCGCCTCCGTGCTGAGCGGGCTGTGCCGCGCGGTGGCAGCGGCCAGCTCCGCGTCGATGACCTCCGCGCGCGAGGCGCCCGAGCCGCGGCGACCGATCAACACGCTCCCCTGCCCGGTGGCGACGAACACGCGCCCGCGCGGGGACACCTCGAGGTCGTCGAGCGTGCCGGCCAGCCGGTCCAGCGAGAAGTCGACGGTGAAGACCCCCCGGACGGCGCCGGCGCCGTCGAGCCATGGCGCCGCGCACGTGATGCCGAGCCCGCCGCCGGCGTAGAACTCGTAGGGCTCGGTCCAGGTGACGTCGCCGCGCGCCTGGGCGGCCCGGAAATACGGCCGCTCGGAGGGCCGGTACTTGTGGTCGTCCGAGCGCCGCACCGCCTCCCGCCGGCCGTCGGGATACACGCGGTCCTCCTCGAGGCGGATCCGCCCGCCGGCCGGGAAGCTGCGGTTGACGTAGACGTGGCCGCGGTCGTCGCGCCAGGCGCCCACGAACCGGTCGTCACGGTCGCCGTAGCTCACCCAGCTCACGTGCCGGTGCGCGCGCAGCACGCTCAGCGTGAAGCGCTCCAGCGCGCCGGCGTCGGAGGGGTCGAGCTGCCACTGCTGCGCCAGCTGCGGTCCCAGCCGCGCCGTGGCCTCGGCGTCCTCGAAGACGCGGGCAGCGTGGGCGGCCGTCAGGCGCGCGGCCTGGGCCATGGCGGCGTCGAGCAGGGCGCGGGAGCGCGTGCGTTGCTCGCGCCAGGCCAGGCCCCCGATGACGGCTCCGGTGAGCCCGGTGAGCAGCACCACCAGCCCGACCAGCGCGAGCCTGAACGGCGGACGCTGCCCCAGCCGCAGGCGGCCCGTGAGGCGTGGCAGGGACAACCCGGTCAACGGGCCCGGTCAGGCCTCGCGCAACGGGCGGCCCGTGAGCCGGGTGAGCGCCTCGACGTATTTCGCGCGGGTGGCCTGCACCACGTCGGGCGGCAGCTCGGGACCGGGCGGCCGCTTGTCGAAGCCGATCCGCTCGAGATAGTCGCGCACGAACTGCTTGTCGTACGAGGGCTGCGGCTTGCCCGGGTTGTACTGGTCGGCCGGCCAGAACCTCGAGGAGTCGGGCGTCAGCACCTCGTCGACCAGGGTGATGCGGCCGTCGACGACGCCGAACTCGAGCTTGGTGTCGCATACGATGATGCCGCGTCCGGACGCGTACTCGGCGGCGCGCCGGTAGATCTCGAGCGAGAGGTCCCGGAGGCGTCCGATGGTGTGGCGTCCGATCCGGCGGCCGGCCTCGGCCTCCGAGATGTTCTCGTCGTGGCCGCTCTCCGCCTTGGTGGCCGGCGTGAAGATGGGCTCGGGCAGCCGGTCGGACTCGCGCAGCCGCGGCGGCAGCGGGACGCCGCAGACCGCGCCCGTCTCCTGGTAGTCCTTGAGCCCCGAGCCGGCCAGGTAGCCGCGCACCACGCATTCCACCGGGAACACCCGGGCCTTGCGCACCAGCATCGAGCGGCCCGCGACCTGGGCGCGCTGTCGCCGGACCTCGGCCGGGAAGTCGTCGAGTCGGGTCGAGACCAGATGATTGGGGACGAGGTCCTGGAAGTAGCCGAACCAGAACTCCGACATCTGGGTCAGGACCTTGCCCTTGTCGGGAATCGGCGTGGGCAGCACGACGTCGAACGCCGACAGGCGGTCGCTGGCCACGATCAGGAAGTGCTCGCCCAGGTCGTAGATGTCGCGGACCTTGCCGCGACCATGCAACCGCACTCCCGTCAGATCCGTCTGGACGATCGTCATCCCTCGCCGCGCCTCCCGTGTCGGAAAATACAACACCCGATCACCCCGCGCCACCAGGGACACGATGAGCGGCAGGGAGCCGCGCTCACTTCAGGCGGGGGAGGACGGAGGCGGCGAAGAGCCAGGTGCCTTCGGGGTTGGGGACGTCGGCGAAGTTCACCGTCAGGTAGCGGGCGCCGCGAGCGACGATGGCGAGAAGCGTCTCGGTCACCTGGTCGGGCGTGCCGATCAGCCGGATGTCCGCCAGCGGCCGCGTCTCGGGCCGCGCCTTCATGCGCTCGACCTCGCGCTCGGTGTGGCCGATGAGGATGCCGACGCGGACGACCTGGGTGATCGCGTCGTAGTCGCGCCCGACCTCGCGACAGTGCGCCTTGAGCGCCTCCTGCTTCTGGGCATAGACGTCGAGCCCGCGGAACGGGTAGTTCCACCAGTCGGCGTGCCGGGCCACCACGCGGAGCAGGTAGCGCTCGCCGTGGCCGCCCACCATGATCGGCGGGCAGGGCGCCGGCCGCGGCTCGCAGTACGCCCCGTCGATCCGGTAGTGCTCGCCCTTGAAGTGCGCGGGCGCCTGCGTCCACATCGTGCGGATCAGCTGGATGGCTTCGTCGAGCTGGCCGATGCGTGTCCGGGTCGGCGGAAACGGCCAGCCGTACGCCCGGTATTCCTCCTCGTTCCAGCCGGCGCCGATGCCGAGGACGAGGCGGCCGCCGGAGAGCGCCTGCAGCGTGGCGGCCATCTTGGCCAGGTGGGCGGGGTTGCGAAAGCTGTTGCAGAGCACCTCGTGCCCGCACACCTTGTCGGGAAAGCGCGCCAGCGCCCACGCCAGCAGGCTCCAGCCCTCGGCCACCTTGTGGCCGGCGTACTGCACGTGATCGGGCAGCCACAGCGAGTCGAACGGCGCCGCCGTGCGGTCCAGGTACGGGAACGTCGTCTCCACCAGGCGCGACCACACGTTGAGCCCGACCCGCACCGCCATCGTCGCCTCCCCGCGTCAGTCCTGGAACCCGAACAGTCGCCAGCCGGCGGCCTCGCGGCGCACGACTTCGGGCTCGCCCTGCCACGTCAGCACGACGACCCACCCGACGAGCGGCAGGCGGCCCGTGACCTCCCCGCTCGTGTACACCCGCGTGCCGCCGTTGACCAGCTCCACCCGGTCGACGGTGACGCGGGCCCGCAGCTCCTGGTAGAGCGTGAACATCGCGAGCAGCTGCTCGTGGACGGCGGCCTTCGTCATCCCGCCGCTTCGATACTGCTCGGAGACCGAGGCCAGAACGCCGGAGAGATCACGCGCCTCGAAGCGCCCACGGGCCCGCTCCAGGGCTTGCGAGAGCTCCGTGGCCACGCCGGGCGGCGCCGGAGTGGCGACGAGCGTCTGCGCCGTCGCCGGAGCGCCCGCGCAGGAGGCCGCGAAGACCAGGGCGATGAGCCGCCGGTGGATGCCATCCATTGGCTGGATCATACCGGCATCGAGGGGACGCGCCAGCTGGTGCTGGTCAAGGACGCTCAACTTCTTACCATCGCTCACCGGTCCGTTGCCTGGCGGAGAGCGTGGAAGCTGCTGATTTCAGGTAGCCCGGGGCTGGCATCGTTGCTGTACTGTTCCGCCGGTTTTTTTCGGACCCGACGGTGCTCCGGCACGAACCGGGCGCTCCTGCTCCGGCTGCGCCGACGCTCGACCTCGTCCGTTACGTGGCCAGGCAGTTCCCGTTCGTCACCGTCGGCGGCGTCACCCACGCGCTGAGGGTCTCTCCCCAGCGGCTGTCCAGCGTCGTCCGCACCGAGCTGGGCACGACGCCGAAGAGCTACATCACGAGAGCGCGCCTGGAGGCCGCCAAGTGCCTGCTCGGACAGTCGGGGGAGACGGCGGTGTGAGGCCCATGACCCGAATCACCTTCCAGCGCGAAGAGCGCCCCACGGCGCCGTTTACCGCCAAGCCGTGGCCTCCAGGAGGTGAGGGCCCGTCGGGGCCACGCTTCCCGGCGCCGGCTCCCGGGTAACCAGGATCGCACTCACGTCGTCGAGCGAGGCCGGGACCGCGACCTTCGCCCACGCACGGCCATATCCGTCGGCCCGGAACGTGGCGCCGCTCACTGCGGGGGCTCCGCGCCGTACGAACCACAGCTGGTAGGTGCGGTCCTGCGGCAGGAAGGCGAGACCGCTCACCGCAAGGTGGCCGCCTCCGTCGACGGCGACGAAGATCCGCGCGCTCGCGCCCGGGGTGCCGGTTCCCTGGAGGATCAGGATCCGGCCGGGACGACGCGAGAGCGCCTCGACCTCCGGTCCGGGCGCCGGCCCGGGTGCGCGGCGAGCGAGCTCGCGCTCGAGCATCACGTTCCAGACGACGAGGAGCGCGACGAGCACCGCGACCGTCGGCCACCTCGCCGCGCGGAGCCAGTTCGGCCGCATCGCGCGCGGTGCGGATCGACGCCCGGGATGCCGACGTCGGGCGGAGGCGAGGATCTCCCTCCAGGCGGCCTCGGGCGGCGTGACGGTCTCGAGGCCGGCCGGCATCATCCCCACGACGGCGCGGTATTCGGCGACGAGGCGCGCGCACGTGGTACACGTCGCGACGTGCGCCTCGACCCGGGGGTATTCCTCGGCCTCGAGGGACCCGAGGACGTAGGCCGCGAGATCTTCGACGAACCGCTCGTGCTCCGCCGTCACGGTGTTGCGCCCCCCTCTTCTGGTCCGATGAGCCGTCGGAGGGCCTGACGCAGGCGGTCCATGGCCTCGCGAGTCCGGCTCTTTATCGTGCCGAGCGGCTGTGCGAGCTCGCGCGCGATCTCCGCCTGCGTGAGGCCGGCGTAGTAGGCGAGCTCGATGGCTTCGCGCTGCACGGTCGAGAGACCCTGTAGCGCGTCTGTGACCGCTCGCCGCACGAGAAGCACCTCCTGGGTGTCCGGGGCTTGCGGTTCGTGCACCCCTCGCGCGAGAGGCTCCCGTTCACGCAGGCGGGCCTGGTGGGACCGGCTCCGCAAGAGGTCGATGGCCCGGTTGCGGGCTATTCGCATGAGCCACCACGGCACCCGTCCTCGCTCGGGGTCGTAAGCGTCTCTCCCGTCCCACGAGCGCAGGAAGGTGTCTTGCAGCACCTCGCGAGCGAGCTCGGGGTCGCCGACGATCCGGAGCGCCAAGGTGTACACGAGGCGCCCGTAGCGCGCGTAGAGCGCCTCGAGCGCCGACTCGTCCTTGTCGCGCATCCGGTCGAGCAATTCGGCATCGGGCGGTCCCTCCAGTCGAGCGCCCGCTGACGTGCCGCGCCGAGGGCGGAGTATTCCCATGTCAGGAGCTTGTGTCGTCGCCGATGGCCACAACGGCCTCTCCCCTCATCTTGCTGCCTACGGAGTATCCGGGCGGCTCGGATCACTCATCCGGAATCAGGGAGGACTCCGTAGGCAAGGACAGAGAGGGGAACCTGATGACGACTGGAAGGCGCTTCTTGCTCCTCGCCGCAGTGGGATTGGTCACGGCGGTCGACCTCGCCACGAACACGCTGGTCCTCGAAACACGGACGGGGCCGCAACGAGTCCTCGTGGCAACGACCGCAACCATTCACGGCGATCACGGTGCCGTGCTCTCCATCCGCGACCTCGCGCCCGGTGACGCCGTCTCCTACCGAACGGCCTCGGGCGCCGCGACGGATCTTCGGGTTGCGCGCCAGTTCTGGGCCATTCCTCGCGAATGGGGACCTTGAGCCCACGGCGAGCCGGCGTGGTGCTGGATCGATCCCGAGGCGCCGTTTACTGCCCGCCGCCCGGCGGCTTTGCCAGCGCCTCCAGGGCCTGGCCCACCACGGCATCGACGTCACTCTCGGGGACCCGACTGCCGCGCGGGGGTCCGACCCGGAGGAAGAACTCGATCGCGCCGCGAGTGCCACGGACGGGCGAGAGCATCACCCCCGACACCGGATGGGCGCCGGCCAGGGCCTTCATCGCCGACGCCGCGGCCGCGTACAGCGCGGGGTCCCGCACGTCGAAGTGCCGGTGCACCTCGAAGAGCGGCTTGAACAGCGCCACCACGTCGACCTCGGCGCCGAGGAGGCGCTGCACCTCGGCCAGCGCCCGGCCGAGCGAGAGGTACGAGAGATCGACCGTCACCAGCGTCGGCGGTCCCTCCGCGAAATCTCCCGGTCCGAGGTCGGAGAGGTTGCGGCCGCCCAGGTCCTTCACCCGGAGATCCCGGCTGAGCCGGCGGGCCAGCTGGTCGATCCCCACGTCGACCGCGTACACGAAGCGCGCGCCCGACTGGAGCAGGCAGTCGGTGAAGCCTCCGTAGCTGGCCCCGACGTCGAGGGCGACGCGGTCTTCCACGCCGATCGCGAACCCGCTCAGCGCCGCCTCGAGCTTGAGGCCCCCCCGGCTGACGTAGCCGCCCTTGAACCCGACGACGCGGATCTCGCCCTCGAGCGGCACCCGCACACCCGGCTTGCTCACGGGTCGGTCGCGAACGCGGACCTTGCCGCGCAGCACCAGCGCCTGGGCCTCGCGAAGGTCCCGCGCCCAGCCGCGCTCGACCAGCAGCTCGTCGATCCGCCGCCGGTCGTTCGAGGTCGTCATCTCCCCTCGCGCAGGGACACCAGGAGGCGGCGGACCCAGACGCGGACCATGTCGCGGCGGTAGTCCGCGGATCCGATGAGGTCGGAGAGCGGGTCGGCCTCGGCGGCCGCGGCGTCGGCGGCCGCGCGGATGGCGGCGTCGCTCAGCGCCTCGCCGCGCAGCACGGCCTCGGCGCGGCGCGCGCGCCGGGGCGTCGGCGCCGCGCCGCCCAGCGCGAGCCGCACGTCCTCGCAGCGCCGCCCGTCCCCGGTGACCACGAGCACCGCGGCGACGCCGACGAGCGCCCGGTCCTCGGCCGCGCGCGGGCAGAACTTCACGTAGCCGCTTCTCCCTGCCCGTGGCGGCGACGGAACGCTGACCCGGGTGAGGATCTCGCCGGGCCCGAGGGCGGTCTCGTAGAAGCCGCGGAAGAAGTCGGCCAGGGGCAGCGTCCGCTCGCCGCCCGGGCCCGTCACCGTGACCTCGGTGTCGAGGCAGAGCAGCGCGGGCGCCACGTCGGAGGCCGATTCGGCGTAGCAGAGGTTGCCGCCGAGCGTGCCGCTGGCGCGGATCGCCGGGCTCGCCACCCGGCCGGCGGCCTCGGCGAGCAGCGGCCACCCCGCGCGCACCGCCCGGTCGCGCCCCACCGCCGCATGCGTCGCCATCGGCCCGATCACGAGCTCGCCGCCAGCGGCGCGGATCTCGGCGACGCCCGGCAGGCGGTGGAGCGACACCAGCCGGTCCGGTCGCGCGAGGCCCAGGCGCAGCATGGGCACGAGGGCGGTGCCGCCCGCGATGAGCCGGCACTCTCCGTCGTGGCGCGCGAGCACGCCGAGCGCCTCGGCGAGGCTGGCGGGCTCGGACAGCTCGAACGGGGCCAGGCGCATCACCGCGGGCCGGGGGCCGCCGCCAGCACGGCGGCGACGATCTTCGCGTAGCCGGTGCAGCGGCACAGGTTCCCTGACAGCGCCTCGCGCACCTGAGGCTCGGTCGGGGTCGGGTGCTCGGCGAGGAGCGCCGTGGCGGCCAGCAGCATCCCCGGCGTGCAGTAGCCGCACTGCACGCCGCCCTCGCGCGCGAAGGCGTCCTGGAGTGGAGCGAGACGGCCGTCCCGCTCGAGGCCCTCGACGGTGACGAGCGCCCGGCCGTCGAGCCGCGCGGCGAGGACCAGGCAGGCGCGGACGGGCTCCCCGTCGAGCAAGACCGTGCACGTGCCGCAAACCCCCTCGCCGCACCCGTACTTGGTCCCGGTCAGTGCGAGCCCGTCGCGGAGCAGATCGATGACGGTCCAGTGCGCGGGCGCGCTGGTGCGACAGGCGCGCCCGTTGAGCGTGAACGCGAGCGCGCGTCCGGACGCCGGCGTCACGCGGCCCCCTCGATCGCGGCGTGCACCCTGTCGGCGAACAGCCGCGCCAGCTCGCGCGCCTTGACCTTCATGACGGCGTCGCCCACGCTGCCGAGCCGGCCCAGCACCTTGACCTCGCTCCGGTAGCTCACCGTCGTGGCGCCGGCGCCCGCCGGCGTCAGGTCGAGCGTGTTCCGCACGTCGATCTGGCTGCCGAGCCGGGTGTCCTCGCCGCGGCCCTCGGCGACGAGCCGGCGCGGCGCCTTCGCCTCGACCACGCTCATGCGCACGTCCTGGGTCGTGGTGAGAAAACCGACCTTGACGGTGAGACGCACCCGGTAGGTCGTCGCGTCCACCACCGCGAGGCTCTCGCAGCCGGGAATGCAGGGCGCCAGCCGCGCCGGGTCGAGGAGGAACGCCCACACGACCTCCGACGGCGCCTGCA
>DASTOJ010000032.1:0-4294 GCA_035762565.1 Candidatus Methylomirabilota bacterium | reverse complement strand
TCCGTTGGGGTCCCGGTGTGGTCTGCAGGATGTTGATCGCGAGCTTGCGCAGGACAGCGAGGTTCTCCGGCGCATGATCCTTGCGGCTGCGGCAGGCGTCTTCGGCGAACAGGACATCGAGGACCCAGTGGAGATTGTTCTCGATGCTCCAGTGTGCGCGCCCGACCTCGAGCAGCTGTTTGGCGGAGAGCTTGCGGGACAGCAGAAAGAAGCGAACCTTGGGCTTCTTCGGCATGGCCTCGCTGGTGCTGCGCCAGCTCTCGATGCATCCGATGGCAACGACATCGGGAAAGCCATGTTGCTGAGCAAGTTTCTTGGCCGGGACGACCATGGCCCGCCGCCGCTCGATCCGACCATGGGCGCGGACCGGGGGCTGGGTTGCGCGAGACGTCTTGCTGGTGGTGAGGAGCGCTTCGGCGGCTTTGAAGAGATTGCCGCGGTTCTTCTTGAGAGCCAGCACATAATGGCCTTTGCGGTTCCGGATGGCCTGTGCGATGTCGGGCCGGCGGTACGTGGTCGGATAGGCGTCGCTGGCCAGCGGCGGCACCGCCATGGCCAGGCCGGCCACCAGCACCACGGCGCCGCCCGCGAGCACCGGCAGGCGCAGCCGGCGCAGCGCCAGCGAGGCGAGGACGGCCACGACGCCGAGCACGGCGACCTGGCTGCCGATCAACACCTGGCTCCTGAGGTCGGGCGCGGCGACCAGCGTGTCGAACGACAGGCGAAACGCCAGCGGCCATGTCGGCTGCTCGTGACGCGCCGGCGGCGTCACGCTCATGACCGCCACGGCGCCGAGCACGAGCAGCGCCAGCGTCGCCTCCGCGGCAACCGCGCGGCTCAGCCGCCGCATGGCGGGCCGCCCCACCGTGGCGCCGTCGCCCGCGAGCGCAGGAAGCAGCCGGCGGTTGAGCGCGGCCAGCACCAGCATCGCGACAAACGCCCCCAGCTTCACGAGCAGGAACTGGCCGTGCCGGGTCCCCAGCAGCCCGGCGACGCTGCCGACGTGCTGCCACGCGCTCCACGCCCCCGAGAGCGCCAGGGCGAGAACCATCGCGAGCGCGGTCCGCGAGAAGCGGCGTGCCGCCAGCACCGCGTAGGGGCGCGCGTCGGCGCCGGCCAAACGGCCGGCCAGCCACAGCAGCACCGCCAGCGGCGCCAGCCCTCCGACCCAGATGCCGGCCGCGGCCAGGTGGACGACGTCGACGGCGATGGCCAGCGCGGTGCCGGGCTCGACGGCCGCCGCGTGACCGGCCCCGGCGACGAGGCCCAGCGCGAGGCCTCCCAGCAGCACGACCTCGCCGCGCGCCGCCCGCCAGTCGGTCCGGTCACGAATCTCCAGCCGGAGGGCCAGGAAGGCGCCGAGCAGGAAGAGCAGGCCGCCGCGGATCAGCCAGATGGTGCCGCCCTGCGTCTGCGTGAGGAAGCGCATGAGCGCCGCGGGGTCCCGCGCCGCCCGCGCGCTGCCCTCGAGCGCCGCCGTCTGGAAGGCGACGCTGGCGAGCGCGGTTGCCAGCGCGATGAGCACGAGCGCCCGGCACGCGGCGAGCACCCACGACTCCCACCGCCGGGCCGTCGGTCGATCCGACGGCCCGGCCAGCAGGAGCACGGCGGCCCCTCCCACGAGGAGGATCGAGGAGGCCAGGTGCAGCCAGCGGGCGAACAGCCCGGCTACTTCCCCCAATCGAAGCTCACCTCGGCGCCCCGGGCGAACCGCTCCCCCGCCGCCCGCATCAAGGTCAGCGTAGGCTTGCCGATGGCGACGGTGATCTTCCGCGTCTTGGCGGGCAGCGTGACGTCGGCGCCGTAGTGGAAGCCCTTGTCGCCGAGCATCGGCAGCAGCCGCACCGCGCGCGGCGCCGTGCCGTCGGCGTGGATGGTGGCGGTGACCGGCAGATAGGGCACGGGCTCGCCCGCCGTCGCATCGCTTACGAAGACCATGAGGTGGCCGCCGCCGCCGTGCTTCGTGCCGGCGCCGGGCTTGGCGCCGGCGCCGTGGTGCTGGTGGTGCTGGTGCTGTCCGTGCCCGTCGCCGCCGCCCGCGTAGGCCAGCCGCACGCGATACGCGCCGACGACGCGCTCGGGCGCGGCCGGGGGCGCCGCGTCGGTGTGCGCGTGGTCGCCGCCGGTGAGGCTGCGGATGTAGGCGACGAGGTCGATCGTCTCGGCCAGCGTGAGGCTGTCGCGGTAGTCGGGCATGACCGACAGCCCGTCGGCGCCCGTGTGGCCGGGCCCGGCGACGACCACGGCGTTCGGGTTCAGGATCGACTCGGCGAAGTACTCGGCAGGGTGGTGAGCGCCCATGCCGGCCAGCGCGGGCCCGCGGCGCGTGGGGTCCTGCACGACGGGCGGGAAGGACTCACCCTGCACCTCGTGACACTGGTGGCACTCGAGCTTGGCGAAGACCTCGCGCCCCTTCTTGGCGTCGCCGTCGGGCCAGGAGAAGCGCCAGCCGGCCGGCACGCCGCCGGCACGGTGGAGCTCGTCCATGCCGATCGTCACGCCGCGCTTGCCGCCCGCCGCCGGCTTGTCGGGCGCGGGAGTCGTGGCCTGGGATCCGTGGCTGTGCTGCGCGAGCGCCAGCCGCGGGCTGTCCGGCAGGACCACCCAGAGCAGTCCCGCCAGGGCCGGCACGCCGAGCGCGGCCGCGATCCGGAACACCCACTTCGTCATCGAGCTGCCTCCTCGACGGTGATGGACTGAACGACCGCCCGAGAGAGCGTGCGGACGGGCCGAGGCTCCGGCCGCCCTCTCCGATGGAGCGTAACAAGATCCGGCGGCGGACGGCCGTCGAATCCTCCCCGACGACGACGCCCTGCCCGGCGGCGTCGACGGCCAGCCGCGCCTGATCGGGCACCGAGCCCGCTGCCTTGCCCCGGAACCACGCTTGAGCCGCTTCAGTTGCAACGATACAGTGGCCCTCGTGCCGGCTCGTCCTGCCGTGACCGTTCTCGCCGCCCTGTGGCTGCTGCTGCCCGTCGAGGGCTGGTCGCACGCGTACCTCGTGCGCGCGGCGCCCGCCGCGCGCGCGGTCGTCGGCCGCTCGCCCGAGCGCGTGCAGCTGTGGTTCAACGAGCGCCTGGAGCCGGCGTACTCGCGCGTGTCGGTCTGGAACCGCGACGGCAAGCGGGTGGACGCTGGCGACGTCGCGGTGGGGCCGGCGGAGGCGAAGCGGCTCTCGGTCGGCGTACCGCCGCTGCCGGCGGGGATCTACACGGTGAAGTATCGCGTGCTCTCGGTGGACGGGCACATCGTCGAGGCGCAGTTCGACTTCACGGTGCGGGGCGGCCCCTGAGCGCGCCCGTCCGCGCCGTCTTCTTCGACGCCGGCAACACGCTCATCCGCATGGACGACGCGGCGATCGCCGGAGCGCTGGGGCGGCACGGCGTCGCCGCCACCGCCGGTGACGTGCAGCGCGCCGAGTGGCGCGCACGGGTGCGGCTCGACGCCTCGCTGCAGCCCGGCGCCTCGACCGAGCACCCCGACACGGGCCATCGCTATCTGGTCTACATCCTCGACGAGCTGGGCGTCCGCGACGGCGCGACGGTGGCGGCGCTGGACACGTGGCGCCGGAGCTACGACCCACCGCGGGGCCTGTGGACGGCGCTCGAGCCCGAGGCCGACGCCGCCCTGGCGCTGGCCCGCGCGTCCGGCCTGCGCACCGCGGTGATCTCCAACTCCAACGGCACCGTGGCCGACATCCTCGGCCGGCTGGATCTCCTCCGCCACCTCGACTTCGTCATCGACTCCTCCGAGGTCGGCGTCGAGAAGCCCGATCCCCGCATCTTTCAGCTCGCCCTCGACCGCGCGGGCGTAGGCGCCCACGAGGCCGCCTACGTCGGCGACCTTTACTCGATCGACGTGCTGGGCGCGCGCGCCGCCGGCCTGCGAGCCGTCCTGATGGACCCCGGCCGCTGCTGGCCTCCGCGCGACTGTCCCACCGCGATCACCGCCCTCCACGCCGTCCGGCTCCTGCTCGCTAGTTGAGTGGGGGCCCCGACATCCCCCCACATCCCCCGAGGCTCGTCGCGCCCCGGCAAAGCCGTGCCGCTCCTCGATCACCCGTGAAGGTCTCGTGGCCGCGAGGGCGGGGGGCTCGACGTCGGCCGTACACTCGATGACGGGCACAATCACCACCAGACGGAAGGCGAGATCAGCTCATGCGCTACGAAGCACCCGAGACGCTGGAAGGGGCAGTAGCCTTGCTCGCGGGAGCAACGGGCGACGCGCGCGTCCTGGCCGGAGGCACCGACCTCCTGGTCCAGATGCGCGCCGAGGTCGTCGACCCCGCCCTGAT